>JBIOJL010000084.1:0-16386 GCA_044450885.1 Tepidisphaerales bacterium
GGAAACCGTCCAGCCATCGGGGTGGCACAGGGCCTGTTCGCCACCGGAACTTGGCGGCGGATTGGCGCCGTCCACGAGTTTCTCCATGGCCGCCAGATCGTAAACCGGAACGCCGGCCTCGGTGAACTTCCGCACCGGCAGGCGCATGATCGAATCGGAAGCGCGGGACGCGATGAAGGCGAGGTCGTTCATGACGGTGATGCCGCCCGCATGGGTCTTGGCGAACTGCACTTCCTCAGGCTGCATCCTGCCATCGCCGTTGCTGTCGGACCAGACGAACATGACCGGGTTGCGCCAGTAGTCGCCGTTGAGGTCCACGCCGGCCGGCAAGCGCGACTTGAACTCATCGCCCGCCAGCACCTTCTTCCAATCGTTGGCCCGGCCCATGGCCGCAACCGGCACGGCAAGCCCGTCGCGGTCGATCCAGAGCATGGCGATGGCGGCGCCATTCGTGGGGTTGCAGTTGTAGCAGTTGGTGAAATATCGCCGGCCCTGGATGTAGATCGGGCATTCAGGATATCCATTCACGGCGTGGCCATCGGGCAGGCCCAGTTCACTTGCTCCCGGCCTGTAGTAGACGCGGACAAGCTGATCCGTCCCGTTTTCCCAATCGAGCTTGAATTCCATGCCGTGGAAATAGAACCGGGTCTTGTCCTGCGGGTCGAGCTTGCCGCCACCGCCGTATTCGCCGGGGCCGTAGAAGGCGCTCACGAGCTGGCCATCGAGCGTCCAGACGCTGACGCGCTTGGGCTGGAAATCATCCTCGGCCACCCAGAGGTGGTTCCGCTCGTCGATGGTGATGCCCTTGGGGCTGCTCAGGTGCAGCGGATCGTACGGGCCGGCTTTCATCGGACCCGGGTGGCCGATGGATCGCAGCGGCTTGCCGTCGGCGGCGAAGGCCTTCACCTGTTGGCTGTTTCCCCGATCGCTGATGTAGATGTTACCGGCGGTATCGAGCGCCAGACCCCACGGATCCTCCAGAGCCTTCACCAGCGTCGCCCGCGCTTCGAGCCTGCCGCCGTCGGCCACCGTGAAGCGTTCGAGTTGCTTTCCAGCCAGAACCAGCAGCCGACCGGCAGCATCGAACGCGACCCCCCTGCCATCCTCGAGCCTGGTCGTCCCCAGCACCTTGCCGGCCTTGGCGTCCACCAGGAGCACCTGCGCGGACTTCGGCAGCGTGCAGGCGAGCAACCCGTTTCGCACGGCCAGCCCCTCGACGGCGGTGGTCTCCTTGCTCTCGAAGGCGTACTTGGCGACGTTCCTGTCGCCGGCCCTGGTGATCGCGGTCAGGCGCAGTTCCTTGTCCCAGGCCGAGGCGACATACACGAACGCATTGGCATCCGCGTTTTCGCCGGCGTCGCGGGCCAGGAAAGGCCCGCCGGTCCAGTTGCCGCCGATCCAGCCGCGGCCGCCGACCTTCTTGCCATCGAGATCCACCCACGCCAGACCGTGGCCGCCTTCGGCAACGTAGCTACCAATGTAGACCATGGACTTGCCGGTCGGCGAACGATCGGCCGGGACATGGAGGGTGCCGCAGGGCGGCGTGTGGTTGGTCGTCCAGCAGCCTGTTCCGTCGGCGGTTTCCCACACCGGCTTGCCGGCGTTGTAGACGGAAAATTCGTAGCGCAGGTCGATCTGCTTATACGTGAGCCCGCGCACGCGATAGTCGCCCGGTTTCACGAACTGCCCGGGAACGTGATAGAGGCCGTGGCGGGCGGCATCCGTGTCGCGGCCGAGATCGTCCAGGCCATCCCACCACGCGGTGTTCTCGCCGGCCGGGAACGGAGTCTGCGAAACAAGATTCCGCACCCGCTTGCCTTCGGCATCATCGATCACCAGCGTCACCACGCCAGGTTCCTTGAGCGTAAAACGGATGGGAATCGGCGGATGCTCCTGCTCGACCTCTTTGGGCAGGACGGCCGCCAACTCCGCCCCATCCAGCGGCGTCAGCGCCTGCAGTTCACCCAGCCAGACCCGCTTGCCGGCGCGCGTATTGTCCTTAAGGTGTGGATGGCCTTCTTTGGTGACAGCGGTCAGCTTGACGCGGATGGCGCGGGTGGTGACGACCTGGCCGAAATCCAGCCAGTTGATGCCCAGGGCGCGCGGGTACTGGTTCTCCAGCGCGCCGAACGCTTGCACGGTCTTCCAATCCTTCTCCTCGGCCTGGCGCGGGTGGCGGTCGGCCGGGCCGTCGTAGGTCTGCACTTCGCAGGCCGCGAATCCCGCCCAGAGCATGTTGAGCCCTGCAAGTTGCACGGATGCGGGCCAGATGAGCATGACCCATTCCGGGCGCTCGGCGACGGGCTGCGAGGCGCCTTCCTTGCCATTGTCCCAGCACTGCCAGCAGTTGTTGTTGGTGCCGTCGATCAGTTTGCCGGCGGCCTCGTCGCGGGCGCTGGCGGACGCGACGGCCATGGGGGCTGCGTTGGCAACGCGCTGCGCGAGAACATACACGCCGCCGAGCCAGCCCGCGTAGGATTTGTCGGCGACATCGGCGACATGGGTGAATCGCAGCGCCCGCGTGGTGGTGCCGTGCGGAAGGAGCCAGAGGGCGTAATCTTCGCGGCCGGCTTCCTCTGTGCCAACCTTATGCCCGGCGATCCGTGTCGCTGCGATCCATTTGGATTCGTCGGCCAGATCCCCCGGATAGGCCGCATCGCCCTTGAGCACGCTCAGCCGGCCGCCGCCGCGAACAAGCACTGCGCCGACGGGAATCGCCCGCACAAACCCGATGCGCAACTGCCGCGGCCCGGGCTGCCTGGATTGTCCGAACTCCGCGCCGTTCCACTCCGGCGGCGTCGTCTTCGTCCAGACCACATGCTTCGGCCCGTTCTTCTCGGTCATCGGCAACTCGTGGCCGTCGACCCATTGCGCAAACGCCGCAGGATCGAGGTCGTCGGCGTTCACGGTCTGCGCGGCGAAGCCGCTGGCCGGCGCCTGGGGAACGGGCAGGGCGCAAGCGACATTTGCGAGCGCTGCGACGACGAAGAACATGGTGATGTGGCGAATCATAAGATGCCGGGGTCTGGGGAACGAACGGCCGGCGAAGACGCTGGCCGCCTGGCTCATTGTCTCGCCGGGATGCCTATGATATCGTCGTTCTTGTGAAATACCTCATGCCCAGAATCTGCACGCTGTGCATCGGCCTGCTGGCCGTGCTGGGAGGGGTATCGGCTCGGGCGTGCGACGTGCCGGTGTTTCGGTTTGCGCTGGAGCGCTGGCGGCCGGGGATGTACCGGGTTCTGGTGTATCACCACGGGACTCTCTCGGCCGACCAGCAGACGTTATGCAAGAGCCTTGAGGCGTTGTCGGTCGACCACGAGGGGCTGGGGAATTTCAGCGTGGAACGCGTCGTCCTGGACGGCAAGCCCGACCCGGACGCCCTGGCCATATTCAAAGCCCAGCCGCAGCCGGCCCTGCCGTGGATGGTGGTGTGCTATCCGGACAATGACCCGTCGATTCCCTGTGCGTGGGCCGGGCCGCTGACGGCGGCGAACATCGGGCTGGTCGCGGATTCGCCCGTAAGGAAGGCGGTTGCCCAGCGCCTCATCGGCGGCGACAGCGCGGTCTGGATCCTGCTGGCCAGTGACGATGCAGCGCTGGACGATGCGGCGGCCAAGACGCTGCAAACTGAGCTCAAGCGGTTGGAGTCGGAGATCAAACTGCCGGAAGATCCTGCGGCCCGGCCGGAGGACAAGCCGCTCAAGCTCGCGTTCTCCGTGGTGCGTCTGACGCCGGGCGATCCGGCCGAGGCGGCACTACTGGGGAATCTGTTGCGGCGCGATCCGGAAGTGGCCAAACGCCGCGAGCCCATAGCGTTCCCCGTCTTCGGGCGCGGCCGGGCGCTGTGCGCTCTGGTGGGCGAGAAGATGATTAGCCGCGACAACATCGAGGCGGCCGCGAAGTTCCTCACCGGCCCGTGCTCGTGCGAGGTGAAGGACCAGAATCCCGGCATCGACCTGCTGATGGTGACCGACTGGGGCGCGGCATTTGCGGCCGCCAAACCTGTCGAGTCGCAGTTGCCGACGCTGGGGCCGCCAGTGCCCGAGCGCAGCGCGCCGGCCGTCGCGACGCCGGTTGCCGTCGCGCCGGCGCCAACCGGGACACTCTACCGCAATCTCCTGATCACCCTCGCCGCCGCGGCGATCGTGATCGTCGGCATCGCCGTAACCCTGACGCTGCGTGACCGACGGACGGAGAACTGACCATGCACGTTGGCCGGCTCATATTCCGCGAAATCGTCTACCGCCGCCTGAACTTCACGCTCGGGGCGCTGGGTATCGTCGTGGCGGTGGCGTGCCTGACAGCCGAGGTAACACTCCTGCGCCGCCACGACCTGCAGAGCGAGCAGATCCTGGCCGCCAAGGAAAAGGCGACGCGCGAGATGATGGCGCAGTTTGAAGATGACATCCGCAAGATCACCGTGAAGATGGGGTTCAATGTGCTGATCCTGCCCAAGGGACAGTCGCAGACCGATCTCTACGACGACCAGGCGAAGCAGTTGTTCATGCCCGAGGAATATTCGCAGCGGCTGGCGGCCAGCCGCGTGGCGACGATCAACCATGTGCTGCCGAGCCTGGCCATGCGGGTGAAATGGCCCGAGCGGGAACGGAAGATCATGCTAGTGGGGACGCGCGGCGAGGTGCTGATTCAAAGCGCCAATCAGAAGCCGATCCTGGAGGCGGTTGCGCCGGGCAACATGGTGGTGGGCCATGAACTGCACCGGAGCCTGAAGCTTGCCGTTGGCCAGGAATTGCAGCTCCTGGGCCGGGAATTCACGGTCAGCAAGCTGATGGATGAACGGGGCAACTGGGATGACGTGACCGTCTGGATCGACCTGAAGCTGGCCCAGGAGATGCTCGGGCAGCCGGGCCGGATCAACGCGATCCTGGCGCTCGAGTGCAACTGCTCGACCGACCGGCTGGCGAAGATCCGCAGCGAAATCGGGACGCTGCTGCCGGATACGAACGTGGTCGAGTTCGCCTCGCAGGCAGTCGGCCGTGCCGAAGCCCGCAACCTGACGGCCGCCCAGGCGGTGGCGTCGTTGGAACAGGAAAAGGCCGGACGGCAACAGTTGCGGGCCGGCCTGGAAACATTCGCGGGCGTGCTCGTCCCCGTCGCCATGCTGGCGGCCGGGACGTGGGTGGGACTGCTCATCTTCGGCAATGTCCGCGAGCGCCGCGCCGAGATCGCCGTGCTGCGGGCGATGGGGCTGCGATCGCGCCAGGTGTTCGCGATCTTCGTGGGCAAGGCGGCGATCATGGGACTGGCCGGGGCCTGCGCGGGATATGTCGGCGGAGTGGCCGCGGGCGCGTTCTGGCCGGGCACGTCGGGAATGCCGTCGGCCGGACTGATCAACGCGAGGCTGGCGGCGACGTCGCTGGCGTTGGCCCCGCTGCTGGCGATACTGGCAAGTTGGATTCCCGCAATGCTGGCCGCCCGCGAGGACCCGGCCGTGATCCTGCAGAAGGAGTAGCCCGGATGCTTCGCCTCGATGCGGTCAGCAAGACATACACAGGCCCCCAGGGGTGCGTCTACGCCGTTGCCGGGCTGACCCTGCATATTCAGCCGGGAGAGTTTGTGGCCGTGCGCGGGCCGAGCGGCTGTGGGAAAACGACGCTGCTGCTGATGGCGGGAGCCCTGCTGCGGCCGGATGCGGGAACAGTGCAGGTGAGCGAGGCCAACCCCTACGCGATGCCTTCGGAGGCCCGGGCGAGGTTCCGCGCTGCCCAAATCGGGTTTGTCTTCCAGCAGTTTCATCTCGTGCCGTATCTGAGCGTACTGGAGAACGTACTCGCGGCATCGTTGGCATTGCCGGCGGAAGATGCCCCGCAGCGTGCCGCGGAATTGGTCGAGCGGTTCGGCTTGCGTGACCGGGCGCATCATGTGCCGGCCCAACTCAGCACCGGCGAGCGACAACGCACGGCAATGGCGCGGGCCCTGCTTAACCGGCCGAAACTGCTGCTGGCCGACGAGCCGACGGGAAACCTGGATGCCGCCAGCGGCAAGATGGTGCTGGATGCGATGGCCGAGTTCGCGGCTGCGGGCGGCGCCATGTTGCTGGTCACCCACGACGACCGGGCGGCCGGGTATGCGCAGAAGGTGATCGAGATGGGAGGACAGTCATGAATGATCCTGCCAAGCAATCCGGACCAGGCGTGCTCGTTCTTTCGGGCGGTGCATCCGACGGGCCGACTTTGGTGGCACGGGCTTCCAGCCCGTGGTGTCGGTACTCCGACACATCTTCAGTGCCCGGATTGGACAAGCACGTTGGACCGCCACGTCCCTCGGATTTATCTGCGAGCGCCGTTCGATTCCGCCGGTGGGGACACCGGCGGCACTTTCTCGCCTGGCCCATCCTGCTTCTGGCCATCCTGACATCCTGCAACCGCAAGCCCGCCGGACCGCAGGTGGTTCTCTATTGCGCAGCGGGAATCCAGCCGCCGGTACACGAGATCGTCGCCGCGTACGAGAAAGAGACGGGCGTCGCCGTGCAGGTGCAATACGGCGGCTCCGGCCAGTTGCTGGGCAATATCGAGGCCTCGCGTCGCGGCGACCTGTTTATCGCCGCCGATGCCAGCTACATCGAGATCGGGCGGAAAAAGGGACTCGTTCGCGAAGCGATCCCGCTGGCGACCATGCGCCCGGTGATCCTGGTCGCGGCCGGCAACCCGAAGAAGATCGCCGGACTGAACGACCTGCTCCGCAGCGACCTGCGGATGGCGATCGCCAACCCGGACCAGGCGTCCATCGGCCGAACGCTGCGGGCCCTGCTCCAAAAGACTGGCCAGTGGAGCGCGTTCGAGAAACACGTTGCCGTCTTCAAGCCGACGGTCAACGACACGGCAAACGACGTGAAGGTCGGCAGCGTCGATGCGGCCGTCGTCTGGGATGCCACCGCCCGCCAGTATCCCGCGCTGGCGATGATCCGCGACCCGCAACTCGACACCGTCCAGGAACAGGTGACGATCGGGATTCTCTCCGCCAGCGCGCAGCCCACCGAGGCGCTCCGCGCCGCCCGCTACCTGGCCGCCCGCGACCGCGGCCTGCCCATATTCAAGAAGCATCTTTACGAGCCCGCCGAAGGCGATGTCTGGGCGCCGACGCCATCGATCCTCTTCTACAGCGGCGCCGTCAACCGCCCGGCCATCGACCAGACGGTCACAGCCTTCGAGCAGCGGGAAGGATGCCGGGTCAGCCGCGTATACAACGGATGTGGCATCCTCGTGGCGCAGATGAAGGCGCAGCAGAAACCCGATGCGTACCTCGCCTGCGATGTGTCCTTCGTGCCGCCCGTCGCCGACTTGTTCCTGCCTTCTACGGACGTCTCCGAGACGGATATCGTGCTGGCGGTGCCCAAGGGCAACCCCAAGGCGATCAAGACGTTCGCGGATCTCACCCGATCGGGGCTTCGCGTCGGCATCGCCAACGCCGAACAAAGCACCTTGGGCGCGCTCACCCGCACACTGCTGCAGAAGGCCGGCATCCTCGATGCGGTCATGGCCAATGTCCGCACGCAGACGCCGACGGCCGATACGCTGGTCAGCCAGGCCGCGCTGGGCTCGCTCGATGCCGTCGTGGTCTACACCGCCAACCTCTCGCAGGCGCGCAACAGGCTCGACGAGATCGCCATTCCGTCGGCCAAGGCTGTCCAGCCGTTTTCCATCGGCAAGGCGTCGGACCACAAGCAGCTTGTCGGCCGGCTGCTGGATGCCATTCGCTCGGATGAGTCGCGCAAACGCTATGAATCCCTCGGATTCCGCTGGCGCGCGGAGGCGGGCAAATAGATGAACCCGCACGGCAGCCCAGCCCCCGGCTCGACCCCCGCATCGGCAGCGCCGGCCGCGGCGCGCTACCGCCCGCCCAGCGATGTCCCCTTTCTGCTCTGCATGAGCGTGATCGGCGGGGCGTATGTCCTGCTGATCGTGCTGTTGCTGTTGGGCGATACGTTCTACACGACCTGGGGCGTCATCGGCCACAGCCTCGCCGACCCGGCCATCCGCTATTCGATCAAACTCAGCCTCGTTTCCTGCACGATCACCGCAGTGTTGTCCGTGATCGTCGCCGTGCCCATCGGCTACCTGCTCTCGCGGCATCTGGCCCCGGGCGGCGGTGGCTGGCGGCGGGGCATCGACTGGTCGCGCCCGCATCGCGCCCTGTTCACGATCTTCGGCGGACTGGTGGACACGATCCTCGACATTCCCATCGTCCTGCCGCCGCTGGTCATCGGCCTGAGCCTGCTGATCCTCTTCCGCTTCGCGCCGTTCCGCTGGATCGACCACTACGTCACCTATGAAGTTCCGGCCGTGGTGCTGGCCCAGTTCATGGTCGCCTGCGCCTTCGCCGTCCGCACCATGCGCGTCACCTTTGACCAGATCTCCACCCGCCGCGAACAGGTCGCCCTCACGCTCGGCTGCAGCCGCGGCCAGGCGTTTCGCCTCGTGGTGTTGCCCGAAACGCGCCAGGGAATCCTCGCCGCGGCCACGCTCTCCTGGGCGCGTGCCCTCGGTGAATTCGGCCCGATCCTCGTCTTCGCCGGCGCCACCCGCATGCGCACCGAAGTGCTCAGCACGACCGTGTTCCTCGAACTGAGCATCGGCCGCCTGGAAGGCGCCGTCGCCGTCTCGCTCATCATGGTGGCGGCCGCCCTCGTGGTGTTGCTGCTCATGCGGCTGTTCGGCCTCCGCGACACGTTCATGAGGTCGCCGATATGATCGCCGTTCACGATCTCACCATCCACGCCGGCGCCTTCCATCTCGAAGGAATTTCCTTCGAGGCCGGCCAGGGGCAATACGTTGCCCTGATGGGCCCCACCGGCTGTGGCAAGACGACAATCCTCGAATGCATCTGTGGCCTTCGTCCCCTCGACCGTGGCCGGATCGTGCTTGGCGGCCGCGACGTCACCCACCTTCGGCCGGCCGAGCGCGGCATCGGCTACGTCCCGCAGGATGCGGCCTTGTTCCCCACGATGACGGTCTACCAGCACCTGGCGTTCGCCCTGCGCCTGCGGAAACTGCCCCGGCCGGCCATTGACCAGCGCGTGCGGGAACTCGCAGCTACTCTCGGGCTCACCCCCCTGCTCGCCCGCATGCCCGCGGGTCTGAGCGGCGGCGAGGCCCAGCGCGTCGCCCTGGGCCGGGCCCTGTCGTTGCGGCCGGCCATCCTCTGCCTCGACGAACCGCTCAACGCGCTGGACCGCGAAACGCAGGACCGGATGTGCGAGTTGCTGAAGACGGTCACCCGCCAGTCCGGCATCACCACGCTCCACGTCACCCACGACGCCCGCGAAGCCGCCCGGCTGGCCGACCGCCTTCTCACCCTCGGCAATGGTACAATCGCGGCAACACACCCATGAACCGGCCGATTACTGAAGCATCAGGCAGCGGCTGCCTGTGGCTTCGTGGTAAGAATGCGGTCCAGCGCATCCAGGATCGGATCCGCATGCTGATGCGTCTCCAGACCGAAGCCGGAGGTGCTGCCGCGGTGGGTCACGACGATCTGCCGCTCGCCGCCGGCCGCTCGCGGCACGATGCGCAGGGGGCCGCGGATTCCCGGCGGGACGGCCGCCTCAACGCCGCGGAAATGCACGATGACACCGTCATGCACGTGCCCGTTCACCACGATCTCCTCCTTGCCGCGGGCCGCGGCATCGGCGTGGCTTCTTCGCAGCAGCGCGATCGTCTCCTGATGCCGTTCCTCCAGCTCGGAAGCGTTGTACAGCAGTTCGGTGGCCTTCTCCTTCTGCTCGGCCGTCAGCCCCTTCTGGTGGCGCAGGAGGGGTTCGACCGTCTCGCGGATCTTCTCGATCTGTCTGATGTCCGCGTCGATCTTCGGGGCATCCTTGGCCGCCAGGCGCCGTAGTGCCTCGTCGATGCCCGCTTCGATGACTGTCTGCGTGTCCGACGAGCAGCCGAGCGAATCGCACGTGACTCCGCCCGCCGCCGTGACGTGGCCGGCCATGATCGACCCGCGATCGACGTGTACGCGTCCGCCGCAGATCACCCGGCTGTGGGAAATCTCGTTCACGGCGATGACGTCGTTGCCCGCCTCCACGGTTGAATTGCGGATGTACCTGGCCTTCACGTCATGGCCGGCAAAGCAATGGCCCTTTTCCTTGCCGCTGATGCCCCCGGCCACCAGCAGATCCATCGCCGCCCGCACCTCGGCCGCCTCGATGTCCCGCATCACGCGGATCGTACCGCGGCTGGTTACCTTGAAGAGATCCTGGACGGAGCCGCGGATGCAGATGTCCCGGTCGTACTCCAGGTTTCCGGTATTGAAATCCACATCGCCGGGAATCCCCAGGATGTCGTCCACCCAGACGCGCGATTCGTGGACCCGGACCTGCCCGTTGGCGGTCGCCACCACCGTGAAACCGTCCGGCCCCCAGGCCACGTTCGGGCCCAACACGGTCCTGGCCGGGTCGTTCGTGCGTGCGACCGCCTGCCCGGCCGCCGCGATGGGAACGACGCAACGATCGTAATGGCTGCCCGGCCCGTTTTCTTCCTGACCGGCCGGATCGGCCGGCAGTTCAAGCAACTCGATCCTCACCGGCTGGAGTTCCACAGCCGCCGGCGGCGTCGCGGCCGCGGCCTGATTCACCGTTTCTGGTTCCTGCGCGGAGGACATGCTTCACCATCCTCTCGGCGATGCAGACGCGGCGGCCGGATCCCGGGCTATGCCGCGGCCTTGGTTTTCGCAAGCGTCTGCTGGATTCTCGCCAGCAGCGATTCCGGAGTGAACGGTTTGACGACGTAGTTGTTCACACCGGCCTTGAGCGCGTCCATCACGCGGCTCTTCTCGGCCTCGGTGGTCACCATGACCAGGGGCGTGGTCTTGTCCTTTTCGCGGATCCGCTGCACCAGCGTGTGTCCGTCCATGTTGGGCATGTTCCAGTCCACGAGGATCACGTCGAACGGCCCCGGCGTCGCCGCGATCAGCGACAAGGCCTCCAGCCCGTCGCCCGCTTCGTGGAACTCGACCTCGCCCAGGGCCGCGAGGACCTTCTTCTGGATATTGCGCATGGTGCGCGAATCGTCAACCAGCATTGCTCTCATGGCCTGTCTCCTATTGAATCTTCTCTCCACCGGCCGGGTTCAGTTGCTTGATGCTGATCTCCACGGCGAAGGCGCCGACGTCGGTGCGGCAGGGAATCACGATGCACGGCACGCCGCTCAGACGGGCGATGGTGTGGCCGCTGCCGATGACCACATTGGGGACCGTGATGGTGGCCAGGTTTCCCAGGTATTTCTTGGCCCCGCCGGCGATCATGTTGGCCAGTTCGCCAACGGCATCCGCGAAATCCGGCGTGCCGAATTCGATGGGGGCGCCTGCGAACGCCTCCACCAGTTTCTCCGCGGCGCTCTTCTGAAAGCTCACCACGACCGATCCGATGACGTCGCCGGAGAACCCGATGATGCTCGAGACGTCATAGGTCGGCCCCGGCTGCGTCTTCACGTGCGGGCGGTCCAGGACGGTCGCCATCCCGATCATGGTGCTGAAGACGCTGCGCACCGAGTTGACAAACGGCACGATCAGCTTCGGATTGATGGCAACCGGTGGTGTCTGCGTTGCTGACATAATACCTCACGAGTGTTCAGGCACAGCACCCTGCTGTGCCAGGTTGATGATGGTCCGGGCCACTTCGCCCAGCGGCACGATCCGCTCCGCCGCACCGCACTTGATGGCCTCGGCCGGCATGCCGAAGACGACGCACGAGGCTTCGTCCTGGGCGACCGTGCGCGCGCCGGCGCGGCGCATGTTGAGCAGACCCTTGGCGCCGTCCGCGCCCATTCCGGTAAGGATGGCGCCCACGGCATTGGATCCCGCATATTTCGCCACCGAATCGAAGAGCACTTCGACGCTGGGCCGCTGGTGGAAAACCTCGGGACCGTCCCTGATGCTCACGTAATACCTCGCCCCCGACCGCTGCAGGAGCATGTGTTTCCCGCCCGGCGCGATCAGCACGCGCCCGGAAATGACCCCGTCGCCGTCGGCGGCCTCCCGCACCTCCACCCGGCAGATCGCGCTGAGCCGCTGCGCGAACGACGCCGTGAACTTGGCGGGCATGTGCTGCACGATGACCGTGCCCGGCGCTCCGGGCGGAAACGCGGTCAGAACTTCGGTCAGCGCCTGCACGCCTCCCGTGGAGGCGCCGATGGCCAGAATCCGATCCGTCGTCCGCAGCATCGCGGTCGGCGCTTCCACGGCGGCCGCCGGCCGCACCGGCGCAATCCGCACGCGGGCCCTGGATGCCGCCTTGATCTTCTCGAGCAGCAGGCTGCCGACGTTTCCCACTTCGTAGGCCGACGTCGGTTTGCCCAGGACCTCCACGGCCCCGGCCTCCATCGCCGCCAGCGCCATCTCCGTGCCCCGCCCGGTCAGCGAGCTGACCACGACCACCGGCATCGGACGGTACTGCATCAGCTTGCGAAGAAACGTGATGCCGTCCATGCGCGGCATCTCGACATCGAGCGTGATCACGTCCGGTTCCAATTCGACGATCTTGTCCCGGGCCACATAGGGATCCGGAGCCGTGCCCACGACTTCGATCTGGTGGTCCCGGGCCAGTTCGCGGCACAGAAGCTGGCGGACCACCGCCGAATCGTCAACGACCAGCACCCGGATGGGAGCTTTGCCGGCGGAACGAGGATGGGCGGCGAGCGTGCTCATGTTATTTCCGGTCCGCCAGGCGAATGGCCACGAGATGCCCCTCGGCGTCGAGCAGCGTGAAGCCGCCCTCGGCCAACAACTCCTGCCATCCGGCCGCGTCCAGGGGGACCACCTCGGGGATGGACATTTCAAAATTCCGGTCTTCCAGCGCGGGCCAGCGCGACAACACCAGACCGCAGGTGACATTCAGGAGTTCCTTCAGGGCGTCGCGGGCCCGGAACCGGGCCTCGGCGCTCTCCGCGCCGAAAATATTGGCGGCCATCAGGCTGCCCAGTTCCTCGTCGGCGATCAGTTCGAATCTCTGGCACACCGGTCCGCGGAAGCTGATCCGCAGGAGCAGCGGCCGGAGCGGCGTGGCCGGCTCGCCCTCCGGAGGGAGCGCCGAGACAAAGGCCATCTGTTCCAGGGCGTCCACCAGGGCCGTGACGAGATTGTCGTTTTCAAGCTGCAGCATTGCCGGCTCCCAGGGTTTGGGTGATGAGATCGCGGACCGACTCGGGCGTGAACGGCTTGCGCAGATAGCCCCGCGCGCCCTCGTGTATCAACAGTTCCAGACGCTCAGCGCTGGGCTCCGCCGAGATGATCACCACCGGAATCGCCCGGGTGGATTCCTCGGCCAGAATCCGCCGGGTCATTTCCATTCCGTCCATCTCGGGCATGTGCAGGTCCGCCAGAACGAGGTCCACCGGCTCGGTCGCCAGCAGGCACAACGCGTCCATGCCGTTGGAAGCTTCCAGCAACTTCTCCGCCGGCACGCGCGCCATCTGGATCGTGCGCTTGATGATCGCACGCGTCGTTGCGGAATCGTCGACAATGAGGATTCGGAATGCCATGGCTGCGCTCTTCTATAAATTGATGCTCGTACCCTGCGTTTTCACCGTTACCACGCCGTCGGCGATGTTCAGATACATGTTCCTCGGTGTCGAACCTCCGACATCCTCTCCATCGACAAACATGCCGTGCTGCCAAAGAACCTTTCGGATCGCCGCGTGGTTTCTACGCCCGATATTAAAGAGGTTGTGGTCGTCGAGAATCTGGGCGGCCCCGGCCAGTTTCACCTTGAGCCGGCGCTTCTGCGCCCCTTTGCCCTCCAGCTCGTGCATCAGACACTCCATGCCCGTGTCGGCGAACATGAGCGGATGCTGTTTGGCGCGGGCCGGGTCCAGCGTCGAGGTGGGCAGTTGGAAATGGAGCATCCCGCCGACGTTCGTTATCGGATCGTAGAGGGCAACGCCGATGCACGACCCCAGCGAATACGTCGAGATGACGTCGCCCGGGTCCGTCGAGGTCTTGGCATCAGAAACACTCACGATGACGTTCACTGGTCCACCTCATCTGGCCATTAAGCCTTGGCGTAGATCGTCGGCTGCACGTACTCGAACTGGTGTTTCACGCCGGTCAGCGACTCCGAATGTCCGGTAAACAGCAGGCCGCCCGCTTCCAGGTGTTCCCAGAAACGGTTCACCAGCTTCTGCTGCGTCGGCTTGTCGAAATAGATCATCACGTTGCGGCAGAAGATGAAGTCGAAGGGCCCGCGGAACGGCCAGTCCTCCATCAGGTTCAGGTACGCGAACTGGATCAGGTTCCGCACGGCCGGCGTCACCTGAAAAGCGGATTTGTCGCCGGCGCGAACCGGCGTCAGGTAGCGCCCTTTCAGCGCCGCCGGCACCGCCGCCACGCGCGACTTGTCGTAGATCCCGGCCTTTGCCGTCGCCAGCACCTGCGTGGAGATGTCCGTCGCCAGCAGCTTGATGTCCCAGCCGGCGCCGTCTCCGGTGGCGTTGAGCAGCGTGATCGCCAGCGAATAGGGCTCCTCGCCCGTGCTGCACCCGGCGCTCCAGACTCGAATGCGGCCGGCGCCCTGCTTCCGCTTCTTCGCCAGCATCGCCGGCAAATGCGTCTCCACCAGGTAATCGAAATGCCCGTTTTCCCGGAAGAAGCTGGTGAGATTCGTGCTCAGCGAATCAATGAAGCACGTGAACTCCTGCCCGGTCGGATCGGCAAAGACGCGGTCCAGGTACTCCGCCGCCGTGCTGAGACCGGTGACGCGCAACCGCTTGGCGATCCGCGCCCGGACCAGTTCCTTCTTGCCGTCGTGCAGGTTGATCCCGCAATGACGGTGGACGATATCACTGATTCGCTGAAAATCGCGTTCGGTTACACACTCGGCGTCGTTCAAGAACATGCGGAACCTCCCGGAATACTCCCTAAGCGGGCCGGCGCCCGATCACTGGCCGCCATGCGTCGTCTCCGCCAGCATGTTGATTTCTTCCTCGCCCAGCACGCGGTCGATGTCCAGCAGGATCTTCACGGAATCGCCGATCTTGCCCATGCCCAGGATGAAGTCGGTGTCCACCGACGCCCCGAAGGTCGGCGGCTCTTCGATCTTTTCGCCGCCGATATCGAGCACTTCGGAGACATGGTCCACGATGATGCCCGTCGACAGTTTCCGCCCGCCCTGCTTGATCTCCACGACGATCACGCAGGTCTGCTCGGTCCGCTCGGCCGTCTCCATGCCGAACTTCGACCGCAGGTCGATCACCGCGATGACCTGGCCGCGAAGGTTGATCACGCCCTTGACGTACGACGGCGTGCGAGGCACGGCCGTAATCTCCATGTAGCCGATGATCTCGCGGACCTTGAGAATCTCCAGGCCGTATTCCTCCTTGCCCAGTGCGAAGGTCAGGTACTTGCCGCCCTTGCTCGTGGTCGATCCAGCGGGCGCTTCGAGTGTTGCAGTGCTCATGTCGTGTCTCCTTGAAAGCAATCGAATACGTCTTCAGTTCTCCGTGGCTGCATTGATCAGCCCCGGAACGTCCAGTATCAGACTGATGCTGCCATCCCCGAGGATGGCGCCGCCCGATACACCTTTGATTCTTCCAACCACTTCGCCCAGCGACTTGATGACCACCTGCTGCTGGCCGATGATCTCGTCCACCAGAAGGCAGCACCGGCGGTGGTTGTCCTGCACGATCACCACCAGCGCATCGGCCGGGTTCTCGTGTCTGGGCTGCACCTCGAACAGCCGGTGCAGCCTGAACAGCGGCAGCAGGCTGCCGCGCACCATGCACATCTCGCCCCGGCCCTGCAGCGTGGAAATCTGCTGCGCCGTCGGCCGGATGCTCTGCTCGATGCTGGTCAGCGGCAGGATGTAACGCTCCCTGCCGACCTTGATCACCAGACCGTCGATCACCGCCAGCGTCAGCGGCAGCTTGATCGTGAACGTCGAGCCGTGCCCCTCGGCCGACACGATGTCGATGCGCCCGCGCAGGGCCTCGATGTTCCGCCGGACGACGTCCATCCCCACGCCCCGGCCCGATACGTCCGTCACTTTTTCCGCCGTCGACAGCCCGGCGTGGAAGATCAGCGCGAAGATCTCCTGCTCGGTCAGTTCCTGCCCCTCTTTCACGATGCCGTTCTCGACCGCTTTCTTCAGCAGCTTCTGTTTGTTCAGGCCCCGGCCGTCGTCGCTGATCTGGATGACGATGCTCCCGCCCTGGTGGAAAGCCTTGAGCTCGACGCGCCCGGCCCGCGGCTTGCCCGCCTTCTCGCGCACGTCCGGCGGCTCGATGCCGTGGTCCACCGAGTTGCGCACCATGTGGACCAGCGGATCGCCGATCGCCTCCACCACGTTGCGGTCCAGTTCGGTTTCCCCGCCGGTCATCACAAACTCGATCTCCTTGCATGCCTTGCGGGCCAGGTCGCGCACCAGCC
>JBIOJL010000085.1:0-16383 GCA_044450885.1 Tepidisphaerales bacterium
GATCGGCAGCGAGAGCACGCCGAGAACGGGGAGCGTGACGGACAGCGCCTCGGCCACGCGGCGGACGGTCACGCTCCAGCCGGCGGCCGTCAGATGCTGGGTCATCACGAAGAACAGCGCGCCCAGGGCGATGGCCAGCAGGCTCGACCACGCCGTCAGCCACGCGAAATAGAAGCGGCCTGCTCCGGAATGGAATGCCAGCACGATGCTGATGAGAATGGCCGCCAGACCGACCACCGCGGAGATGCCCATGGCGCTCCTGGCCCTGGGACCCAGCCGGGTCTCTTCGGTGATGCTCGCAGTTGTCTGTTCGTGTCCAGCCAAGGTGGTCTCTCCAAAGTCAGTGAGGCGTCTCTTTCATGGGCACGAGGTTTTCGGGCGGGTCCTGGCTCAACTGCAGGGCCCGGACGTAAGCCACGATCGCCCAGCGGTCGGCCACCGGAATCTGTCCGCCGTACGCGGGCATGTTGCGGATGCCGACCGAGATCGTGTTGTAAATATGCCCGATCGCCCGGCCGCGCACCGTCGCATCGTGCAGGTTCGACGGCGGCGTCCAGGTCCCCTGCTTGAGTTCCTTGGCGCGGGCATTCACCGGGCCGTTGCCGTAGCCGTCCAGGCCGTGGCACGCGGCGCAGTAGATGCCGAATCGTTCCTGCCCGCGCTTGAGCAGCTTGTCGTCCACCGTCACCTGCGCCGGAAATTTGTCGAAGAACATCACATCGGGCTTGCCGTTGGCAACCGTCGCCCTCCATCCGCGGAAATAGTGGTCGTCCGCATCCAGCATGCCGTGCGGCACGGTCCCCTCGACGCGCGGCCGCATGGCCCGGCCGTCGGCAAACAAATCCGTCGCCGCCTGCTCGCGATATTTCGGCTGGGCGTACATATCCTGCATGTACATCACGGGCGGCTCGCTGCTGTGGGTCACCCGTCCCTTGGCGATGAACACCAGGGGAATCCACGACCCGACCGTGGCCACGATGGCGATGCCGATCAGCCAGAACGGCAGCCGGCCCAACCGCGGAGGCGCCACGGCGGTCGTCGGAGGAAGATGGCTCTCGGTCGTGTGGCTCATTGCTGTCAATCCTCCACGACCTCGACCGCGTCTGCGCCAAGCTGCTGCAGGAGTTGCGACGTCGCCGCCTGCTGGAACTTGGGATCGGTCGCGTCGATCGCGAGGAAGAATCGGTCGCTGGTGACCCGGCGGAACCGCTCGATCTTGAACATCGGATTGTAAAGCATCGGCAGCCGGTTGAGCATCAGCATGCCGAACACCGCGGTATACGAGGCGCATAGCACCGTACACTCGAAAATGATCGGGACGAACGCCGGCAGGCTGAAGAACGGTTTGCCGCTGATCATGAACGGATAGTCGCGGGCGTTCATCCACCACTGCATCAGGATCGCACCAACCAGCCCCGCCAGCCCGGCGAGCAGGACCAGCCACGGCAGGATTGTCGGCCGGATGCCCATGGCCGCGTCGATGCCGTGGATCGGGAACGGGCTGTGTACGTCAAAGCGCGTGTAGCCGGCCTTCCGCACCTCGCGCGCGGCACGGAGGATCGAGTCCACGTTCTGGAACTCGGCGAGAATGGCCACGACCTTGGTCGCCTCCCCGCCAGATTGAGTTTGTCCGACAGCGCTGCTCATGGTCTTACCTCAGAACCGGCCTTGCCTCGCGCGACGCGCGGGGTTCATGGTGCTCGTCCGGCCAGTAGTCGCTCTTGTGCGAGTCGCCGCCTTCGCCGTGGGTGTGCGCCTCGGGCATCACCGTCTTGATCTCCGCCATCGCCACCACCGGCAGGAACCGGCAGAACAGCAGGAAACAGGTGAAGAAGAGCCCGAAGCTGCCGATCAGCGTGGCGATGTCCACCCAGGTCGGCCAGTACGGCCACCAACTGCCCGGGATGAAGTCACGCGCCAGCGAAGTCACGATAATCACGAACCGCTCGAACCACATGCCGATGTTCACGCACATGGCGACGCACATCACCGCCACCAGGTTGGTGCGGAATTTCTTGAACCAGAGGAGTTGCGGCGACACCACGTTGCAGAACACCATCACCCAGTAGGCCCAGGCGTAGTTGCCGAACACCCGGTTCTTGAAAAGCTCCTGCTCCCAGTGCGAGCCGCTGTACCACGCGGTGAAGAACTCCGTCGCGTAGGCGTAACTCACGACCAGCCCCATCGCCAGCAGGATCTTGCACATATTGTCGATGTGCCGCGGCGTAATCACGTCCTTGAGCCCGAAGAACGCCCGCGCCGGGATGGCCAGCGTCAGCACCATGGCGAACCCGCCGAAGACGGCGCCGGCGACGAAGTACGGGGGGAAGATCGTGGTGTGCCAGCCGGGCAGTTGCGCCGTGGCGAAGTCAAACGACACCACCGAGTGAACCGACAGCACCAGCGGCGTACACAGCGCCGACAGCATCAGGTACGCCCGTTCGTAGCGGTGCCAGTGCCGGCTGCTTCCCGTCCATCCGAGCGAGAGTATTCCGTAGATGAGTTGCCTCATCCGTCCCTTGCTGCGGTCGCGAAGCGTCGCAAAATCCGGGACCATGCCCACGTACCAGAAGATAAACGAGACGCTGGCGTAGGTGCTCACGGCAAACACATCCCACAACAGCGGCGAGCGGAACTGCGGCCACATGGACATCTGGTTGGGCAGCGGGAAGAGGAAATACGCCCGCCACTGCCGGCCGATATGGATCGCGGGAAAAAGCCCGGCGCACATCACAGCGAAAATCGTCATCGCCTCGGCGAAACGGTTGATGCTCGTCCGCCAGTTCTGCCGGAAGAGGAACAGGATCGCCGAGATGAGCGTGCCCGCGTGGCCGATGCCCACCCAGAACACGAAGTTGACGATGTCGAAGCCCCAGCCCACCGGAGTCTGGTTGCCCCAGATGCCGATGCCCGTCAGCACCAGGTACAGCACCAGAACTCCCAGAACGCCCAGCATCGACAGCGAGATCATGAACGCGATCTTCCATGCCATCGTCGTCGGGCGCTCGGCCACATTGCAGACGGCGTCGGTGACGCTGGCGAAGTTCATGCCTCCCAGCACCAGCGGTTGGCGCTCGCGCGGATCGTCGATGGTGTTGTCGATCACTGCCATGCGAATCTACTCGTAAACAAGACTAAACACGAAGGCACGAAGCCACGAAGCGGTTTCCGACCGATCAAGCGGCTATGTTTTCCATGCACCACACTCTAATCAAGAAAGACAAAGAAGAGCTACCCGTCGCGGTTGGTTTGGAACACCAGACCCCGCTTCGTGTCTTCGTGCCTTCGTGTTTAATCTTCATCCTCGGTGGCCAAACCGCACCAAATGTCTCGGTACTCATCTTGTCTCCTCTTTCTCGCCGGGGTTCCGCAACTTCGCCAGATGCTTCGTCCGCGGCCGGACGTTCAGCTCCTCGAGCAGCGAATACGCCCGCGTGTTCTCCCGCTGGATCCGCGACACGAGCGACTGCGGGTCGTTCAGGTTGCCAAAGACAATGGCCTGTGTCGGGCACGCCTGCTGGCACGCCGTCACGATCATCCCATCCGGCACCTGCACGTCCTTGCTCGTCTCCTTCTCCTGCATGGCCTGGGCACGCGCCTTGATCTCCGCTCCGTGGATCCGCTGTACACAGTACGTACACTTCTCCATCACCCCGCGCATCCGCACGGTGACGTCCGGATTGAACACCATCCGCTTGATCTTGTCGACGCGAGCGGCCTGCTCGGTGTCGGGGAGATCCAGCCAGGGCGGTTCCTGCCCGCCGCGCGGGTCCTTCGAGTGGAAATCAAAATAGTTGAATCGGCGCACCTTGTAGGGGCAGTTGTTCGAGCAATACCGCGTGCCGATGCAGCGGTTGTAGACCATCGTGTTCAGCCCCTCGCTGTCGTGCATGGTAGCGCCCACCGGGCACACCTGCTCGCACGGCGCGTTCTCGCAATGCACGCACATCAGCGGCTGGAATACCACCTCCACCGTCGGGTCGTCGGCCGCCCCTTTGAAATAGCGGTCGATGCGGATCCAGTTCATCTCGCGGTGGCGGTTGACCTGTTCCTTGCCGACGATCGGAATGTTGTTCTCGGCCTGGCAGGCGACCGCGCAGGCGTTGCAGCCGATGCACGTCGCCATGTCCACGGTCATGCCCCAGGCGTGCGGGCCCGTATATTTCTTCTGGTCGAAAAGCTGTAGCGCCACGCCCTCGGACATGTCCGCAAAGCGCGGGTTGGCCTTGTATTCCTCCAGCGACGCCTCGCGGATGACCGGCCCGTTCCCGCCCTTGGGTCCGATGCGCGCATCGCGAATCTCCGCGCCGACCGGGTCGATGATGTGGTGGTTCTGGGTCATCGCAAGCAGATACGTGCCGGCGGCTTTGCTCACCTGCACGCCGCGAGCGACGTAGGCCGCACGCGAGGTTCGCAGTCCGTACGCATCGAACCCCAGCCCGCTGCCGACATGACCCGCGGCCGTCCGCCCGTATCCGAGCGACAGCCCCACCACGCCAACCGGCTGCCCGGGCATCACATACACCGCAACTTGCAGCGAGCCCGCGCCTGCCTTCGCCGACACCGTGTCGCCCGTGGCCACACCGAGTTTGTCGGCATCGACCTTCGACACCATCAATGCGTTATCCCAGCAGAGTTTCGACAACGGATCGGGTGTTTCCTGCAACCAGCCGTTGTTCGCAAAACGGCCGTCGTGGACACGCGAATCAGGCTCAAATCGCAGATAGAAACCACTCCCCGCAGCGGCCGGGGCAAACTCTACACTCTTGATCTGCGGCGAAACCGTCTTGTATTCCGTTCCCTTGAGCAGCCCGGACTCCAATACACGCTTGAACTCAGTCTGCGCATCACCCTTGGGCAACATCCCCGCCCAGGCGCGTTGCACAATCGCATGGCCATCGGCAAGCTCATCTCCCACAATCACCGCCAATGTTTCGACCGAAGACTTGCCTCCGTAGAGCGGCTCGATCAGCGGCTGTGTCACGCTCGCGGTGCCGTCGTAGGCCCGCGCATCGCCCCATGATTCCAAGTAGTGCGCCCGCGGCAAGTGCCATGTGCTGATCTTCGATAGCTCGTTCTCGTAAAGTGACAATTGAATCGTCGTTCCGACCCTGCCAAGTAGCCTCCCAAAGCCGAGGTCGGCTGGGGTGTCATAGGCGGGGTTGCCGCCGAGAATCACCAGCGTGGTGACCGTGCCTGCGTCAATCTGCTTTGCCAGCGCCGCGATGGCCGCCATGTGGCTCCGGCGATCAAACGAGGGATCGTCGTAATAGGCAACCGTCTTCCCGACAGCCCCAATTTTCGCGTTGATCGCCGCGACCAGTGCGTGGACCTGCGCTGATGCCGCCGGACCAGCCGCTGCGACACCATCATGTTTCAGTTCGGCCGCCGCGGCTTCGACAAACTTCGCCTCGGGCCCGCTCAGCTCTTCCTTGCCCGAAATCCCCGCTACACCCAACTTCGTCGCCACCGCCCGTGCCAGCGCATGAATGCGATCCGGATCAGCCGGCAGCCGCACATCCGCCACGGTGCCCGTCACGCTGAAAGTGGATTCAGCGATATACACCCGGTTCATCTGCCGGTCGTCCTTGTTGTCGGCCGTCCGCCGCCGCGCCGCCCAGTCGGCCGCGTAGCGGATGTGCGCCGGGTGCGTACCCAGCACATCCGCATCAAACAGCACGACATTCGCCGCCTTGTCAAGGTTCAACGTCGACCGGAGCGGCGCGCCGAACGCCAGCCGATGCCCCTCGGCCTCATTGTCGTTCGAGACCGCCTCATATTCATACCACTTCGCCCCCGGCATCGCCTTGCTCAGCCGCGCCCGCATATCCGCCACGCTCGGGCCGCTGGCGGCTTCGCTCAGAATCGCCAGCCCATCCCCCCTGCCCTTCATCGCGCCGAAGTGCGACTTCGCGAACGCCACAAAATCATCCCACTTGGCCGGTTTGCCCTCGTGCTTCACCGTCCGGCTGCGCTCCGGGTCATACAGTTCCAGCACGCTCGCCTGCGCAAACGTATCCGCCGCCCCGATCTTCCGCCCGCCGCCGACTTCGCCGACGAACGAAAACGGATGGTCCGGATTACCTTCCACCTTGATCGGCCGCCCGTCGAAACTCGTCACCAGCAGCGGCGCCCCGACTCCGCCCATTTCAAAAATCGTCGCGTAATACTCTGGCTCTCCCGGCACCCGGTCGCGCGGATTGCTCGTGTACGGCGCCAGATACTCCCTGGGCGCACGCCGGCATCCGCTCAGCGTCACCCCTGCCAGTGCCATCGACGCCCCCATGATCTTCAGGAAACGCCGCCGCGAGGTCGCGGCAATGGAATCCGGGTCGTAGCCGGGAAATTCCCTGGCCAGCAAATCCCGCACTTCGGGACTGTCGGCCAGTTGTTCCAGGCTGCGCCAGTACTCGATGCCGCTGCTGTGATGCTTTATCTGTGACACGTGTAGCAACTCGTCATGTAAGCAACGTCGTGAATCCCATACTCCGCCTTCAACTTCCGGCCGATTTCCAACTGCTCCTCCGGCGTCTTTTTATACGCCATGTTTGTAACCAGTTCACGCGGCCGCAGAAATTTCTCCGGCTCGCGGTGGCACTCCAGGCACCAGCCCATGCTCAGCGGCTGATCCTGATAAACCTCGTCCATCTGGTCAATCCGCCCGTGGCAACTGGTACACCCGACGCCATGGCTCACATGCGCCGAATGATTGAAGAAGACGTAGTCCGGCAGCCGGTGGACCCGCACCCACTGCACCGGCATCCCGGACTTCCAGCTTTCCATGATCGGCTTGAGGTTCGGGCTGTCGGGCTTGATACCCGTGTGGCAGTTCATGCACACCTGCGTCGGCGGCAGGGCCGCGAACGCAGAGGTCTCCACCGTCGTGTGGCAATACCGGCAGTCGATCCCCAGCCGTCCTGCATGCACCGCGTGGCTGTACGGCACCGGCTGCTGCGGCTGATACCCCGCGGCCACGGTCTTGGCCGACGCCCCGGTGGCAAACAAAGCCGGAACATAGAGCGCCCCTCCAATCGCCCCAACAACGATCAGGGGCAGGAGGTAGTTGGCCCAGCGCGGGAAGACAAATTTGCCTTGGTCGGCCATAAGTGGACGTGCCTGAAGGACCTACGGCTCATAGTCAATGACGGAACAGTATCGTTGCGGTGAACTTATACCGGAGAGACGCCGGCCAAGCCAGCCATCCGCCTCCCGAAAACCCAGTGTATCTCATGGGCGATTATTGGCTCGCGTCATCTGGCAGTCAATCGAGGCGTAGCCACAAATCCGGGAGTGCTTCTTCACGCCGGGAGCCGCGATCGACGATCGCGGCTACAGACGGCAGTCAATCGACCCTCACGGAAACCTCAGCCCCGTCACCCACGTTTCCCATTTCTTCTTGAACGCATCCATGTCCTTCTCGCCCAGCACGCGCACCAGCGTATCGTATCCGGTCGGGTCGTCCTTCTGCCCGGCCACGAACTCGCGATAAAACTTCTGCAGCAGTCCCCGCTCCTGAAGATACATGCACAGATATCGCGCCTGGGCGTAGTTGGTGCCGCGGTCCTCGCTGTAGAACTCGTGGTCGGTCGTGCCCGTGAGTTTCTTGAACGTCGGAACCTTGCCATCCTTGATGGCTTTCTGCAACCCCGCCAGCCGCCAGTTGGTCAGCCCGACGATGCCCCCCTGCCGCTCGGCCGATTGTTCGTAAAGCGACCCCATGCCTTCGTTGAACCAGGCCGGACACGCGGGGAAATTCGCGTGCATGTACGGATGGACGATCTCGTGTACCAGCGTCCCGCCGCCGGTGGCGATGTTCATGATCAGCGCGCTGTGCTTCTGGGAATAATACCCATACGGCGTATCCGGCCGGTCGTCGAACAACTCGCGCGTATACCGCTCGTAGCTGGCCATGTCCTTGAACAGCCAGACCGTGATGATCTCCGCGGGATCCTTCTCGAAATACGCCGCCTTGAGCTTCTGCACCGCCCACCGCACCGTGCCGCTCGCAAACTGCCGCACCTGCCCCGGCTCGTCGTTGCCGGCGACCACGAACGGTTTCTCCACCAGCACCGTAAACCCCGCCGGAGCTTTCTTCTTCACCTCATCGAGTTTCCGCTGATAGGCGTCATCCGAAGAAGCCGGACGAGTGTCGGCAGCGGAGGCACAGAGGCTCAGGAACAGCAGAATAGGGATAGTGGAATATCGCATGCGCAATCCAAATCAGTTCACGCCCGTCGTCACCACCACGCGGAAGCCAAGATTGCCGTCCCGGTCATCCGGAGCGGAGCAGTCGCGGGCCGCCGACCGACATAGCGCCGGGTCCGTGCCCCAAGAACCGCCGCGTATCACCCGGTGGCCGCCGATCCTTGCTCCCGTGGGGTCCGTGGCCGGACGTTTGTCATAGGGAGATTCAGAAAAAATATCTTCGCACCACTGAATCGCGTTGCCGTTCATGTCGTAGAGACCGAACGCGTTGGGCTTGAAACTCCCCACTGGTGACGTGAACACAAATCCGTCATGCCAACGGAAGGACTTCCATTCAAGTTCCTGGTTGGGCAACTTCTTCTCAAAACTCTGATCGGCGACATTCGCCCAGCCCTTGCCGTCATCGGGATTGTCGCCCCACAGATACGCTGTCTTCGTTCCCGCGCGGCAGGCGTATTCCCACTGCGCCTCTGTCGGTAACCCAACCGTCTTGCCACTCCTCTTCGACAGCCAGTCGCAAAACGCCTTGGCATCGTTCCAGCTTACCAGCACCACTGGATGATCGCCCTTCTGCTCGAACGTGGGCTTGCGCCACGAGCAATCTTCGAGCATCTTCAAGGCAAATCTGCCCTTTACGATTTCATGGCCGATAGCCCCGCCACCGATCTCGGCGTCGGTCAGATATTGACTATCCTTCACGAACGCTGCGAACTGGTCCACCGTCACATGGGTGATCCCCATGTAAAACGGTTTACTAATCGTCACTTCATGCTGGACTTCAGCTTCGTAGCGACCCTTCTCCGTCTCCGGGCTGCCCATCAGAAACTTCCCCGCCGGGATCAGCACCAGCTTCATCGTCACGTTGTTGCCAAGATCGAGCTTGAGTTCCTTCGCCGGCTGGCCCGCCGGCTCGGCCGCATCCGCCGCCACCACCCACCCCGCGGCCACGAGCAGCATCATCGCCATCCCAAGGGTCTTGGTCATGTGTTCTCCTGTTGACGGAAACGGAGTTTACATCTGAAGCGCGTTGCGTCAAACGGCAACACAGGCTCGTCAAGCAATTGGCAACAGCGACACAGGGTAAGCCCGAACCTCGTCATCGACCGTCAGTACCGTCAAGCCATGCTGTAGAGACTGCGCGATCAGAATGCGATCGAAGGGGTCACGGTGTAAAGGGGCCAAACCGGCCAGATGCACGAGTGCGCCCTCTTCGACAGGCAGGGTCGCGATCTGGTGGGCTTCGCGCTGGCGAGGCAGGTAGCCTGCGGGCGCTTCGGGCAGCGGGAGTTTTCCGATGGCATATTTGATGACCGCTTCCCACACCGAAGCGACACTCAAGTAAACGTCGTTGCCGGGATCGCGTATGGCATTCCGAAACGCGACTGGCAATTGCGGATCGGCGCTGATGTACCAGAGAAAGACGTGGGTATCGAGAAGTAGCCTCATTACCCCTCAAAGTCCTTGAGTATCTCGTCAGGCAGAGGTTGATCGAAATCGGCAGGCACCGTGAAGCGCCCGGCGCAGAGCCCGAATGGGCGAGACTGGCGGGCACGCGACGGCAGCGGCCGCACCTCGGCCAGCGGACACTCATCCCGCACGACCACAAGCGATTCCCCCGCCTCCAGCCGCCGGACAAAGTCCTCGGGGTCGCGCTCAAGATCCTGAACGGTTATGGCGCTCATGCCCTGATTATATACGGTCAATCCTCTCCACGCTAACTTTGGCCGCCAGTTCCTCCACATCTTCCTTCCGCACCTCCCCCGCCATCCAGGTCAGCACATTCGCCGCCCCCGTCGCGCTGCCCCAGCGGCAACATTCGCCCAGGTCGTCGCCGCGCAACATGCGGAGCGTCAGCGCGGCCGTGAACGCATCGCCAGAGCCGATCGGATTCAGTGCTGTCACCTTGGGCGGTCGAATGCGCCAGAACGTCTTGCCGTCGAATGCCAGCGTCGCCTCCTTTCCGGCCGTCACCACCACGCGCTCGGCACCACGCTCGGAAAGCTGCCGCATGGCCTGCATCACGGCCGCTTCGTCCGGCAGCGGGTGCCCCGCCGTGGCCGCCAATTCCGGGCGGTTCGGTTTCACCAGCGACGGCCTCGCCTCCAGTGCCTCCATGAGCGGCACGCCCGCCGCATCGGCCACCGCCGGTATCCCCTTCTCATGCGCCAGCTCCGTACACAGCCGATAGAGCGCCGTCGGCCCGCCGGGCGCGACCGTGCCCGACATGATCACCGCCCGCGCCTGCCCAATCCGCCGCCGGACGATCTCCATCAACTTCTCGAAATCGCCCGGCTCGACGGCCCTGCTCTCCTCCACCAGTTCCGTGTGCGTCCCCGCCCCTTCATCGATCACCGTGACGCACTGCCGCGTCCGCGCCCGCACCGTGACGAATTCATGCTCGATCCCCCGCTCGTCGAAATGCTGCCGCAACTGTTCGCCGCGGTCGCCGCCCAAGAAACCCGTCGCCAGCGGCCGCTCGCCCAGCGAGTGCAGCACCTTGGCCACGTTGATCGACTTGCCCGCGAACCCGTCCAGCGTCTGCACCGCCCGGTTGACCGCATCGATCGCCAGCGACCGAAACACCATCACCCGCTGCGCCGCCGGAGTTGTCCCGATACAGAGAATCATCGTTGCTTCCTTCCTTGGCGGAGGATTCTAACGGTTTTGCCCTGTGGTGGGATATCCACCCGCGTTGACGAACGGCGGCAGTTCCGAATATATTTAGCATATGCAACTAATTTCGCCGCCAACGTGCCCGCCCGGCCCGCTCGGGTGTGCCGCGGCTCTGCTTGACGCCCTGCCGGGCGTCATGTGGTTCGTCCGCCGCCAGATGCGAACCCGCAGGGCCCGCGGGCTCTCCGTGCCCCAGTTTCGCACCCTGGTGTTGCTGAGCCGGTGCGACACGGCGAGCCTGTCGGTGGTATCGGAGCACCTGGTCTGTTCCATGCCGACCGCGTCGCGGATCGTCACGCGGCTCGTCGAGAACGGATTCGTGCATCGGCGAAGCTGCCGCGAGGACCGGCGGCAAGTGTCGCTGCAGTTGACCGCCAAGGGACAGGCCGCCATGGAGCGGGCCTGGTCCGGCACCCAGACGGCCATCGCCGAGCGCCTGTCGCACGTCCCTGCGGATGATTGTGCAACCATGGCCGAGGCATTGCGGCTGCTCGCCGACATCTTCGGCTCTACGCCGCCGGCCGGTGAACCCGATCCGGCATCCGAGTCGGGCCGGTTCGTGCTGCTGCACGACCGGAAACCGCGATCGGCGATCGCGGCTACAAACGGCCAGGAACTTCGATAAGCCCGCCCGGTGAATTATGTGGATTGTACGCCTTGCCCTTCGCAGACCCTACACCTTCGTCGTCGCGGCGATGCTCGTGGCGATCCTGGGAATCTTCACCATCCTGCAGATGCCGACGGATATCTTCCCCGACATCGACATTCCCGTGATCTCCGTCCTCTTCAGCTACACCGGCATCTCCGCCGATGACATGGAGAAACGCATCGTCACGCCGTTCGAGCGATTTCTCGTCACCGTCGTCAACGACATCGATCACATTGAAAGCCAGTCGCTCAACGGCATCGGCGTGGTCAAGGTCTTCTTCCAGAAAGGGGCGAAGATCGAAGCGGCCACCGCCCAGGTGACGGCCGTGTCGCAGAGCGCCATCCGCATCATGCCGCCGGGAACGGTGCCGCCGCTGGTCATCCGCTACAGCGCCAGCAACGTCCCCATCCTGCAGCTTTCCATCGGTAGCGACAAGCTCCCGGAACAGCAGCTCTTCGACAGCACCATCAACTTCCTCCGCACCCGCCTGATCACCATCCCCGGCGCGCAGATCCCGTATCCATACGGCGGCCGCCAGCGCCAGATCATGGTCGACCTGGACCCGGAAAAGCTCTTCGCCTGGGGCATATCCCCCGCCGACGTCTCCAACGCCGTCAACGCCCAGAACCTGATCCTTCCCTCCGGGTCCGCCAAGATCGGCAAGCAGGAATACCAGGTCCGGCTCAATAGCAGCCCCGAGGCCGTGGCCGCCCTGAACGATCTGCCGATCAAGACGGTCAATGGCACAACCGTGTACATCAGGGACGTGGCCCACGTCCGCGACGGCTTCCAGGTACAGCAGAGCGTCGTGCATGCCAACGGGCGCCGGGGCGTGCTCCTGTCGATCCTCAAGAACGGCGCGGCCTCGACGCTCGACGTCGTCAGCAAGATCAAGGAGATGCTGCCGGAAGCCCGGGAACAGATGCCCAACGCGAAAGACATGAAGATCACGTCGCTGTTCGATCAGTCGATCTTCGTGCGCGCGGCGGTTGAAGGCGTGATCACCGAAGCGGCCATCGCCGCCGGACTCACCGGCCTGATGATCCTGCTCTTCCTCGGAAGTTGGCGCAGCACCCTCATCGTCATCATCTCCATTCCCCTGTCGATCCTCGTCTCCATCATCGCCCTGGCGGCGCTCGGGCACACACTCAACGTCATGACCCTCGGCGGCATGGCGTTGGCCGTCGGCATCCTCGTCGACGACGCCACCGTCGAGATCGAGAACATCCACCGCAACCTCCACCAGCGCAAACGCCTGGTGCAGGCGATCCTCGACGGCGCCAGCCAGATCGCCGTGCCCGCGTTCGTCTCCACGCTCTGCATCTGCATCGTCTTCGTCCCCGTGGTCTTCATCAGCGGCGCGGCCAAATACCTCTTCACGCCCCTGGCCATGGCCGTCGTCTTCGCCATGCTCACCAGCTACATCCTCAGCCGCACGCTGGTGCCGACGATGGTCCACTACCTGCTCGCGGCCGAGGTGGAAATGTACGGCGGCCAACTCGACCTCGAAGACCCGCACGCCACCAAGGCCCATGGAACCGGACGCCCCCGCCACTGGCTGCACGGCCCGGCCGTCAAGCTGCTGTTCATGCTGCTGGCGGCGGTGCTGGCCGGGCTCGGCTACGCGATCCTGCGCACGCCGCTGGGCGACCGGCTGCCGCAGGTGCGTACCGCGATGCACGCTGTCGGCGAATGGGCCGTGGCCCATCGCCTTCAGGCGGGCCGCTGGGCGGCGATCGCCCTCTGCGGACTCGCGCTGCTCTGGCTGATCGCCCGCTACAGCCTCGTCTGGCGCATCCACTTCGCCTTTGACCACCTCTTCGAGAAAATGAGGCGGCTCTACGGCGGCCTGCTGGCGTGGGCATTGGGCCATCCTTCCACTGTCGTCATCGGGTTCACGGCGCTGGTTGTCGTCTCCTGCGGCCTGCTCTTTCCCAGGATCGGCACTGACTTCTTCCCGACCGTGGACGCCGGCCAGATGCGCATGCACGTCCGCTGCCCGCCCGGCACCCGGCTGGAAGAAACCGAGCACTATTTCACCCGCGTCGAGCAGAGCCTCCGGCGACTGATTCCCGAGGGCGAACTCGACACGCTGCTCGACAACATCGGCATCCCCAACAGCAGCATCAACCTCTCGCTGAGCGACGGCACGCTGGTGTCCGCCGCCGACGGCGAGATTCTCGTGTCGCTCAAGGAACCCCACGCCCCCTCGGCGCAGTACATGCGGAAGCTGCGCCGCGAACTGGCCCGCGAGTATCCCGATCTCACCTTCTTCTTCGCATCGGCCGACATCGCCACCCAGGTGCTCAACTTCGGCCTCTCGTCGCCCATCGACATCCAGGTCGCCGGACCTCTGCGCAACCTCGATGCCAATTACCGCATCACCCGGCAGATCCAGGCCGAGTTGGCCGCCGTGCCCGGAATCGTCGACGTGCGCATGCAGCAGGTCCGCCACACTCCCGACATCCGCATCGACGTGGACCGGACCCTGGCCGATCAGGTGGGCCTGACTCAGAAGGACGTGGCCAACGACCTGCTCATTTCGCTGAGTTCCAGCAACCAGACCGCGCCGAATTTCTGGTTCAATCCGCAGAATGGCGTGAACTACAACATTCTCGTCCAGACACCCCAGCGCGAGGTCACGTCGATCAGCGACCTCGAAAGCACGCCAATCGTCGCCGGCATCGGCAGCGGCAGCGATTCCGCCAGCGATCTCTCACAACTGCTGGGCAGTCTCGCCTCCCTGCGTCGCGGCTCCTCGCCGACCAACATCACCCACTTGACCACCACGCCGACGTTCGACGTGCTCCTGGGCGTGCAGGGCGCGGACCTGGGCTCCGTCTCCAGGTCTGTGCGGGCCATCGTTGCCAAATACCGCCAAGGTCTGCCTGCCGGCAGCAGCATCGAACTCCGCGGACAGATCGAGAGCATGCAGGCGTCCTTCAGCGGACTGGCCTACGGGCTGATCTTCGCGGTCATCCTGGTTTACCTGCTCATGGTCATCAACTTCCAGTCCTGGCTCGACCCGATGATCATTCTCATGGCCCTGCCCGGCGCGGCCGCGGGAATCCTCTGGATGCTCTGGGCCACCAGCACGACCATCAGCGTGCCGGCGCTCATGGGCGCGATCATGAGCATCGGCGTCGCGACCGCCAACAGCATCCTCATGATCACCTTCGCCAACGATCAGCGCAAGGTCGGCTTCAACGCCCACGACGCGGCCCTGTCGGCCGGCATGACGCGATTGCGGCCGGTGGTGATGACCGCCCTGGCGATGGTCATCGGCATGCTGCCCATGTCGCTGGGTCTGGGCGAGGGCGGCGAGCAGAACGCCCCGCTCGGCCGGGCGGTCATCGGCGGACTGCTGATGGCGACGGTTGCGACGTTGTTCTTTGTGCCGGTTGTCTACAGCCTGTTGCGGCGGAAGGCCCCGCAGACCCAGGTTGAAAAGGAGTTGCGCTAATGCACGACACACTCCCCGCGCCCCAGTCCCCCCAAACGCACGAGCCCGATGCCTCGCCCGAAACCCACCAGGATCCGGCCGAACTCATCATGCACCTGCCCAAGCTCGGTACCTTCAAGGTGGCGTTCATCGGCCTGCTGTTTCTCGGCCTGCTCGCCGGCTTGTTTGCGCTGGGTTATTACCCCGACCAGGAGCGGCACAAGGAACTTCTCGCTGACGCCCAAACCAGCCGCGGCGACATCCTCACCGTCAACGCCGCCAGGCCCAAGCGCTCCGCCGGCGCCATTGAAACAACGCTGCCCGCCGACGTGCATCCAATGCAGCAGACCTCGATCTACCCGCGCGCCAGCGGATATCTCAAGAAACTCCTCGTTGATATCGGCGACCGCGTCGAGGCCGGCCAACTGCTGGCGGAGATCGACTCCCCGGAAGTCGACGCCCAGTTGGAACAGGCGAAGGCCGCCGTCGACCAGGCGCAGGCGGGATTGGACCGCGCCATCAGCAACCTGGCCTATGTTCAGTTGACCTATGACCGCTACGTGGAGTACGCCAAGAGCGGGAACGTGACCGCCCAGCAACTGGACGAACAGAAATCACTGCTGAGTCAGGCAATCGCGGGCCTGGCCCAGGCCAAGGCGGGCCTTGCGGTGTCCAAAGCCGACGTCATCCGCCTGACGACCCTCCAGGGTTTCGAGAAAATCTCGGCGCCGTTCCACGGCGTGGTGACAGCGAGAAACTACGACCTCGGCGCCCTGCTTTCCCCGACCAGTTCGGGAGCGGCCAAGGAGATCTTCCGGATCGAGGAGAACGACACACTCCGCGTCTTTGTCAACGTGCCGCAGAAACATGCCACGCAGATCAAGGTGGGCCAGACGGCGGATCTGACGGTCGCCAACTATCCCGGCCGGACCTTTGCCGGCAAAGTGGCGAGGTCGACCGCCTCGGTCGATCCGGCCACGCGCACGCTCCGCTTCGAGGTCCACGTCGCCAACCCCGACGGCAAGCTGTTCGCGGGAATGTACGGCCAGGTGACTTTCCGCGTGGAGTTGGAACAGCCCCCCCTGCTCCTCCCCGCCGGCGCGCTGATCTTCAACGCCGAGGGGCTCCGCGTGGCCATGGTGGCGGACGGCGCCGTCCATTTTCAGAAGGTGGTGCTTGGCCGCGATTTCGGCAATGAAGTGGAGGTCGTCAGCGGCCTCAAGGGCTCGGAGTTGATCATCACCAATCCCGGCGACCAACTGGCCGAGGGACTGCCTGTCCGCCTTGCCGACAACGGCAGCGAAGACGCCAGGCTTCCGCGAGTCGCCACCACGCCCGCCGCGGCCAGATAACGCGGGGGGCTTGTTCGGAGTACCGCCTTCAGGCGGTTTCTCAGACCGCCTGAAGGCGGTAC
>JBIOJL010000086.1:0-16285 GCA_044450885.1 Tepidisphaerales bacterium
TCGCCCACGTCGAGGAGGGCCTCGGCACAAAAAACCTCGTGGCCGATGCCATGCTGCAACTGACCGGCCGGAGCTTCTATCGCAACATCGGCATCGACACCGTCGCCACCATCGTCAACGACCTCGCCACCTGCGGCGCACTCCCCATCAGCGTCGCCATGCACGCGGCCGTGGGCGACGCTTCCTTCTTCTCCCACGCCCAGCGCACCGCCGACCTGGCCGATGGTTTCGCCGAAGGCTGCCGCCGGGCCAACGCCGTCTGGGGCGGCGGGGAAACCCCGGCCCTCAAGGGCATCGTCAATCCGGACACCATCGTCCTCGCCGGATCGGCGGTCGGCCGGATACAGCCCAAATCCAACCGCATCGTCGGCGACGTGCGTGATGGCGATGCCATCGTCTTCCTCGCCTCGTCCGGCGTGCAGACCAACGGCCTGACATTGTGCCGCAAGATCGCCGAGAGACTGCCGCAGGGCTATCTGACGAAGATGAGCGATGGCCGGACGTACGGTGAGGCGCTGCTGGATGCCTCGGTGATCTACGTCCGTTTCGTGGCCGCCTGCCAGCAGGTCGGCCTGAAACTCAACTACGTCTCCCACATCACCGGCCACGGCTGGCGCAAACTCATGCGACTCGCCGAACCTTTCGTCTACCACATCACGCACGTCCCCACGCCGCACCCCGTCTTCAATTTCATCGCCCAACACGGCCCGGTCGAACCCCGCGAGATGTACGCCACCTACAACATGGGCATCGGCTTCGCGGCCTACGTCGCCCCGAACGACGCCGCCCGCTGCGTGGACCTGGCGATGCGCGAAGGCTACGCCGCGACCATCGGCGGCGTCGTGAAGAAGTCAGGGGGACGCAAAGCCGTCGTGATCGAGCCGCTGGGGATGACGTTCGAGGCGGTGACGCTGCAGGTGAGGTGAGGACTACAGCAACTGAAGGAAATCATCCAATTCCAGTCTGGCTTGTTTGAGGATGTGTGCAAGCGTGGATCGTTTAACCGGCCTGCGTGACGGGACGGTCAGTTTGAGGGTCTCTGTCAAAGCGTGCTTGTGCAAGCGGATATGGCTTCCTTTTTGCCGAACCACCACCCATCCTCCCCGTCGCAGAGCATGGACGACGCGATCATAGGAGAGGCTGGGAATCTTGCTCATAGCGTCAACTTCACAGTCTCAGCTTTGGGCGAGCGTGGCACGCTTCCGACGGAGGACGGCACCCCATCGTCGTCATCCGGCTCAAGGTAAAGTTCTATCGCCTCGCGGATATTCGCCAAAGCCTCGTCACGCGTATCACCTTCACTGATGCAACCTGGCAAGGCCGGCACATAGACAGTGAACCCGCCTTCATCGCTCTGTTCAAGGATAACACTCAACTTCATGGCGCCACCTCTCACAAGATTATTCATTTGGCAACGAGGGAAGTCAATGGTCTTTAGGCGAGGTCGGCAATCCGGGGATTGCTGGACGAACTTGGTCCGCGACGCAAATGAGCACATCACGGCGCAAACATCTCTCCCAGTGTGTCCAGCAATCTGGACGCTGTTGCCGCATCAAGTTTGCCCAGCCGCTTGATGAGCCGCGTCTTATCCACGGCACGGATCTGGTCCAGGGCGATCTCGCCGTTCTTGCCTCGGAATGCCACGGGGACGCGCGTGGGCCAGCCTCGGCGCACGGTTGTCATAGGTGCAACAATCACCGTTGCCAAAGCGCGATTCAATTCATCTGGGGAAACCACCGCACATGGTCGGGTCTTTGATGTTTCAGCCCCCGTGGTCGGATCAAGGCTCACGAGAAACACCGCAAAACGTTCGGTCACCATTCCCACTCCTTGGCGTCAAAGGCATTGCTGATCTGGCGGGCTGGAGCCAATTCGTCCTTTCGGGCGCGAGAACGGCCAAATGCCTTGGACCAGCCCGCGCGAGCCTTGCGTCGCGGTGTCAGTAGCACGCCATTCGCGGCCGGCCGGATTTCCAAGCCGTATGGCCAAGTCTTAACCGCAAGTTCAACGGTTGCAGGTTTCATAAAAGTATTGTTTATTGCAGACACGGCAAAGTCAATGATAACCAGAGTTGACAGTTGTCTCACGCCGTCATCACTCGCGACGGCTCGTCAAACGCCGCGCGAATCGCTGTAAGTTCCGTCGCAGTCAGTGAGAACTTCATCGCTTGCGCATTGTGTGCGGCCTGTTTCGCGTTGCGTGCTCCGACGATGGCGGCCGTGATGCCGGGCTGGTGGATCGTCCACTGGATCACCAGTTGCGCCAGGCTCATGCCCCTGGCGTCGGCGATGGGTTTTATCTTGGCCAGCGCGGCGGCCACGCACTGGCGGTTCTCGACGGTGAAGAACTTGTGCCCGGCGCGGTGGTCGCCGGGGGCGAAGGTGCGCTCGGGGCCGACGGCGCCCGTCAGCAGGCCGCGTTCCATGGGCGAATAGACGATCAGGCCGATGTTGTGGCGCCGGCAGAAGGGGACCATCCCGCGCTCGATGCCGCGCTGGATCAGGCTGTAGGGCGGCTGGTTGGAAGCCACAGGAGCGACCTTGATGGCGCCGGCCAGCCATTTCTCATCGTAGTTCGAGACGCCGATGGCCCGGATCTTGCCCGCATCCCGCAGTTTCGCCAGCGCCGCGATCGAATCCTCGACGGCCGTGCTTGTGTCCGGCCAGTGGATCTGGAACAGGTCGATCACATCGACGCCGAGGCGCTTCAGGCTCTGCTCGCATTCGTAGACAATCGAAGCGGGTTTGGAATTGCGGCGGATGACCACATCCTTGCCGTCGTTGTCCTTCTGCGGCCAAGGATTGCATCCCTCCTCCGAATCCCAGCGCATGCCGCACTTGGTGGCGACGATCAGCCCGTCGCGCCGGCCCTGGATGGCCCGGCCGACGAGCTTCTCGCTGTCGCCCATGCCATAGACGGCGGCCGTGTCGATGGTGTTGACGCCGTTGTCGATGGAGGCATGAATGGCGGCGATGGCGTCGGTTTCGTCAGTTCCGCCCCACATCCAGCCGCCGATGGCCCAGGCGCCGAAGATGACTGGGGAGACGTAGAGCTTGGACGAGCCGAGTGTGCGGAGGTGCATCGTGAATATCGTAACCGAGTCCGTCGTCATGTGCATTCTCGCCACTTCGTGGATAATCTGTCCCCATGCCCGAGTTCGTCTCCCGTGCCGGTCTGAAACTCGAACACGCGCTGGCCACCTTCGGCGTGGACGTGGCCGGGCTTGTTTGCGCCGACTTGGGGTCCAACACCGGCGGGTTTGTGGACTGTCTGCTTCAGCGCGGGGCGGCCAGGGTCTATGCGGTGGAACGGGGATATGGGGTTCTCGACTGGAAACTGCGGAAGGATCCGCGCGTGGTGGTCATGGAGCGGACCAACGCCATGCACGTTCGCCTGCCGGAGCCGGCCGGGTTCATCAGCATCGATGTATCGTGGACCCGGCAGCGGCATATCCTCCCGGCCGCCAAGGGGCTGCTGGCGACAGGGGGACGGGCGATTGCAGGAAGCCAGGAAAGTGCCAGCACACTCACTGGCGGGGTTTGCACGCATAGCCCGGATTCCGCCGGTGGGGGCACCGGCGGCGCTACATGCGGTCGCCCCGCGGCAGGCGGGCGGGTGGTCACGCTCATCAAGCCGCACTACGAGGCCGATCCGAAATTGCTTCGCAAGGGCGTGTTGCCGGCCGAGCAGGTGGATGTGGTGGTGCAGGCGGTGCTGGAGGAGATCCGGGCGGCCGGCTTTGACGTGCTAGGGACGACACCCAGCCCGATTCGCGGTGGACAGGGGAACACCGAGATATTGGCCTTCCTGGACTATCGCGGCTGAACTTGTGCAGGCTCCCAGCCTGCTTGTCGCATGCAGGCTCGAAGCCCGCACAAGCGGCAGCAGTTCAGCCGCGATCATGTAGGATGCAAGGATTGCAATGCCGTCATGCCGCTGGCGTAAACTGGCGTGCTATGCCCAAAATTCGCATCGCCATCGCCGGGATCGGGAACTGTGCCAGTTCGCTCGTGCAGGGGCTCGAGTATTACCGCCGGAGCAGGGAACCCGTCGGCCTGATGCATCCGGACCTCGGCGGCTATCGCACCGAGGACATCGAGGTCGTGGCCGCGTTCGACATCGATCGCCGCAAGGTCGGGCGGCCGCTTGAGGAGGCGATCTTCGCCCTGCCCAACAACACGAAGGATATCTGCCGCGACCTGCCGCGCGGCGGCGTGGTGGTGCAGATGGGGCCGGTGCTGGATGGCGTGGCGGCGCACTTGGCGCAGTTCCGGCCGGAAGAGCGCTTCGAGCCGTCGGATGCCCCGGCCGTGGACGTTTCCCGAATTCTGCGCGAAAGCGACGCCGAGATTTTCGTCAGCTACATGCCGGTGGGTTCGCAGCAGGCGACGGAGTTTTATGCCCGCGCCTGTCTCGACGCCGGCGTGGCGTTTGTGAATTGCGTGCCATGTTTTGTGGTGTCGGACCCGAAATGGGCCGACCAGTTCCGGGCGAATGGTCTGCCGTGCGTGGGCGACGATGTGAAGGCCCAGGTCGGCGCCACCATCACCCATCGCACGCTGATGCGGCTGCTGGCCGAGCGCGGGATGTCGATCGACACGACCTATCAGCTCAACGTCGGCGGCAACACCGATTTCCTCAACATGCTGGCCCGCGACCGCCTGGCCAGCAAGAAAATCAGCAAGACCGAGGCCGTGCAGTCGCAGCTCGAAGAGCCGCTGGAGGCCGGCCATATCCACATCGGCCCCAGCGACTACGTGCCGTTCCTGAAAGACAACAAGGTGTGTTTCTTGCGACTGACCGCCCGCGGCTTCGGCGGCATCCCCATGGACATCGAACTGCGTCTGAGCGTCGAGGACTCGCCCAACTCGGCCGGCGTGGTGGTGGACGCCATACGCTCCTGCCGCCTGGCCCTGGACTGCAGCCAGTCCGGCCCGGTCCTGCCGGTCTGTGCCTACACCATGAAGCACCCGCCCGTCCAGATGTACGACCGCGACGCCCGCGAGGAAATGGAGACGTGGATCGAAACCTGCCTCCAGAAACAGGCCGGCCGGCAGGTCTGTGGCCGCTAACTTTGGAGTGCGGCCACACGAGGCCGCTTTTCAATGTGCGCCGGACCGTCGTTGGTCGTCCGAATCGGAGCAAGACGGCTACGAACGATGCCGGTTACCGCAAAGTGAGGTCATCGGTTCCGCTACGCATGTCTTGACGCTGATGGGAAAGCGGCGTCGAGACCGCCGCTCCAAAGTGGGCATGTGGACGCCAGGTGCTTCCGGACAACTACCTCTCAACCGTCACGCCTGGGATAACAATATCCTCGCCCCAGATCTCGGTGGCTTCCATTGATTCGACCGTGAGGCTTGGATCCGGCCGGAGCACCACGTCGAATTTGGCCGGCGTGTTGTCAAAGATGAAGAACCCGGAAGTCTCGCTTCGGCATTCCGGAATGTTACAGAAAGCGGCAATGCGTTTTTCCTCGCGGCCGGTACGAATCAGAACCTGCGCTGCAATCGGTACGGGAGTGGTTATCGTGGGGTTCAGTGCGAAATGAACTCGCGGTACTCCGTCCGTTCCTGGAGCCATCTTCACGGTCCTGAGCCTGATCGCTGATTGAACCGCCTGTCGGTGCTGGGTCGGAGCCACGAGCGCCACGGATGGCTGACCGGGGGCGGCGATTACTATCTGTGTCTCGACAGCTACGCGGGTTCGGATGATTTCCACATCTGGGTTCCGGGGATCGACGAACCGGAGTTCCAACGTCAAGGTGACTTTGTTCGTGCCCGGCTTGAATGGCGACGCGGGCTGCAAAGGCACCATGCCGAGTACGCGCCGCTGCCAGTTTGGGAGTGGAGCGCCCGAGCCGAATTCCAGCGGAGGCGATCGATCTTCCAGCAACTTTGGAACGGGACAGTCGATCCCACCGAGTTCCAGGCCGACGGCATTGATATCTCTCAAGTATCCTCTCTGCGACCACCACTTTTGAAGGCTGTAGTCCAGGAGCATTGGCAGCGGATCGCCGGGGCGGACCGCCTTGCGGGCGCGAAGCGAGAATCGAAACATTTGCTGCCAGTAGCGGCGCCACTGATCGTCAGCCAGCATTCCGCGGTCGTGGGACTGCTCGATGACTTGGTGATAGGCCGAGAGGGGGAACGGCTGAGTTGATCCTTTGGAATTGAGGTCGAGCAGATGACCGGCCAGCTTGCGTGTGTTGCGCACAGAGAGTTGTCCTGTCTGTTGCCGGCCGATCAACTCGTCAACGGCAGCCTGTGCGTAGGCGGGGTTTCCGTGACCGGTATCCCTCAGCAGCCACCACGTCGGTTTGTCGGCCGCGCCGAGGTGGGTCAGACGCTGCACGGCGCAGTTGCCCCAATACACGCCCATCAGCAGGAAGAGCAGCAACCCGACTGCGAGCGGCGATCGCCGGCGCTCCCGTCGTCCGGCCCGGATCGCCTTGGGCCGGTCCAGTTCCGCCCCGCATTCCGAGCACTGCGGGCTCGTCGCCGGCCGGCCGAAGAGGTCGAAACCGCAGCGGCGGCAGTAGGGGTGGTCGCAGACCTGCCGGCCGCGGAATGACCAGACGATCAGGGGAATCGAGAGGATTCCCAGCGCGGTCAGTAATACGACGATGAAGGTGAAGAGGAAAAGCATGGCCCTGTTGGCACGGGATTATACCACGCGGGCGGGCGTGGTTGGAGAGGAATCTCCGCCTTCGCGCCGATCGTTGGACCTCGTGTTGCCACTTTGGAGTGCGGCCACACGAGGCCGCTTTTCCGTCGGCGTCACAATTGGCGTTTGAAGACGAAGGCCGCTGCGAGGCGGCAAGTTGGCCGGCGTTCCTCCCGATCCGGGCGTCCGCTGATCCATGACGCCGGCTGTGCCGCGGATGGGAAAGCGGCGTCGAGCCGCCGCACTCCAAAGGGCTACGGAGCTACGTTGATCTCCAGCGGATGTCGGCGTTTATCCTCGTCGCGTTTGAAGATCGCGCCGACCTCCACCCGGCAGTTTTCGCCGTCGGGTTTGACCCAGGCGCAGTCGGGGCTGGCCGGGCCGGTCTTGGAGGGATAGTACGCCGAGGCCCGTTTGATCGGCGGCTTCCGGCCGTTGATTCGCGGCCAGCCGAAGGTCACGTTGACCTTGGGGATTCCCGATCGGGCGATCTTCGCCGTGCTGTAGACCTCGACGAACGCGGAATGGCGCTCCCAGTAGGTGAAGTCCTCGCCCTCGAAACGCAGGCTGCCAATGTCACAACGCTCACTTCACGATCTTCAATACCTGCTTGAACTGGTTCGTCCCGGCTTCGCCCAGCAACTCGAAGATGGCGCTTTCGCTGGTGGTGATGATCGCCCCGGCCTGGCGCATGCGGGCCAGGGCGGTGTCGCGGTCGATGGCCCGGCGAGAACTCACCGCGTCGGCGCAGACGTAGGGGTTGTAGTCGAGCCGCAGCAGGTCGAGCACCGTCTGTTGCACGCAGACGTGCGCCTCGATCCCCACCACGAGCACCTGCCGGCGGTCCAGTTCGCCGAGGCGGGCCGTGGTGGCTTCGACGCAGGCGCTGAAGCGCATCTTCTCGATCGCCTTCTCATCTCCCAGCGCCTCGCGTATCGAGGCGCAGGTCGGCCCGAGACCGGCCGGATACTGCTCGGTGACGATGAGCGGCACGCCCAGCACCTTCGCGGCGTCGATCATCTTCCGCACGTTGGCGGCGCATTGCTCGGATTCGTGAATGGCCGGCAACAGCCGCTCCTGCACGTCGATCACCAGCAGCACCGTTCCCTGGACCGTCAATTTTCGCAGCAGATCGCTCATTCCGAGGACTCCCGTAGTAATGCGACGCAACCGCAACGCGGACCACGCCATCGCGGCGCACATCCTAATCGGCCTTGGATGGAATGGCACGGGGGTGCCGGAGTCTGCGGCAAGCCGTGAAGATAAGCGGTTGCCTCTTTCCCAAGGGGAACGTCTCCTCGACCAGCCAGCGTTGCAGGTCGGCCGGGATGATGACGGCGAGGGTGATGTGGCGGACGTCGCCTTCGGGCTCGACGGCGAAGTTGAACGTGCAGCGGTGGCTCTGGGCATCGGGAGGAGTGGCGGCGCGGGCAGAGAAGGCGAGGATCAGAACCAGGGCGAGGAAGGCGTGGATGCGGTTGGGGTGGGGCATCATGCCGGTCGAATAACCACAAGCACTCGTCAGCGGCAGAGCGGTTCCATTTCCCGCCGGTTCGCTCCGATTCGAGCGACGAACGCCAGTTTGCCGCACATTGGAAAGCGGTGTCAAGCCACCGCACCAAAGGAAAAGGGCGCAGTTGCCTGCAAGCAGGACCAGCGTCCTCGCCGGCCTCGTTTGGCAAAAGGCGGTTTCTGGCGAAGAGGAATGGCCAGCGGGGACGCTGGCCCCACTTTGGCCTATTCAGCGCTCTTCTTGTGCGACAGCGCCGAAGCGGGGACGATCTCCTTGGTGCCGCCGGGGGCCTGCCAGGACATCTTGCAGCCGGCCTCGCCTTCGTTCTGGAAGAACTCGACCTTGAGGTCATGGGCGCCGGCTTTGAGTTCGACCTCGCCCTCCTTCTCTTCCATGCCGTGCAGGCCGCCGTTGCTGACGACCTCTTTGCCGTCGATGAATAGCCGCGAGCCGTCATCGGATTCGGTGAAGAACTTGAATTTGCCGTCCTTGGCGATCTTGATCGAGCCGGTCCAGCGGATGTAGTAATGGTCCTTCAGGTCCGTGCCGGGCCAGTTGTCGCCGGTGGAGTCGACGTTGATCTGCTTGTCGACACGCTTGACCGTCGGCTTCTTGTCGGCGGGGATGGTGGGGAAATCCTCCACCGCGCCGTCCATTGAATAGAACTCCGCGACCAGTCCTTCTTTCATCTCCTCCTCGGCGGCCAGCGCCGAAGCGGTGATGAAGCATCCCAGTGCGCACGCGATCAGACAAAGCAACCATTTCATAGGGGTCTCCTTCCGGAAGATTCGATTTCCGCCGACTCAACATAAGTATTCTACATGCGTCAGTGTGGGTGGACAATGTGCGGGGGATGAAGAAATGACGAATGACGAATGGCGAATGACGAGAGAATGCCCAATGCACCAATGACGAAGGGTAGATCCGCCACCCATCCCCCACCCGCCATTTGGCATTCGTCATTCGGCATTCTTTCGTCATTCGAGCTTCGACATTCGCCATTTGGAAGAGGCGTGAAATATTCCCGCCCCTCGCCCGACAACCCCCCTGTGGCCGGCGTTCGGCCGCGACGTTCGGGTTCGACCGGGTCCTTTTCGTGGAGAATCATCATGATCCTGAAATCAATCAAGTTGGCCACCATTACGGGCGTCGGGCTTCTGGTGGGCGCGGGGCTGCTCTTCGGCACGGATGCGGGCAGTTATGTGCGGAGTTCATTCCGCTCGGTGCAGAGCGCGGCCAAGGACGCCATACCCATCGAGTTCGAGCTGCGCCGGGCACACGACCTGCTCGAGGACATCGTTCCGGAGATGCAGGCCAACATCAAGGTGATCGCCGAGCAGGAAGTCGAAATCGCCAATCTCAAGGCCGACCTGGTGCAGAACACCAAGAGCCTGGGCGACGAGCAGGCGCGCGTGCAGACGCTGCGCGAGTCGCTGACGACCTCGCAGACAAACTTCTGCATGGGTGGCATCAACTATTCACGCGAGCAGGTGAAGGATGAGCTGGCGAGGCGGTTCGACCGCTACAAGGAGGCCGAGGTGGTGCTGGCCGGCAAGCGGCGGCTGCTGGAGAATCGCGAAAAGGCCCTGGCCGCCAGCATGCAGATGATCGAGCGGGCCCGCTCGCAGAAGGCGCTGCTGGAAGGGCAGATCGAGTCGTTGCAGGGGCAGTTCCGGCTGGTGCAGGCCGCTTCCGTCGGCTCCAAGGTGGGCGTGGACAACAGCAAGCTGGCCCAGACCGAGAAGCTGATCGGACAGATCAAGAAGCAGCTCGACGTGGCCGAGCGGGTGCTGGCGCACGAGGCGCGGTTTACCGAGCCGATGCGGATCGACGTGATCAACGAGCAGCAGTTGCTGACGACGGTGGATGAGCATTTTGGCGCGGACAAAGCGGGCAAGCCGCAGTGCGAGGCGGACGGGCGGACGCTGACGGCGCAGAGGCCGTAGGTAGCGATTTGGGTGTCGGAGTACCGACACCCAACGTATCGGGTAAACCGACCGCGCCGCGGACATCCCGACTCCGGCAAGTGTGCGGAAAGGCGTGACCAATGTTCGGGCAACGAAGATGTCGGAGTACCGACAGCACGGGCGAGACGCCCGTGCCACGAGATGCGGGCGTCCAGATGCGGTTGCCGGGAAGCCGGGCCTGCGTGGGCGGCTTGCGGGCGATGCAGGAAGATGGTCACGTCCGGATATGACGGTATATTGACCCATCGTGGTGGTGCCAGCGGAGTGAAACCGTGCTCATCCTCCGAATCAAACAGACTGAATGTGCCCTGGATGCGGGCCGGCTCGACGAAGCGTTCGAGCTCGTCAGCGCGGATGACATCCGGGCCCATCGACGCGGGCAGGAACTGGCCGGGCGGCTGGCGGATGCCTTGGTACACCGCGGCCGCGAGCATCTGGCGGCCGGCCGGCTGCACCAGGCTGACGCCGACAGCCAGAAGGCCGCGCGGCTGGCCGGGAATACCGGGGACGTTGCCAAACTCCGCGTGGCGGTGGCGGCGGCCATTGCCGCGGCGCGGCAGGCCGAAGAGCAGCGGGTACACGCACTGGCCGCTGCGAGGCAGGAGATTCGCCAGGGCCACTTGTCGGCGGGGCAGCGGATTCTGGAAGACCTCGACGAGACCCAGCTTGCGACCGATCTGCGGCAGGATGTCGCCCAGCAGCGGGCTGCGCTCGACGCCGTCGTGGCCAGGGCAAGCGAGTGTCTCGGCCGGGATGACTGGGAAGCCGCGGTCGATCAGCTTGCCAAAGCGCCGGCGGCGGCGGTGTCGGATCTGCGGGTTCGCGAACTGGCCGGGCACGTGGAGAAGCGGGTATCGCAGCGGATTACCGAGGCGCTGCGGGCGGGACGGCTGGATGTGGCGGGATCGCTGCTGGCGCGGCTTGAACGCCTGGCCTGCGGCAGTGTCGAAGCAGAACAGTTGCGACGGATCGTGGACCAGTGTCGCCTGGCGTGGGGGCATGTGTCGGCCGGGGATTTGCGACAGGCGGAAGAGTCGTCCCGGCGGCTGGCGGCGATGCTTCCCGAGGCGCCGTGGATCGAAGCGGCGATCGCGAACATGCGGCAGGCTGGCGAGGCGATGGAACAACTGCGGGCCGGGCCGCTGGGTTTGCTGGACGGCGGCGAGCCGCGGCGGATGGACGCACGGCCGGTGCGTCCGGCATCACCCGCGGCCGTGGAGATTCCCGTGCGCCGGGAGACGCCGGCCGGCGCGGTGCCGGCGAAGTTCCTGCTCCAAGTTGACGGCGCGGGCAGCTTCTGGGTGCTTCGCAGTGGCCGCGTGACGGTTGGGCCGATCAGTTCTTCACCGGCCTGCGACGTCGGATTGCTCACCGAGGCCCAGACGCCCGCGATCACTGTCGAGCGGATCGAAGACGACTATTTCCTGCGTTCGACGCTGCCGGTGGCGGTGAACGAACGCCCGGCGACGGGCCGGCTGCTGGTCAGCGGCGACCGCGTAACGCTATCGGCGCGCTCGCAGTTGGTCTTCCGCCTGCCGAGCCCGGCCAGCACCTCGGCGGTGCTGGACCTCAAGGCCGGCCGACTGCCACGAGTGGACGTCCGGCGCGTGATACTGATGGATCGCGAGTTGGTCATCGGCCCGGGAGCGGCCGCACACGTACGATGTGACGAGGCTCCGGAACCGGTGGTGCTGATGGTCCGCGATGGGCGGCTGGTGTGCCAGGCTCGTCGCGGGATGGTGATCGACGGCAAGGCGGCCGGGACATCGGCCGCGATCGCGCTCGGCTCGCCGGTGCGGGTCGGCGAGGTTGGATTTGTGGTGACGGAGATGTAACACGACAGACAAGAATGTCTGTCGTACGACAGGCAGGAATGCCTGTCCCACTGGTGACGGTGACGGAGCGTAGGACCTTGTGGTGCGGGCTTCCAGCCTGCACCACAACGCAACGTGAAGGTCGCACGGAGCAGAAACATGGCCGCTTTCAGATACAAACACGGTGACCGTCCGCTGGAGGGATACACCATCCAGCGCGGGGCAGGCCGGGGTGGCTTCGGCGAGGTTTACTACGCCGTGAGCGACAGCGGCCGCGAGGTGGCGCTCAAGGTCGTCCAGGGCTACGAGCAGATCGAGCTGCGCGGCGTCAGCCAGTGCATGAACCTCAAGAGCCCGAACCTGGTGACAATCTTCGACGTGCGCTACAACAACGACGGCACGCCCTTTGTCATCATGGAGTTCGTCGCGGGGCCGTCGCTGCGGCAGATTCTGGACGAATCGCCAGCCGGCATCGGCACGCAGAAGACGGCGTTCTTCCTGCGGGAAATGGCCAAGGGCCTGACGTTCCTGCACGACTGCGGCATCGTGCATCGCGACCTCAAGCCGGGGAACATCTTCTACGAGAACGGGTGCGTCAAGATCGGCGACTACGGGCTGAGCAAGACCATCACCGCCGACCACCGCAGCGAGCAGACGGTGACCGTGGGCACGGTGCATTACATGGCGCCCGAGATCGGCGCCGGCCGGTACGACCGCAGCATCGACATCTACGCTCTCGGCGCCATCGTCTACGAAATGCTCACCGGACAGACGCCCTACCTGGGCGGCAGCGCCGGCGAGATTCTCATGAAGCACATGACCGCCGAGCCGGATGTGAGCGGCATCGAGGAACCGTTCGCGACGGTAATCCGCAGGGCGATGGCCAAGGACCCGGCGCAGCGCTACCAGAGCGTGCAGGAGATGGTGGAGGCGGTCTTCGGCTCGGAGCACGTGCGGCAGAGCATGTCGTGTTTTTCGCCGGACAGCCTGAGCATGGTGGCGGCGCGGGTGGCCGAACGGGTGGTTGCGGGTGGCGGCGGATCGTCCGGCGGCGGGGTCTCGGGGGCGACGCCGAGACAGGATTATCCGGCGCGGGACAGCGACGTGTGGGCGCGCATGGGCGACCTGGCCGACCGGGCCGGCAACCGGGTGTCGCAGATCGGCGGGCGGCTGCGCGCCGTGAAGTCGCGCTTCCTCGCAAATCGTGCGTGCGACCGCGTTGCGCCGGACCCTGAAACCGCGGCCGCCGAGGCGCGCGATCCGATTCCCGGCCGTCAGCGCCGACTGCTGGCGCTGATGTCGCTGGCAGGGATCAGCGTCGGTGCGGGCGTGTTTGCGGGAGCCGGGCAACGCGGCGACGAGATCCTCCCGCTGATCCTCTTCGTATTCACCGCATCGCTTGGCGCATGGTTGGGGATCCGGCTCGCCCGCCGCAAACTGGGCACGTGGCTGGTGCATGAGTCCAAGGCGATGCAGCACTTTGTGTTCGGCGGCCTGGCCGGCATCTTCTGTGCCATCCTTTCCGTCGCCCTGGTGGCGGCGGCATCGGATGGCGGCGGGCATCAATATGTGGTTCAGAGCTGGGTCGCGGTCTTCGCGATGCTGATTCTGGCGGACTGGCGGTCGGCGCTGGCGGTCAACCGGGCCGAGCGGGTGGATTTCGGCCGGCTGGTCATGGTCGGCCTGTTCGGATTCCTTGCCTCGATCATCCTGGGCGGCAGCGCCGTGCTGGTGATCGGCATCCTCTGCGCAACGCACATCGCCGCGCAGGTGGCCTCACCGTGGGATCCGTCCGCGGCAGCGCGCAAGCGGCCGGCCCAGCCGGTCGCCCCGGCCGCCGGCATCGGCTCGCCGGTGCCCCCGGCGCCGGGCCCGGCGATGCCTCCGCCGCTGCCCGTCCGGTTCGATGCCGCGCCGGCGCCGGCCATGCGGGCCCCCGCGCCGATCGCCTCGGCATATGCGCGGGTTCCCGATTACGTCCGCTCGATCTGGCTGGGAGCGATGGTCGCCACGATAACCGGGGGCGTCCTGCTGGTCGTGGCCGGTGGAACAGTCGTGCGCAACGACAGCGCGCAGGCCGGTGCCATCGCCTTCGGCATCGGCATGCTGTTCATCGCTCTCTTCTCGCTGGTGCGGGCCTGTACCAAGAGGTTCCGTGGATGGTGGTATTACCTCGTGCGGCCGGCGCTGGTCTATGCGTGCATTCAGTCGGTGCTGGTCGCCGGGATCCTCATGGGCAACACGCGCATGAACAACGATGAATGGCTGTTGGCGCTGTTCTTCATCATCTTCCCTGTCGCGCTCTTTCCGGTCTTGCTGGCCATCCGGGTTCGCCCGCGCCATGCGGGAATGCGCCTGGGGGAACAGCCCGCGGCGGTACCCGTCCCCATAATGCCGATGGCCGACTTCCAGCCGCCGCCGGCCGTGGCCATCGAACCGGCGCCGTCGTGGACCCCGCCGCCCGCGGCTGCGGAGGCTGCAATCGCCCCCGTCGAACGCCGGCCATTCCAGTTTGGGGTCCTCTGGGCGGTGCCCGGCGTGCTCGCGTTCGTGGCCGCGGCTCTCCTGGGTCTTGCGGCCGCCCTCGATGTTCCGGGGTTCGTCGGCGCGGGAATCCCCGATCCACGTCTGGCGCAGGAGCTGAACAAACAGTTCGGATCCACCGATTGGCCGAGTTCCCTGCGCGTGCTGGGCTATGTGCTGGCCTATGCCGGCATGTTCTTCGCGGCCGTGTTGCTGATGGCCGGTCGCCGCTCGCGCGGCCCCTGGCACATGGTCCGCGTGCCGCTCGGCATCGCGGGGTTCCTGTTCGGGCAATACATGCTGGGCGTTGCGTTGTTCTCCCGCTACGGGCCCAACGGCGGCTGGGCCCACGTGCGCCTGGCCGCCGGCGGCCCGTTCCCGGGCGCGTGTATCGAGCGGTGCATCCACGATGCCAGCCCCTCGCTGGCCATCTTCGCCCTGGTGTTGTTGTGCATGGGGCTGATGGTCCTGTTGTGGCAGCCGCACGAGCGCCGCAGTCAACCCTCATCCCTGCCAAAGGAGGGTGCCTGATGATCGCCATGAAAATGCTCATCGTTGCCGCGGGAGCCGGCGTGATTGTGCTTCTCTGTGCCGCCCGGCGGACCCGACCCGTGGCTTTGGTCCTCCTGGCCGCGCTGGTTCTTGCGTGGTTTTACTTTCGCCTCCATGCCTCGGTTGCACCCGCGGTCGCCGTGAGAATGTCGCAAGAGACGACGCCTTCGCCGCCTCGCGCCGGCTTCCAACCCTCGGCCGACCAGCTCCGGTATGCCAGAGTGTTTCCCTCCGTCGGCGAGGCGGCCACGCAGTTGACTGCCCGGATCGCGGACACGCTCGCCACCCTTCCGGAAGGACGCCGCGAGCCGGAGCGGATCGCTGTCGCTGCTCCCGCCGAGATCCGCCCATACGTCGTTGCCTCGCTTCGCACGGCATTTCCGCGCGCTCAGTCCAACGTCGACTCGGCCCCGACAACCCGGCCCGCCGCCGCGGGCGAGTTCCGGCTGCGCGTCGATGTGGTCTACGAACCGTCGATCAACTCGGCATCCGGCCAGTTCGTGCGGGGCGGGACACTTACCGCCGTCGGCACGGGCGCTGGCGGGACGCTCGAGGATTCGCTTGCATTCGTGGACAAACCGTGGGCCAGCGATGCCGCGGCTGCGGGGAAGGTCCTGCCCGGCCTGGTTGTCGGCCGCGCGCACTCGCCATGCACCAGCGCGGAAGAGGCGCTGTCGCAGGCCTGCGATGCGGCGGTCGAGAAGATCCGGCCACTGCTCGCGCAGGGACTGGCGTCCAGCGGCATCAGCGATCTCGACGCCAACCAGCCCTGGGTCCAGGCGCGAATTCGCGCGGCCGTCCACAGCAGCCGGTTCCTGCAGGATGATTTCGTTCAGGAGATGGTCCGGCCGTACAGTTCGATCTACCGGGCGTCCGTGCTCGTGTCCGCAGCGCCGGATCGCATCGGCCAGCTCTGTACCCAACTCGCCGCCGAGCACTACGCCCGCACCGCCCGCACCTGGAACACGGCCGGTTCCATCGGCGCGCTGTCGCTGCTGATTCTGCTGGTGTACCTGTTCCTGAACACGGTGACCCGCGGATACTTCACGTTGCGGCTGCGGCTGGCCGCCGTCGGGCTGTTAGTCGCGGCGGTTTTCCTGGTTATCATGGCGAGTTGATGTGGCCGCGGTGGTTGAAAGCGGGGGGGCGCCGAGAAACAAACCCGCGACAGGTGGGGGGGGGGAGGCCCGCGAGGGCGAAGGCGGGACAAAAATTTGTGTTGGGGGGGGGTATTATTTGGAAAAAAAAAA
>JBIOJL010000087.1:0-16213 GCA_044450885.1 Tepidisphaerales bacterium
CCCGACAGATCGTCGATGACCACCACCTCCGCCCCCAACTCCACCAGCGCCTGCACGATGTGCGACCCGATGAACCCCGCCCCGCCGGTAACCAGCACCCGCTGCCCGGCGAACTTTGAACCGTGCAATTCACTCCATGGAACGGTCATTGCAGGATCTCCCGCATCACCTCGTCCGGACTGACACGCCGACAAGCGCCTCGGGCGTAGTCCCGGTTGGCACTTGCCACATCGCGAACGAGGCGTGCCCGTCGTTGGGCGATGGCACGTCGTCGCAACACCTCAACCAGCGTCTCCTGCTCGTCAAGGCTCAAATGATCGGCCATTTCGACCACTTGTTCGAATGTCGTCTTACGCATGCTGCACCAGCTTCCGAAAAGAACCGGATCAATCGCCCTGTTCGGAGTACCGGCGTCAGGCGGTTGTTGAGGACCGCCAGAAGGCGGTACTCCCAACTTACGCCTTCACGACATTCCCCCGCCCCGAACACTTCACCGCATTCCGCGTGTCCACGATCAACTTCGCATGCGCCACAATATGCTTCCAGTCGTACGCCGCATGATTCGTCGCGATCACCAGACAGTCGTACGACCGCAGATTCTCCGGCGTCAGTTCCACGCTGCTCATCTGCAGGTCATACCGGCGCATCTTGTGTGTCCGCGGCACGTGCGGGTCGTTGTAGTCCACATGCGCCCCCAGTTCCTCCAGCTTTTCGAGAATCTCGAAACTCGGGCTCTCGCGCACATCGTCCACATCCGGCTTGTACGCCAGACCCACCACCAGGATCCTCGATCCCTTGACCGCCTTGCCCCGCTCGTTCAGCGCCAGCATCGTCCGCTGCACCACATACTCCGGCATCGACCGGTTGATCTCCCCGGCCAGTTCAATGAACCGCGTCGCATGGCCCACTTCGCGTGCTTTCCAGGTGAGGTAATACGGATCGATCGGAATGCAGTGGCCGCCCAGGCCCGGCCCGGGATAAAACGCCTGGAACCCAAACGGCTTGGTCTTGGCGGCGTCGATCACCTCCCAGATGTCGATCCCCATCGCCGTCAGCACCACCTTCATCTCGTTCACCAGGGCAATGTTGATCGCCCGATAGGTGTTCTCCAGGATCTTGGCCGCCTCGGCCACCTCGGCGCTGGACACCGGAATCACCTGCTTGATCGCCCGCCGGTAGAGCATTGTTGCCAGTTCCCCCGACACCAGATCGCACCCGCCCACCAGTTTCGGAATCGTCTGCGTGTTGTGGTCCTGCCGGCCGGGGTCTTCGCGTTCCGGCGAGTACGCCAGGAACATGTCCTTGCCCAAGGTAAACCCCTTGGCCGTGAACTTGGGCAGCATCACCTCGCGGGTCGTCCCTGGATACGTGCTCGACTCCAGCACAACGAGTTGCTGCGGCCGAAGCGTCCGGGCGATATCCACCGCCGTCTGCTCCACGAAGCACAGATCCGGCTCCAGGTGTTTACCCAGCGGCGTCGGCACGCAGGAGATCAGCACATCCGCCTCGCCCATGCGCCCGGTGTCGGTGGTCGCGTCAAACCGGTCCGATAACCCCATCTCCTTGACGAAATCCGCGCCGAGGTGCTTGAGGTAGTTCTCGCCCTTCTTCAGCGACACCACCTTCTTGTCATCCACGTCGAACCCGATCACCCGATGCCCGGCCAGGAAGAACGCCCGCAGCAGCGGCAGACCCACGTATCCCAGTCCGATCACACCCACAACCGCCGACCCGTTTTCGATTTTCGCCTTCAGATCCATTGATTCGCTCCGGTTTCTCCACTCATTCGATAACATCCAGCAACGATCCGTCAATCTCCACACTCACAGCCTGACCCAGGATATCCACCTGCAACAACAGGCGATCTTTCGGCGTCCGGCCTTCGATGACTCCTTGCAGCCCGCGAAACGGCCCGGACCTCACCTCGACCCGGACCCCAGCCTTGAGATACGGGAATGGCGTCAGCGGGACCTTCGCCACCAGTGCCACGTGCAGGTTCCTCAATTCCCAGTCCAGCTTATCCTGCTGGTGTACCTTGATGATCTGGGCGATGCGCTTGGTCCGATCGGCCTCGTAGACATGGTCGACCGCTCCGCGCAGGAACACATACCCCGGAAACAGCGGCAAATCCACCCACGCCTTGCGATTCCCGTAATATCGCACCTGCTTCAGCAGCGGCAGGAAATGCGCGATTCCCATCGCCGCCAGACCATCCGCCACCACCTTCTCCTGCCGGCTCTTGGTGTGCAGCACGTACCACAGCCCGCAAGATGCGTCCGGAAACACATCCGCGGCCACCGCAGTCTCGATTCCGCCTTCCATTGGCATATCCGACACAGTCACGCCTGACTCCTTCCCGTTGCTAGGAAAGATCGAACAAAACGGCCGCCGGTATGAGCAATTCTTCCGTTCGCCCGACCGGCGCAACCCCAGCAAAGCCATCACAACATGATTGACCCTGGAATGTTTTCCGACACCGGAACATCCCAGTGGAACAAACCCTGGAAGTGGATTTCCCGGCCAACTCGAACCCCACCACGGGAGTCCGGTTCATGCGTCACTATAACGCACCAAACACCTGGCGACAACTGCCATTCAATCTGTTCAAACCCGGAGGCTGCGACCGATAAACCCAGGGCCCGGCGGGACAGGCATTCTTGCAAAACGTGTCACCGGCCTTACGATCATGGGAGCACATGATCGTCTTTCCGTGCCAGCACTGCCAGACTTCGCTCAGCGCCGACGAGACGCAGGTCGGGATCCTCGTGCGCTGCCCCACCTGCCAGAGCACCATGCACGTGCCCGCCGGCACCGCCACCGGTGTCACCATCGCACCCGGCGAGGTCCGGCCGCCCGGCGGATACGGCTCGGCCTTCATGACCCGCGGCACCGGCCGGCGCTACGGGTTCAATTGCGCCCACTGCTCCTCGCGCCTCGAAGCCACCGAATCCATGGCCGCCCAGGATGGCCAGTGTCCCACCTGCGGCAACATGATCACCATTCCCATCCTCGACCGCTACGGCCGGCTCATCGACCCCAAGACCCGCGAGGTCATCAAACTGCCGCCGCATCCCGTCCACGCCTACGCGGCCGCCGGCGACCGCGCTCCGCGGATTCGCCGCCAGGACGACGGCCGCCAGATCATCCTCTGCCCGCGCTGCAACGCCCAGTCGCCCATCGGCGCCAACAACTGCCGCGCCTGCGGCATGCCCTTCACCATGGAAGGCACGACGGTCGAAGCCACCGGCACCAGCAACGGATTCTGTGTCGCCTCGCTGGTCCTCGGCATCGTGGGCATCCCCGCCTCCTGCACCATCATCCTCCCCATCCTGGCCATCATCTTCGGCGGCATCGGCTACGCCCAGGTCTCCTCTGCCAACGCCACCCGCGGCGGCAAGGGCCTGGCCATCGCCGGCATCATCTGCGGCCTCGTCGGCTGCATGCTCGGGGTGTTGTTCCACATGCGGTGACACGCATGCTCATCGCAGGCGCTGTCGCCGATCCCGCCGGAGACGGCAGTCGGCGCGGCAAGTGCCGCCTGTACCTACGCGGCGGCCGTGATGACAAAGCTCTTGGCGCGCGGAAAACGGGTCAGGGATCAATTCCGAAGTGAACGGCTTGGTTTGTCACGCCAATGTTCTTAGCATGTCATCACGCCGTTTCAACTACGCCATGTAGCGGGCGGAATGGTGTTCCACGTCATCAACCGTGGCGTGGGGCGGCGGACGATAACTGCTACTTGTCTTCAGGCAAGGGTCGGCCCTGCCCCGTGATCTCGACGATTTCAATGGAGTGGAAGAGGGTGGGGCTGTCCCATGACCCGACCCCCAGAACTCCCTCGCCAACCGACCAGATACCGGGTGCCGTCAAATTGCCGTAATCCGTGTCGTATCGGAGCACCACTTTCCCGTTCACCAATGTGGTCACCGAGTCATTCCTGATCTGAACCACTGAGCGATATCTTTGGCCATTCGTGAACCATGAATTGAGGCGAACAAGAGTGGGATTCGAGTTCTCGACTCCGGCGCGGCCGATCCGCTCCAGCCCACCCAGCTTGTTGCCGGAGAGGGCCATGCCCCAGTTGAAAGAATGTCCAGCGTGTGACATCATCTGCACCACGTCGTTGTTGCCCGATACACGAGTGAACTCGATCTGGTAGTCGTATTCCTCGGGCGGCTGATACCGGATGCGAAGGTGGGCATGCGCTGTATCGTCGGATTGCAGCCCATCTTTACTCACGACCCACTTGCCTTCAACAGCATCGCGAGCGCTGTCAATGAGGGGCATCAGGTTCACCAGCCGCCTGGAGTTGACGGCGGCCTTTGCGGCCGCGCCAACTTTCTTCACTTCCTGCAACGCCATCGTCGCGGCGAGTCGCCGGGCGTCCTCGGTGCGATGCAGGGCAAGAAACCGCTGATAGCACTCCGTGGCCCTGCCGGCCGCATTAGCCTTCCCCGTCGCCGTAGCGCCGGCGATCTGGGCCCGATACCACTTGCCCAATTCCAACGCCTCATCCTCCTCAAGCGCACCGATGCTCTTCTGATTCAATTGCACAATCAGCTTAAGCATGGCATCCGATGTGGCCGACGCGTATTTGGCGGCTTCCTCGGGCTGCCCGGTATCCACCAGCAATATCCGGATCAAGTCGGCGGCGGCACTGGCATCGCGAGCATCTTTCTCCAGCCGTTTGCGCAGAACCCCGACTCTCTGCTGCATCTCCCGACGTTCAGCAACGCTCTTGATCCTGGCCGCGATATCGGCGGACTGAGCGGGATCGACCTGCGCCGCCACAGGCGCGGCCTGCCGATAGTTGGCGACCGCTTCATCCCACCGCTGCGCGGCCATCTGGCTATCGGCCAGTTCAACGAGCCTTGCCAGATAGGCCATGCCGGCAGCAACGCGTTGAGGGCCGCCGGCCGTGCGATACTGCTTTTCGGATACCAACAGCAACTTCTTGTCGGCCCCGGCTTTCTGCTCCGGCTGGGCCTTGGCCAGCGACTCCATGGCCTGAGTTGCCAGGGGATAGCCTTCGGGGCTGGCCAGAAGAGCGAATTCAAAGGCCTGGTTATAGAGGATCGCTTGTAGCGGTTTGTCGGCCGAAACCTTGCTCGCCGCATCCAGCAGTGTTTTGGCAAACTGCACTTTGTCAGCAGCATTCGCGCTGGCCTTGACGGTCTTGGCTTCCTTGCCGAACAGGGAGTCGAACGCGGCGTTGGGATCCTCCGCGAAGAGAGGCCAAGCCAGCAGAACCACCAAGAGCGACCGCCAAGTGAATCCTGATGCAGTCATCGAAGTCCTCCGCGCCGCTATTATGATGAAACAGTATCGGTAAAGGGGAGGGGGGTCAATGCAGCGCTGACGAATAGCCGTAAGCCCACCGGCGTATGAATGGGGCGTCGCGAAAGCAGGCTGGCTGGAGGCGTAAGCCCGAAACACGGGTCAGGGATGGGTCAGGGATCAAAGGATCAAATTCAGGGTCTGGAAAACGGGTCAGGGATATCCCTGACTAAGCTAAGCAGGAGGTTCCTGGTCTGACCGTAGCTACGAGACGTCGGCCGTGTGATGAGGGGTGCGACCAGTGTTCCGGGCAACGATCCCGCCGGAGACGGCAGTCGGCGCGGCAAGCGCCGCCTTCACCTACGCGGCGGCCGTGATGACAAAGCTCCTGGAAACGGCGGCGGTGAGCTTTCCATCCGCCGCCTTGAGCGTGTACGTGCCCGCCTTGTTCAGCAACAGGTTGCTGAAGACAGCCACGCCGGCGGCGGCGGCTACCGTCGGGGTGCCGCCGAGCGTCGCGCTTGCCGGGTGTGTTCCCAGACTCAGGGTGACCTTGGAACTGTCTGACGTGATGATATTGCCGTATCGATCCAGCACGTCCACCGTCACGGCCGGAGCGATCGCCTGGCTCGCCACTGCCGTCGAGGGCTGCTGGACAAAGGCCAGTTTTGCCGCCGCGGCCGCCTTGATGGTGAACGCACCGGAGACGAGTGACGCCAGTCCCGCGGTTTGTGCCTGGAACCTGTAAACGCCTGCCGCGGTCTGCACCGGGATCCCGGTGAAAGTGGCCACCCCGTTGACCGCCTTGGCCTGCAGGGTGAACGGCTTCTTGCCGGTCGGTCCCGAGGACAGGGTCAGTTTCACGGTGGCACTGCTGCTGGCGACCAGGTTGCCGTATTGATCCATCACATCCACTTTTTCGGACAGGGCGCCTCCCGCGGCAACACCCGCAGGCAGCGCGCTAAAGACCAGCTTGGAGGCGGCCGCCGGGCTGATGGTAAAGCTGACGGAGCCGGTGGTGCCGCCCAGCGTGCCGCAGGACGCAACCAGCGTGTATGTTCCCGCCCGCGTGATCGACAGATTGCTGAAGGTGGCGATGCCGTTCTTGGCCGCAACGGTCAGGGTTCCACCCAGAGTCGCGCCTTTGGGGCCTGTGGCGATGGCCAGCGAGACATTCGAGTGGTCGCCGGCGAGGATCTTGCCCGAGCTGTCCGTCAGTTTGACAGTTATCGCGGGCGCGATGGTGTGGCCGGCCAGGGCGCTGGCCGGTTGTCGCACGAAGGCCAGATGGAGCGGCGCAATGACGAAGGCACTCGAAGCGACGCCGGCCAGGTTTCCGTCTCCGGCCAAGAGTTTGTAAGTCCCCGCGGGGGCGATCGACAGATCACTGAACGTGGCAACGCCGTTCTGCATCGCCGCGGTCACGGTGCCGCTCAGCACCGCCCCGTTGGGGCCGGAGGCTATGGTGAGCGTCACGGGTGAATCCTCGTTGGTAACGACGGCGCCGGAGGCATTCTCCAATTGGACCGTCACCTGCGACATGGTCATGCCGGCGACGGTGCCGGCCGGCTGCCGCACGAAGGCCAGGTGGAGCTGCACCATCTGAAAACTGTTGGACGTGGCGCCGGTCAGGTTCCCGTCCTTGGCCGAGAGGGTGTAGGCTCCCGCCAGCCCGATCGACAGATTGTTGAATGTGGCGATGCCATTCTGCGTTGCCTTGGTCAAGGTGCCGCCCAGCACCGCCCCGTTCGGGCCGGAAGCAATGGAGAGTGTCACGCTCGAAGTCTCGTCAGTGATGATGTTGCCGCTGGCGTCCTCCAGTGCGACCGTCACCGGCGCCATTGTCCGGTCGGTGCTGGTGCCGGCCGGCTGTTGCACGAAGGCCAGGTGGACCACGGCGACATTGAAGCTGTTGGAGGTGGCGCCGGCCAGGCTTCCGTCGCTGGCCGCAAGGGTGTAGCTGCCCGCGTCGGTGATGGCGAGGTCACTGAAAGTGGCCACGCCATTCTGCATGGCGACGGTCGTGGTGCCGCCCAGCGTCGCCCCGTTCGGCCCGGAGGCGATGGCGAGGGTCACGCTCGAGCCATCGGTGGTGATGATGTCGCCCAATTCGTCCTCCACTGCAACCGTCACCGGGGGCGCGATGGTGTGCCCGGCCGGTTGGGACGTCGGCTGCTCCACGAACGTCAGATGCATACCGCCAACCACAAAGCTGCTGGAGGTGATGCCGGTCAGACTCGCACCGGTGGCCACGAGGGTGTAAATGCCCGCCGAACCAATGGAAAGGTCGCTGAAAGTGGCCACTCCGTTCTGCAGCGAGATGGTGGTCGTGCCGCTCAACACCGCGTTGTTCGGGCCGGAAGCAATGGCGAGCGTCACGCTTGTATTGCTGCCGGTGACCGGATTGTTGGAACTGTCTTCCAGCGTGACGGTGATGGCCGGGGCGATCGCCTGGCCAACCGGCACATTCGAGGGCTGCTGGGTGAAGACCAGATGCGTGGCCGCCGTGGGCGTTTCGCCGCCAACATTGAAGGTGAAGCTGGGATGGTTCGGATCATTGCTGGCGATGGTGATGGTGGCGGTGGCGATCTCGTCGATGGCGGGAGTGTATTTCACACTGAAGCTGCCGGCCTGGGAAGTCAGAGTCGGCTGGGTTATGGTGAACTGGTCGGCGCCGGGACCGGAGATCGACACCGGGCTCGTGCCGGTCAGGCTGAGCGTGCCGGCGGTGACGAGGTTGCTGATGTTGAACGTGCTCGTGGCCGAGGCGCCGATGGCCACATCGCCGAAATTCGTGCCATCGGCCAAAGAGAGGGTGGTGTCGCCGCTGGCGATGGCCTGCCCCGAGCCGGTGACGCCGATGGTCGGGCCGGAGATGGACACCAACTGGACCTGGAAGATGAGGGTGGCCCCGCCGGGAATGGAACCCGAACCGCTGGCGCCGTAGCCAAGGGCGGAGGGAATGACCAGCAGGCGTGACTCGCCGACCTGCATGCCCACCAGGCCCTCATCCCAGCCCGTGATGACCTGCCCGGCGCCCAGCGTCAACGCGAACGGCGTGTTGCCGTGCAGGGAGGAAGCATCGAAGACCGTCCCGTTCAGCAGCGAACCCGTGTAGAGGACATTGAGCGACTGGCCGGACATGGCGCCGTTGCCGGTGCCTGCCGTCAAGGTGGCGGTCTGGAGATTGTCGCTTCCTGTGGTCATGTTCAGGCCCTCTCCCTGGATTTCGAAGGTGAAGGGGCTCTGCGAACTGTCGCTGGAACTGAGACTGACGGTGGCGGTTTCGGTTCCCACGATCGTGGGGGAGAAACTGATGGTGAATGTGGTGTTGCTCGTGCCGGCGATCGACAAGGAAGGCTGCGTGCTGACGGTGAAGTCGGCCGCATTGGGTCCGGAAATCACCGGGTTGCCGGTGAGGGTCACCGTGGTATTGGCAATGCTCTGGATGGTGAACGTGCGCGTGAGTTTGCCGTTGACCGTGTTCAGCGGAGCGGACCCGAAGTCAGTGAAATCGGTGGTGCTGGGGGTGATGTCGCCGTTGGCGATCATCGTGCTGTTTCCGTTCAGGGTGAACAGCGCGTTGGTGACGGTGAACTGGCTGGACGTTGCGGTAGTCAGCGCCGCGTCGCTGGCGAGGAGTGTGTAGGAACCGGCGGTGGGCAGGGACAGGTCGCTGAAAGTGGCCACGCCGTTGACCGCGGCGACCGTGAGCGTGCCATTGAGAGTGGCGTTCGATGGGTTGCTGACGGCGAGAGTCACGCTGGAGGAGTCGGTGGCGATCAGGTGCCCGGCGGCATCCTCGACCGCGACGGTGACGGCCGGGGATATGGTCTGTCCCGCGGAGGCGAAGCTGGGCGGCTGTACGAACGCCAGCTTGGCGGGCGGGCCGATGAGCGCAAGTTCGAAGACAATGCCATAGCCTTGTCCATTGGGATCGGCGGCGACGTCGCCGCCGGAGGGAGTGGTGCCGAAGAGATTGCCGTGGGTGTCCAGAAGAAGCCCCGCCCAGGCATTGGCGCCGTTGGCCGCGCCGTCGAAGGTTGCCAGGGGAGTGATGGCGTTGCTGCCGGCGGCAACCTCGAAGACGATGCCTTGGCCGCTGGCATCACCCCCACCATTGGTCGTGCCGAAGAGATTGCCATTGGCGTCGATGACCAGATCCCCATAGGGTTTGGCGCCGTTTGTACCGCCGGAGAAGGCCGCCAGACGCGTGATAGAACTGGCGCCGCTGGGCAGTTCGAAGACGGTGCCGTCGCCGTTGGCGTCGCCACCCGCGGAGGCTGTGCCGAAAAGGTTGCCGCTTGAGTCCACGACCAGGCCGTCGTAGGGCTTGGCGCCGTTGGTTCCGTTGAACGTGGCCAGCACGCTTATGGTGCTGGAACCGTGGGGAAGCTTGAAGATCGTGCCCAGCCCGTAGCCGTTGGGATCATCGGCGATATCGCCGCCGTTGTACGTGGTGCCGAAGAGGTTGCCGCTGGCGTCCATGTACAAGTCGCCCACGGGATTCGCACCGGCCGCACCGCCCTTGAAAAGTGCGAGCGTGGTGATGGTGCTGGACCCGGCCGGCAGTTCAAAGATGGTGCCGTCGCCGTTGGCATCACCGCCGCCGAACGTGGCTCCGAACAGGTTGCCGCTGGAGTCCATGACCAGGCCGCCATAGGAGTTGGCGCCGTTGGTCTTGTTGAAAGTGGCGAGCGCGGTGATAGTGCTGGATCCACTGGGCAGTTCGAAGATCGTGCCAAAACCAGCGCCGTTGGGATCGTCGGCGACATCGCCGCCGCTGTGTGCCGTGCCGAAGAGGTTGCCGCTGGCATCCCTGACCAGGTGGCCGTAGGGATTCGCGCCGTTGGTGGTGTTGAAGGAGGCCAATGAGGTGACCGTATTTGAGCCGGCGGCGATTTCGAAGATGGAGCCTTTGCTGGAGGTGCCGCCGCCGTAGGTGGTGCCAAACAGGTCGCCCGCGGAATCCATGATGAGGCTCGATACCGGATTGGCGCCGTTGGAGCCGTTGAACGCCGCCAACTGCTGGAGTGGCGCGTAGGCTGACAAGAGCGTGCGCGGCTCGAGCGAATCGACGATTGTGGAACCCCGGGGCGGCGCATTTCGGCGACGCGCCCGCGAACGGGCGATTGCGGGGTGGTTCGTGAATGCCAGGGCGCGGCACAGAATACGGGCGGCCGAAAACCATGATCTCATTGCGGTACACTCCGTTCGTCATTCGCCGTGGCAGCACAACGCGCCAAGCCGGGATTTCAGAGTTCCGGCGCGTCGCAACCCCCAACGACCGGTCTTTGGCTGGGTGAACGGGCAAACGGAAATCTCTCGGGCGACTTTCGGTCCGCCATTATAACGGCTCAACCGAAGCCACCATATTGTAATGACGCTCCTGATGCAATCCTATTTCGCGCGTTGACGAATTGTCGATGTGGTGGCCAGGCAAGACCCGTCTCTCGGGCGATCGGGAATGCTCCCAAGGCGTGCCACGTTGATTGTGTGAAGAGTACGTTACGACTGCGTGTGCCGTTCGGCGGACTGACGGCGAGGGAGGGCGCGAACATTGGTAGAACGGTCGTGCGGACGTTCGCTCGCATCGATGCGCGGTCACCTGGACGTATGGGCAGTAAGTCTGGCGTGCTGCGCCGGGTGATGTTTCGGGGCCCGCGCGGGTTTGTTCGGGGCGGCGTGGGCCGCGGGCTTCTTCGACGCGCGGGCGAGGACCCTGGGCGAGGCGGCCGCGGCCGGGGCCGGCAGCGGTTGCGGGCCGGCGACACTGGCGCCGAGGTTGGCGGTCACGACGGCCAGATCGTCGGGCGTGACCAGGCCATCGTAGTTCAGGTCGCCCTGGAACCACTGGGCGCTGGTGCTGCCCATGTTGGCGAGGACATTGAGGTAGTCCTGCTGGTCCACCACGCCATCGAGGTTGGTGTCGCCGGCCACGGTACTGCGGATGAGCAGTTGGCTGAATACGCCGCCGAGGGACTGGCCCGCAAATGATGACAGATGAAGCAGCGCGTTGTCCACGAGACCCAGGGCGGGGGTGCCGGAAGCCGGCTGGGCGGAGGTGAGCAACGCCGGAGTGACGCCGATGCGGCCGTTCTGCAGCCACTGGCGAACTGACGAGAGCGGTGCCTGGCCGGTGTAATCGAGGATTATGCCGTTGCCGGCGAGGTCGAGAGAGCCGCCTGCCGTGATCGAGAGGGAACCGGTGCGGAGGACGAGGTTGCCGGCCGGCGTGAGGGACACGGGCGTGGAGAGGGCGAGAGAGGCGAGGGCGAGGGCGGAATTGGCGGGCGCGTCCAGGCGGATGGCCGGACTCCCGGTGGTGAAGATCGAAGTGCTGTCGACCACGATCTGCCCGGGCTGTGCGGCGATCGTGTCCGCGGGCCCGATACCCGTGATCGTGATCGTGGACGGGCCGGCGGCGCCAACGAACGTGATCGGAACCGGCAGCAATCCGTTGCTGATGTCGAGGATCAGGGTGGCATTGCCAGCGCCGGCGACGAAGTCGAACCCGGGGTATCCAGGGTTGGGGAAGGAATTGGCGGGGGCACCAATGGCCGCTGAGCCTTGCCAGACCTGCAAAGTCGAGCGATCGGGGCTGAGGCGGGCGTAGAGGGTGGCATTGGCGGTGGCGGCCAGACTCATGGTGGCCGGATCGATGGTGACGGTTCCAGCGCCGCTTGCGCCCCCGTAGTTCGGGTCGCTGCTGGTAAACGTCGCCTGCACGCTATACGTGCCGGGTTCCGCATAGGGCGCCGTCGACAAGGCGTTGGGATAGGCCGCCGGGGCGTAGAGGATGCGGAATGTGCCGTTGATCGGCGTCACGCCGTCGGTGCCGTAGGCGATGGCGCTGGCCGCGTGGGTGTTGCCGTCGTAGGCGAACGTGCCTCCGGTGACAACAACAGTAGGCAGTGCCAGAACGTGAAAGGAGAAGGTGGCGGTGCTGGAGGCGACGCTGTTGGTGGCGGTGAAGGTGGCGGTCGTATATCCGACTTCGTTGGCGCCGGGCGTGTAGGTCACCACGCCGGTGCCGGGATCGACCGACATGGTGGCCGGCCCGCTGTCCATGGTGTAGGTCGGCGCCAGGTTGCCATAGCCGAGCAGGGTGACGTGAAGCGTCTGGCCGACTTCGACGCTGGCCGAGGACATGACCGCGCCGCCCCAGAGGAAACTATAGAGGCTCGGGGCGTATTGGGGCATGGCGCTGACCAGGGCCGACCGCGGCGACTCGACGCCGGCCGCGCTGACCGAGGTGACGGCAAAGGTGTAGGTCGACAACCCGGGAACCGTGATGACGATCGAGGTGCCGGTGAGGTTGCCGGTAACAAGCGTGTAGTAGATGGTCGCCCCGCTGCCCTTTGGCGAGTGCGCGACGTCCCGTCTATAGACGTTGTAGTGGGCAGCGCCGGGCACGGGGTTCCAGGAAACCTGGATGGAAGTGGTCGAGGCGCCCGCGGCGATGACGCCCGTGGGAATGGTCGGGTCGGGAATGGTGATCGTCGTCGAAGCGGTGGCGTTGGCGTAATTGGGATCGGAACTGGTGAACGTCGCCACCACCGCATAGGTGCCGGGATTGACCGGGGCGGCCGCCTGTCCGTTGTAGGTGAACGCGAACGTGCCGCTCACGGGCGTGGACCCGTCGATGCCGATGGCCGTTGCCGTGATCGGATGCGGCGAGCCGTCGTAGGTGATGGTTCCGCCGCCGCTGAGCGTCAGCACCGGGGCCGCGGCGCTGATGTAGAGCACGCCCTGGGCGACGGCGTCGACGTACTGCGGGTCGGCGCTGGTGAAGGTGGCGATGACCTTGTAGGTGCCGGCGTTGACCGGCACGGTGGAAGAGCCGTCGTAGGTGAACGCAAACGAGCCGGCCACAGGGGTGACGCCGTCGGTTCCGACGGCGCTGCCGGCAACGGCGTGCGGCGCGCCGTCGTACAGATACCAATTGCCGGTGACCGTCACGGTCGGCACCGCGGGAAGCCCGACCGGGGCCGGCAGCGCGGGAGACTGGTAGACCGATGCCACGGCGCTGCCTCCGGAGGCAAAACCACCGATCACGTCGAGATTGTTGTTGCTGTCGATCGCGGCCGCGGCGTCATACACCGCCGACGGCAGTGGGGTGTCAGTGGTCCATTGCCCGGTGACGGGGTTGAACACATAGACGGTATCGACCGGGCCGCCGGCGGTCAGGCCGCCGACAAGGTAGATCTGCCCGTAGGCCCCGAACACTGCGGCCGTGCCGCTCGCGGCGATGGGCATGGTCGATACGGCAGCCCAGGTGTCGCTGGCGATCGTGTAACCGTAGACGGTGTTCACCGGGGCGCCGGCGCTGGTGTCCCCGCCGAAGACGAGGATGTGGCCCGCGCCGTCGCTGGCGGCCGAAGCGCCGTAGAGCGCCACGGGCAGCGAAGCGACGGCGGACCAGGAATCACTGACCGGACTGTAACGCTCCACGCTGGCCAGCGCGTGATTGGACGAATCCAGACCGCCGATCGCGTACAGGCTGCCCGTGGCCGGGTCCGTCGCGGCGGCCAGGTCATATCGTGCGGTGCCCATCGAAGGGGCACTGCCTGGGTCGACGCCGGTCTTGCCGTAGAGGTTGTAGTTGTAGACGCCGGAGGTCGCTTGTCCCTGGCTGGCACCGCCCAAGAGGAAGACGTCGCTGAGGTACTTGTAGCCGTCGCTGGTGGTGGGCCCGTAGCTGCCGGTGGCGCCGAGGCCGAGACCGCTGCGGCCCTGGTCGATCGCGGGAGCACTTCCCCAGGTGTTGGCGATGGGGTCGAGCAATTGGGCGTTGGTGGGTGTGGTGATGCCGTTGGCGCTGGTGGCGCCGCCAACCAGGAGCACGCCCAGACTGGTCTCCAGGGCGGCGGCATTGCCCAAGGCCGCGGGCAACGGCGGGCCGTCGGTCCAACTCAGGGCGCTCAAGAGCGTCCGTCTTTCCAGTATTTCAACCACGGTGCGGCCGGTGACGAGGCCGAGAGACGATCGCCGGTGTCTATGGAACCAGGCACGCATGGTTCCTCCAGTCAGTTAAAGGCCCACCGATGTGCTTCGCCAGTCACTCCTGTCCAAGTAGATGATAGGCGCCGAAGGGAGCCGGCGGTCAAACCTGTTCATGGGGCTGTAACCTGATGCGATGCGGCTGTTGACAGGGGCGCGGCGGAGCGATACTTCACTTTCTCTATCAAATGTCGAATCACGCACAACGATTCATGGAGATCGCCTCGCGGGTGGCGCTGGCCATCGACCACGCGGCGGTGGATCGGATCGTCAGCGACCTGGTCCGCCTGCGCGAGCGGCACGGGCGACTGTTCTTCTTCGGCGCCGGCGGGAGCGCCGCCAACTGCTCGCACGCCGTCAACGACTTCCGCAAGCTCTGTGGAATAGACGCCATCGCCGCGACCGACAACGTCGCGGAAGTCACCGCCCGCGTCAACGACGACGGCTGGGAGACGGTCTTCGAGAGCCACCTCCGCACGAGCAGGGCAGCCGATCCGGATGCCGTCTTCGTGCTCAGCGTCGGCGGCGGGGACCTCGCCCGCAACATCAGCGTCGGCATCATTCGCGGCATCGAGCAGGCCAAACGGCAACGGATGAAGGTCTACGGAATCGTCGGGCGCGAGGCATGCTATACGAAATCGGCCGGGGATGAGGTGATCGTGATCCCCGTCCCCGATGCGGCGCTGCTCACGCCCCTGGCCGAGGCGTTCCAGGCGATCGTCTGGCACGCCATCGTCAGCGACCCACGGCTGGCGATCCACCCCACGACCTGGTGAGATGGGAGATGCGACGTGAACCCCGTGGCCGCTCCAATTGCGGTGGTCGGCAACATCAACCTCGACGTGAGGACCAGCCCCATTCCGGCCGACCAGCGGCTGCTGGCCGATGGCGAGACTTCGGTCGGAGAGATCTTCGAGACGATTGGCGGCGGCGCCGCCAACACGGCGGTTGCGGCCGGGCGCATGGGTGGCGACGTGCATTTCTGCGGGGCCATCGGGGCCGATGCGCTGGGCAAGAGGCTGGCGGCGTTCCTGGAGCGATGCGGCGTGAGGCCCCACCTGGCCGCGAAGGCATCGCCGACCGGCCGATCGATCGCCCTGAATTGGGACCACCACCAACGCCATTTCCTGAGTTGTCTGCCCAGTTCGCTCCTGCTCGAGCGCGCTGACGTTGACATCGCGGCGCTGGCGGCCGCAGGCTGCCGGCACTTGTACCGCGCCGACATCTGGTTCGCACCGCGGATGTTGCCGGAGGGGAATCTCGATCTGCTGCGCGAGGCCCGCCGGGCCGGCATGCAGACGTCCATCGACGTCAATTGGGACCCCCACTGGCACGCCGGGCGGGACGATCCGCTCGTCCGCCGCCGCATCGACGCGGCCACGCGCGTGCTGCCCGAGGTGACCTACGTCCATGGGAACGAGCGCGAACTCCGCTTCTTCGCCGGCGCCGAGACGCTACCGGACGCTGCAGGCTGGTTCTTCGCTCACGGCGCAACCTGCCTGATCGTACACCTGGGGCGCAACGGCAGTGCCGCACTGACGGCCGGGGGCACCGCAGTTCAGGCGCCGGCCGAGAATGTGCAGCAGGCGGTGTGCGAGGTGGGGACAGGCGATGTCTTCACGGCCGCATTCCTGCTGCGTGAGGGAATGGAGATGCCCCGGCGCCTGGCCGAGTGCAACGCCGTCGCGGCCGCACACCTGTCCGGTGGCGCCGACTACCTTCCGCGGCTGGACGCACGGGAAATGGGTCAGCAACATTCCTGACCAATTTGAATTCACCGGGCGAGAGCGGTGGCGTGACCGCGCGCCCGTTTGAGGTGCGGGCGGTTCCTTGGGGGTGTGGGGCGTTGGGAGATGAAGGGGTCGAGGGGGACGCTGAGTCTGAGTTTGTATTGGGCGGCGGCAAGCTGGGCGCGGAGGTCGGTGAGTTCGGA
>JBIOJL010000088.1:0-16004 GCA_044450885.1 Tepidisphaerales bacterium
CGGACCGCTCGGCGAGCGGTCCCTACCATTCGAGCGGTCCCTAGCACGGCCGTTGGCCTGCATCAGCTTGAGCTGGGCCGGCGTGGGCTGGCCGCGGTAGGCGTCGATGAGGCGGGCAATGAGCCGGGTGATCAGATCGGGCTCGGAAGGCTTCCCGGCCTCGGCGCGCATTTCCTTGTCGACTTCCAGTTCGGGCTCGCCGTCGGGAAAACTGGGCGGGAGTTTGCCGAAGAGGAAGAGGACCATGCTGACCAGCAGGCCAAAGCCCGAGCCCATCGTCAGCGGGCCCCAGAGCGAGCGGGGGCCGATCATGACGTTGCCGGGAAGGTTGGTGTGGTCGATAAGGGAATGCACGCACAGGCCCACCACCGCGCACGTCCAGGGAATCCCCACCGGAATGATGAAGAGTTCCGCGTCGATGAGGCTGGCCGCCAGCAGGCTGGCAACGAGGAACAAATACAGGCCGTAGATGGGCCAATGCTGCTGGATGGTGTCGAGGTGCGCGTATTCGACGTGTTTGGGCAGGCCCGCGATGCCGGGGACCATGTGTGGGATGCACGGGCCGGCATGCACCACGAAGAAGACCCAGTAGTAGAAGACGAAGATGGCGCCGGTCAGAAACTCGACCAGCGGATAGCGGAACGAAACCGGCTCGGCGCAGTAGCGGCACCGTCCGCGAAGCATGAGCCAGCCGAACACGGGGATATTGTCATACCACGCGAGCGGTGTTTCGCAGCTTGGGCAGCGCGATGGCGGGGTGACCAGGGACTGGCCGCGCGGGACGCGCCAGACGACCACGTTGAGGAACGACCCCACGCAGGCGCCGAAGGCAAAGATGAACAGGATAATGATGGGTTCGGGCATGTTTAGAGCATCCGGGCGATACGGTGGACGGTGTCGTCCACCGTCTGGTGGGTGACCTCGAACTCGCCGGTCATGACCTCGCGGTAGAGCGGCTCGCGCTCGGCGAGTTTGAGCTTGATCTCGTCGATGCCGCCGCCCAGTTCCGTCAGCGCCGGCCGGGCCTCGCCGGTCTTCGCATCGGATTGTATTCGTTTGTCCAGGACACCCGGATCGCAGCGGAGGTAGATGACCTTGGCGCCGCTGGACTTGATGAGCCGGCGGTTCTCCTCACGGATGACCGTGCCGCCGCCAAGGGCGATCACGGTTTCGTCGGCCGCCAGGACCTCGCGGAGCACGGCCGACTCCGTCTCGCGGAAATGGGGCTCTCCATCTTCTTCAAAGATGCGCTTGATCGACTTGCCGGCGCGCTGGACGATGAGATCGTCGACGTCGACGAAGGTCTGCCAGAGCCGGTCGGCCAGTTTCCGGCCGATGGTGGTCTTGCCGCAACCGCGATAACCAATGAGGATCACATTCATGCCAAGGGCATTATCGGCAATTTTCGCCCGGCCCGCTATAATGCCCCGACCATGGCGGATTTGAAGTACAAGCGCGTGCTCCTGAAGATCAGTGGCGAAGGGCTTTGCGGCGAGGGGAACAGCGGTCTGGATGCGGATTTGCTCCGCTCGATCAGCCGGCAGTGCGTCGAGGTGTCCAAGCTGGGCGTGCAACTGGCGGTGGTGGTCGGCGGGGGCAATTTTCTCCGGGGCGCACAATTCGCCAAGGGCAGCCACATCCAGGAGGCGACCGCCCATTACATGGGCATGCTGGCGACGGTCATCAATGCCCTGGCGATCCAGGAGACGATGGAGTCGATGGGGCAGCCGACACGGGTGCTGTCGGCGCTGAGCGTGTACAACGTCTGCGAGCCGTTCATCCGCCGCCGGGCCGTGCGGCACATGGAGAAAGGCCGGGCGATCATCCTGGCCGGCGGCACGGGCAACCCGTTCTTCACCACCGATACCTGCGCGGCGCTGCGGGCGACCGAACTCCGGGCCGACGTGGTCCTCAAGGCCACCAAGGTGGATGGGATCTACACCTCGGACCCACGGGAGGACGCCCATGCGAAGCTGCACACCGAGATCAGCTACGAGCAGGTGCTCCGCGACAAGCTGCGGGTGATGGACCTGACCGCGATCGCCATGCTCATGGAGCAGAAGTTGCCGCTGGTGGTGTTCAACATGGGGACCGACGGGAACATCATGCGGGTGGTGAAGGGAGAGAGCGTGGGGACACGGATTTTGCCGGTGTGAGGGGTGTTGCAAATCAAGGGATGTTGGTTTTGAATGGTAGACGTTCAACCGATCGCGAGGAACATCTATGCCACTGGAAGACATTCTCTTTGACTGTGAAGAGCACATGGAGAAGGCCGTCGAACACCTGAAGCACGAGTTGCGGGGCATCCGCACGGGACGGGCTTCGCCGGCGATGGTCGAGAACGTCCGCGTCGATTACTACGGCGCGCAGACGGAAATCCGCTCCATCTCGGCCATCAGCGTGCCCGAGAACAACCAGATTCTCATCAAGGCGTTTAACCCGCAGGACATGAAGGCCATCGAGCGGGCCATCAACGACGCCAAGCTCCCACTGACGCCGCACAGCGACGGGCGGCAGCTCCGCCTGATCCTGCCGCCGATGTCGCAGGAGGTGCGCCTGAAAATGGCGGGGCAGTGCAAGACCATGGCCGAGACGGCGAAGGTCGCCATCCGCAACGCCCGGCGCGACGCGAACAAACTCGTCGAAACCGAAGAGAAGGGCGGCATCATTCCCGAGGACGAGGCCAATCGCGGCAAGGAGCAGATCCAGGATCTGACCAAGCAGTACGAAGGCAAGGCGGAGGAGATCATCGAGCACAAGCGCAAGGAGATCATGGAGATCTGACGTCAGGCTCCCATCACCTGATCGCTTTCGATGATCGTCTTGCACAATTGGGCCAGCGGAATGCGCCGCTTCTGGCTCTCCTGCAGCAGGCGCCGGTGGGCATCATCTTCCGTGAGCTTGGCCCGTTTCATGAGGATGCCCTTGGCGCGATCCAGCAGCTTGCGGGTCTCCAGGTCCCGCTCCAGGCGGACCACCTCCATGGTCATCGCCCGCTGATCGGCGAATCGCCGCAACGCGACTGCGATCTGGGCTTCCAGTTCCCGCTCGTCCACCGGCTTGACCAGATACCCGAACACGCCCACCGCCGCGGCCCGATCGATCAGTTCCCGGTCGGTGTAGGCGGAGATGACGATCACGGGACACGGCCGCTCGTCCAACAGGGTCTTGGCAACCTCCAGGCCGTCGGAGCCGGCCAGCCGGATGTCCATGAAGACCAGGTCGGGGTTGTGGCGGCGGTAGAGTTCGACGGCTTCCTCGGCGTTGGATGCCTGGCCGAGGACGGTGTGGCCCATCCGGTCAAGCTGTTGCCTGAGAATCATGCCGACGAGCGACTCGTCCTCAACGATCAGGATTCGCAAGGGCTTCGGGGTCATTTGTGGTTGTGTAGTCACGGGTGGTTCTCCTCATCACGGTCCACTGGAAACGCTATCGACACGGTGGTTCCGCGGCCGGGGGCCGATTCAATGTGCAGATTGCCGCGCAGCTCGCGTCCCACGAGTTCGCGCACAAGCTGCAGCCCGAAGCCGCTGCGCCGGGTGGCGGAAGGCCCATGGCCATCCTGACCCGGATCAAATCCGACACCGTCGTCGCAGACCTGGACGGCAACGCGCCTGTCCATGCAAACCCCCTGGATCGTCACTTGACCGCCATCCTTCACGCCGTGCAAGAGGGCGTTGGAGCAGAGTTCGTGGAGGACCATCGCCAACGAAACGGCTCTGGGCGTCGCCAGCGTGATCTCCTCTCCATCGAGCCGGGTAACTATACGCGCCTGGGCAGTCTGAAACACGGCAATCGACTCCGGCACCCTGGCGATCAAGTCGCCGAGCTTCACCCGTTCGGCGCCCTGGCCGAAGAGATCGTGGGCCCGGGCCATGGCTTCGATTCTCTCGATGCTGCGATGAATCCAGCGTTTCGCGGCGTCGGACATTTCCGGCTGATTCATGGACAGCAAGGCGACGATCCCCGCGAGATTGTTGTTGACCCGGTGGTGCAGTTCCCGCAAGAGGACGACCTTCGTCTGGGCGTCCCGCCGGGTCTGCTCGTGAAGCAGGGCATTCTCCATGGCCGCCTCGGCACGATCCGCGAAGACCTGGAGCAGCCTCACCTGTTCGTCGGCGAACGGCCCGGGGCGCTTGCGGGTCAACACCAGCAGCCCGAATGGTGAGCCCCCCGTCCGTTTGAACGGAAGAAACACCAGGCTGCCCGCCCGCCGCGCCGGCCCGAGATCGAGCGGAAACCTCGCGGTGTCCTGCGCGTCTTCAACCACGAGCATCTTGCCGCTTTTCAGCACAGGCTCGGCACAGGTGCCGGCCACCGGAAACCTCAAGCCGGCGATCGACTCCGCCGCATTGTCGAACGACGCCGCAATTCGCAGAGTCATTCCGTCATCTTCGCAAATTTGCACCGAGCAACCATCGACATGGAGCATCGCCGGCGCCCGTTCCACGATGGCCCGCGCCGATTCATCGAGGCTCGCCGCGTGGTAGACCGCCGCCGCCACTTCATAGAGCAATTCCTGCTGCAACAGCAGGTGCTGGTAGACCCCCGCCGCGGCGCGGGCCTCGTCGTAGAGGCGGCTGTTGGCAAGAATGGCCTCGGTCTGGGCGCCCAGCAGTTCCGCCAGCCGCCGGTCCGATGCGGGGAATCGGCGCGGCCTGGCATCCGCCAGCACCATCACGCCCACCGGCTTGCCCTCGAGCCGCAGGGGGATTACGGCAACCGAGTTCGCACCCAGCGACCGGACAAGAGCGACGTTGATGCCGGAAGGCGCCGCCTCCGCGTCAGCCATGAACACAACCTGGCCCGACTGGGCAGCCCTGAAACACGCGGGCACCTGATCCACGGGAAAAGAAGAGGGTGCGTCTTTCGGAAACCCCCCGGATGCGGCATGGGCGTGGAAGACCCGCCGCTCCGAATCCAGCAACAACACCACTGAGCTGTCCATGCCCAGCAGCCGCCGGGCCGCCTCGGCCATCTCCGTCAATATCGCGCGGCCCTGTCCCATCTGTGACCCGACTCGCGCGATCGTGCGATGCAGCGTCTCCAGGCCCGTCAGGTACTTCGTCGCCACCTGCAACTGGCGGTCCCGGTCTGCAAAATGCTTCCACGCCCCGAAGGACGCCGCCAGGGTCACCATCAGTCCGAGCGACAGTTGCCAGCGGTGCTGGGAACTGTGGGTGCTCGAGAAATCGGCCATGACGTCGGCCGTCATCCGCTGCATCAACAACCGGTCATTTCTCAGGTCGGCCAGACACAACAAAATTGTCAGTGCGCTGCCCAGCAGCAGGATCCCCACGCCAGCCGCCGCCGCCTTCCAGCCACCCAGACGCACCAGCCACGCCCGGGCGGCGGGCGGCGGCTTGCGTCGCACGGGTAACGGGCTATCATTTCCCGTAACCGTTGGGGACTGAGACATGTATACTCCCGGGAAACGCGTATGACTCCATATTTCACCGGCCGTCAATCTGGGGTTCCGGCGCCAGTTGAGCGTTCGTGCCGCATTCATGGCCGCCCAGCCAATGTTGCCGGCTTCACTCTCGTCGAACTGCTCGTCGTCATTGGAATTATAGCCGTTTTGCTCTCCATTCTCATCCCTTCCGTCAATATTGCCCGCAAACGTGCCAACCGAACCGCCTGCGCCTCCAACCTCCGCCAGCTCGGCCAGTTCTTCCAGATGTACCTCCAGGACTCCAGGAACAAGCTGCCGACAGTGAACACGATGCCCTCGGCCCAGCCCCCCATCAACGCCGGTCCGTCCATCGTCAAGCTCCTGGAACCTTATGTCAAGACCTCGGTCCGTGTCTACGAGTGCCCCGCCGATACCATCCTCACCGACACGCCCGGCACACCCACCGGTTACATCACCTACTACAAACGCGAGCAGTCCAGCTACCAGTACAACCCCTGGCTCTCTGCCATGTACGCTGGCGGCAGCCTGGCCGATACCACCTTCTTCAAAGCCGGCCAGAGCAAACTGGTCTATCTCATGAACGATTACGAGCCGTTCCACAACGCCAAAGGCCAGCCCGGCTCGATGAATTTCCTCTTCGCGGACTTCCGCGTGGATGATATGGCCCCGTGAACGGCAGGCAAAGGACAACCATGTCGCATAACACGTACAACATCGACACGCGCCCCGCGGCCAAACCGGCAGCCACGCCCGTGAAACCCCCGCGCACCCTGCTGATCTGGGTGAGCGGCATCGTCGGCCTGGCGCTGTGCGCGGCCGGGGGTGTTTATCTCTGGAGATCGCGGCCGCTGCCCCTGCCCTCGCCGCAAGGCGAGCACCTCATGCTCGCCAGGTTCGTGGGCACCGACCAATTCGCCAGACTGCCCCTGGCCAAACAGGAAGAGTATGTCCGCCCGCTGCTGGACAACCGCTGGGAATTGCTCGAAGCCATCCGCACCGGCAAACTGACCCGCGAAGAGGCGGAGAAAGGCATGCAGAACGCCGGCATGATCGCGTTCAATCTCCAGGCCCGCGACTATTTCTCGCTGGCCACGCAGCAGCAGCGCGATGCGATGGCCGACCAGCTCATTGACGAGCAGGAAAGAACGAGGGCTCTGATGGGGGCGTTCCGGCTGGGTCCCTCCACCCGGCCCGCCGGCGACACCGCAGGCAACGCGTCCAGCGCCTCGGCCGCCGGGGCTCCTCCCGCCGGACCTCGCGGCTCGATGGACGCCGCGCGCATCAAGTCCCGCATCGAGAATACCGATCCGTTGACGCGCGCCCGCATCGCCGAATTCATGGGCGCCATGCAAGCCCGCCGCAACACCCGCGGCCTGCCTCCCCTGGGGCGCCGATAGCCACCGTCCGGAGTACCGCCTTCAGGCGGTCTTCAAGGTTCGGCCACTTGTTGCGTGGGCTCGGCTTTGAGCCCCATGGCCGCCAGCAGGGTTGCGCGCCACTCGCCCAGCCGGCGCAGCGTGGCGCGTTCGGCAGCGATGTCCACGTTTGACTGTTCCAGGAACGTCTGTTGCAGGAGGCCCAGACCCTGTTTGCCCGGATCGCCGAGAACCGGCTGGCCGGACGATTCCGTCTGGAGCAAGATGGAGCCATGGAGCGCCGTCAGGCCGTTTGGGTTGGTGAAGTTGGCCAACTGGATTCTTCCCGCCGACGCGCGATTGACCTGTCCGGGTACGAGATACGTAACCGAACCGTCCAGCGCGATGGTGATGCCGGTGCCGCTGGGGGGAATCGTGATCTGCGGTTCGAGGCGGCAGCCATCGCCCGTGCCCACGACCAGTTGCCCGTCCTTGTTGACGAAGAGGTTTCCGCAACGTGTGTAGGCGTATCCATCGCCGATGCCCGCTTGGATCTTCACGCGGAAGAACCCGACTCCCTCGATCGCCAGGTCGAGTGGCCGGTTCGTGTTCGCCATGGATCCTTGTTCCATGTTCAGTTGGGTGCAGGATATCCCGTTGTCGTCGAAGACAACTCTGGATCGCTTATATGCAGTCGTCTCGGCGTTGGAGATGTTGTGCTGCGCGATTTGCCGCGCGGCGTCGATGGCCAGTACCGTCCTGCCATTCGCCGTGGCCGACGGACCGGCCGCACTGTGTACGCCTGCCGTTGCGGACCCGTGGCCAGCACGGGCCAACTCGCGCAGTTCCGGAGGCATGGCGCCTGTGTCCGTCAGTATGGCCCGCCACTGGTCCAGTCGCTGCAGCCGCATCGACTCCGCGACAAGGCTGACGTTTGATCCCTCGAGATGACCCTGCTGAAGAGTTCCAAGGCCGCATTTTCCGGGATCACTGATCCGCGCCGGGCCGGAGGCGTCGGTCTGCTGATAGAGGTTTGGGCCGACGCGTCTCAATCCTTGTGGGCTGGCGAACGATGCCAACCGCAGACCACCGGCTAGCTGCGGCATGACCTGGCCGGGCAGGAGATACGCGGTCATCCCGTCATCGCTGATGGTAATGCTGGTGGCTTCGCGAAGGATGATTAACTGCGGATCGAGCACGTATTCGCCTGTAGTGCCCAACACGAGTCGGCCATCCGTGCTCACGAACAGGTTCCCATTCCGCGTGAAGAACGTCTGCCCGTCTTTCTTGACCATGAAGAAGCCGTTACCCACGATGGCGACATCCAGTGGTCGGCCGGTATTCTCCATGCACCCCTGCTCCCAGTCCGGCGTGACCGTCATGTTGCCATCGCCATCGACCCTGGGGACGAGACGCTTATAGCCAATCGTCTCGGCATGGCAGAGGTTGGTCGTGGCAATCTCTTTGGCCGCGTCGATCGCCGCGATCACCCGCACGGCCTGCGAATTGGCCGATGGCGCAGCGCACCCGCCGGCTGAAATTCCAATCAACATCGTCGCAAGAAAAGCCCTGTGGAACATGCTGGACTCCTTTCCAACAACCACTCCGTCCTGACCGGGGTGTGATTATACCCGATGATGCCCTCACGGCAACTGCCACCGCCGGCGCAGGATCCATTCGGTCGTGAGCAGCATCAGCACCAGGAACGCCTGCATGGGCAGGTCATATTTCGTGGGCCAGTCGGGTTTGCTGCCCACCAGGAAGAGCAGCGTGCGGAAGGTGTTGGCGAGCGAGACGGATTCGGCCCGCGCTTCGAGCGGTGGGCGCTGGCGGATGAGCTGGTCGATCAGCGTCGGCAGTTGGGCCAGTTCGTAGTAAAAGCCCTGCGTGTCCTGGGCGATGGTCTTGAGCAACGCCGGGTTGGCCGCCAGTTTGAGCATTTCCTCGGCCGGGGGAATCACCGTGAACTTGAGTTCCTGCGTGCCCAGCGGTTTGCCGTCCTTGGTGGCCGTCAGGACCGCGACCCAGTCGCCCTTGTCGGGATTGGGAATCGAGCAGTCGTAAAGCCCCGCGCGGGTTTCCACGGGCGAGAGTGGTATCTGCTGCTCCTCTTTGGCGCCGACGCGTTTGAGTTTGAGCGACACCTGGGCAAAGCGGGTGGCGTCGCCGCGCTGATCGCGAACCATGGCGCGGACGCGGACGTTCTCGCCCAGTTGATACAGGGATTTGTTGAGCAGGCCGTCCACGCCGGGGCCCCGCGAGCGGTTGCGGGTGTCTTCGCCGGCCAGCCAGCGGACGAGCTGGCCCCAGAAACGATTGTAGGGCGAGTCCTGCCCAAGCCCGCGCAGTGGTGTGTACCAGAGGTAGGTGGTGTCGATGGTGAGGGCGGCCGAGCGGCCTTCGCCGTAGCGCTGAAGGGCGAGGATGATTTGCGGCTGGCCATCGGGGCCAAGCCGATCGGCATGGGTGAGCAGCACCTGGGCTCCCGTCTTGGGCTTGGGCACCACGACGTTCCCGCGCAGTGGCGGGAGCTGTTTCTTCGGCTTGGCGGGATCGCCGCCGCCGAACCATTCTTCCAGGCCTTCCATGGCGGGATGGGTGGCGCCATCCGGAGTCAGCGCCGGGACGAACTGCGACTTTTCCTGGGCGGCATTCGTGTCGCCGACGAAGACCGGCAGGGCCTTCTCGATGAGCGTGTCCTTGTAGCTGCCGGGGCCGAAGGAGTTCTGCCCGCCCATCATCAGCAGCCCGCCGCCGCTGGAGATGCGCTGTTCGATGGCCGCCTGCTGGAGCTTGGGGACGAACGAGGAATCGAGGTCGCCCAGGATGATGACATCGAACTTCTTCCACTCTTCCTTGCTGGCCGGCATGGCTTCAAACGGCTCGCCGTTGACGCTGCCGCCGGCCTTGAACTGGTCGGCGGTGACGCGGAGCAGCGTCGCCACCTCGATGTTCGGATCGCGGGCCAGGGCGCGCGACAGATCGCGATACTCGGGCCGCACGCGCCCCTCGACGTAGAGCACCTTGATGCGCGGATCCAGCGCCAGCCCCTGGAATTCCTGGCGGTTGTCCACGGTCGAACGTTCGCCGGCAATGGGGTCGATCCAGACGGCCAGCTTCTGCACGCCCACGGCCTTGGGCTTGAAGGGCATCTCGATGACCTGGCCCTCGGGAACCGGCTGCAACACCAGCGTCTGGCTGGTGAGTTTACCCACCGGCTTGCTGTCCTTGTCGATCTCGGAAAGCTTGACGTCGACCACGCGGTTGGCCAGCGCCGTGGACTTGACCGTCACGCGGATCTTCGATTCGTGGTCCACCACGAAATCGTCGGTGTTCTCGACGTTGTCGATGGCCACATTGATGACGCTGGCAGGCTCGGCCTGTTCCGAGCCGACGCGCACCGTATTGATCGGCCGCTTGGACGCGCGGACCAGATCGGCCACATTGGGCGACGTGTTGTCTATGCCGTCGGAGATGAGGATGACGGCCGTGTCGGGGCGATTGGCCTTGGCCAGCAGTTTGGTGACGGCCTTGGCAATGTCCGTGGCCTTGCCGTCGGCGGCCTTCTTGGCCAGCTCGTCCGGCTTCTTGAGTTGGTCAAGATCGGTTGCGAACGTGTAGAACGAGGGAACGAAGTTGTCGTTGATCTTGGCGATCTGCGGCCGGAGCGTCTGCCACACCGACTGGAGCCGGGTCGGACCGTTCTGGATGTCGGGAAAACTCATCGAGCCCGAAGTGTCGATCAGGAAACAGATCGGCCGCTCGGGTTTGGGCTTGGATACGAAGCGCAACACCGGCTCAAAGAGCATGGGCACCAGCGCGGCCAACGCGACCACGCGCATCGCCAGGAGGATGCTCATGCGGACCGTGCCGAGTTGCGATAGAAGATTGAGATAGAACGTGGCCGAAAGAATGGCGAGTTGGATGAAGGTCCAGAAGATGCCGACGAAAGGCGTCTGGAAGCGCGGCGTGACGGCGATGACGGCCGTCCCGCAGACGCCGGCGGCGATCAGCGGCAGCACCAGGAAGCCGGACGGTCTGGCCCAGAGGCGTCCGGCGGCCGCATAAACCAGCAGGACCAAAGAGGCAAACGCGCAAACGAGGAGCCAGAGGTCGTAGCCACTCTGGCGGAGGATGTCGATCGAGGATTCGGTCATGGGCTTTTGGTCAACAATGGAGTCTACACGAACGCCCGCGGAGAGTTGAGGGTGGGCGCGGCGGAAAACCCGTCTTCCACGGCTTCCGCGACGCCCAGAGCGGCGTCGCTCCACCCGTGGCTACAACCGCCGGCCCCTCCGGGGCCGAAACGGCTCCCGCAATGATCGTCCTGCAACGAGTCCGAGGAGATGCCGGCCATTCCCCGCAACTCATCGCAGGCTGCCGCGGTATCTCTGAACATGAGACTTACCGCCCTTTTCACTTCGCTGCTTGTTGCGACCACCTGTCTGGCCGATCCGAAACTGCCGTGGGACCTCGAGGCCCTCTCCAAGCCCCTTGCTTACCGCGAGAGCACCGAGTTCTCCGAGCCCGGCGTCAAGGCCATCGAGTTCGACGGGCTGCCGTATCAGGGCAAGCCCACCCGCGTCTTTGCCTGGCTGGGCCTCCCGAAAGAAGCCGCGGCCGGCAAGGTCCCCGCGATAGTCCTGGTCCACGGCGGCGGCGGCACGGCCCACGCCCGCTGGGTCAGGCTCTGGAATTCCCGCGGCTACGCGGCCATCGCCATGGACACCTGCGGCAAGTTCGGCGGCGATTCCAAGTCCGCCCACCGCGGCGAATTCTCCGGCCCGCCCGGCTGGGACGCCGCCTACCAGCAGATCGACGCGCCCATTGAGGACCAGTGGCCGTATCACGCCGTTGCTGATGCGGTCCTGGCCCACTCGCTCATCCGCTCGCTGCCGGAAGTCGACGCCCAGCGCATCGGCGTCACCGGCATCTCCTGGGGCGGCTACCTCACCTGCATCATCGCCGGCGTCGACAGCCGTTTCAAACTGGCCGCCCCAGTCTACGGATGTGGTTTCCTGAGGCATGGCTCCGCCTGGGTCCCCGCGTACGAGAAAATGGGCCCGGAGAAATCGGGCAAGTGGCTGGCGCTGTGGGATCCATCCGTCTACCTGCCCAACGCCAAAATGCCCATGCTCTGGATCGACAGCAACGTCGACTTCGCCTATCCGCTGGGCGCGGTGCAGGAATCGTACCGCCTGCCCCAAGGCGAGCGTTTCCTGTCGACCATCCCCGGCATGAAGCACAGCCACCCGGCCGGCGAAGTGCCGGAGGAGATCCACGCCTTCGCCGACCAGATCCTAATGAACGGAGCTCCCCTGCCACAGATGGTCAGCATGCAAGCTGACGCCATGGCAGCGCACGGCGTGGGCGCCAAGGCGGTCTTCAAGTCCAAGACGAAGCTGGTGAAGGCCGAACTGGTCTACACGACCGACTCCGGCCCGTGGCAGAAACGGAAATGGAAAGTCGAGCCGGCCGAGCTCGACTCCGCCAGCGGAACCGCCTCGTGCAAGGTCCCCGTCGACGCCGTCGCCTTCTATCTCAATGTCATCGACGAGCGGAACCTCGTGGCCAGTTCCGAGCATGTTGAGTTTGACACGAACCGGGCTGGAGGCCGGAACTGAGGTCGCTTCCAACTGCAAGCCGTGTTTCGTGGTCACGTTCGTAGTACCGCCTTCACGCGGCTCTTCAGGCCGCCTGAAGGCGGTACTACGAACAAGCCGTGAAGCTCACCCTGTTCGAATCCCTACTCCCCCGGCTTCTTGGGGGCGTGATGGCGCTCAGTGGGGTAGAAATCCCCGGCATCGCGGCCGAATTCGCGGGCCTCGCGGGCCTGGCGCTCGGCTTCGGTCTCGGGCGGCTTCTCCGACAGCAGCTTGGCCGGCTCCGGGGCCGGCGGAACATCTGAGGCCGCGGCCGCCAATGGTACACCGACGGCCAGATCCTGCTCGAGCTTGGCCGCCATCTCCGCGACTTTCGCCATATCCGCGTCGCTGACGACGGGCCCGTGCTGCTGTGACGACGGCCCGGTGCTGACCCCGCTCAAGTCCGTTCCCGCTTCTTCCTTGGGACGGATGAAGGTGCCGAAGGTGGCGAGGTTGATCACCGTCGGCCAGATCAGCCCGATCACCACGAAACACCCGGCCATCCACATGACCAGGGATGCCCGGCGCTCGCGCCACCACTGGTAGCTGTAGCTGATGCCATGGCTCTTCTCGATGCTCCGCAGATAGTCCAGCACCGAGCCCGGCGGGTCGGGATCCTTGATGTGCAGTTTCTCGGCCGTGCGCACCAGCCACTCGGGATCCGCGTCGGCCGCCCGCACCGGCGTTTTCTGGCCGACGAGATAAGGCATGGGCGCTACGAAGAGTTTCAACCGGTACTTCGTGTCGAACTTGCCGTTGTCGTCCTCGGCCACGTCAGTCCGCAAACCACTCCAGTAATTGAGCGCGACGCCGTAAACGATCTTGTCCCGATGGCGCGGGTCGCGCAGGCGGAACACGGTCATCTTGCCCAGGATCGGCGGCTGGCCGCCGGATACCCTGACGTCGCGCATCAAGCCGACGGCCTTCTCGAACTCCGACTGTTCCATGCTGCCGGGCACGACGGGATCGGCGTCGGTGTATTGATGGCGCACGTAGCCCACCACCAGTCCGATGACCAGGCCAATCAACATCCACTGCCAGCGTGCGACGTCGATGAGGTTCATGCTGTTGTTAGATATTCGCGAGTCGCGTTGGAGTTGACGGAAACTTCGCGGATTTGGAGCTTGTAACCGAACGGGATGTGGCGCGTATAAAGAGATGTGGATTACACTTTTGGGTGTAGCATGAGAATGCCACGTCCGGGTAGACTGGTCGGTAACCGGGAGGAGACACATGCCTGAGCAGGCATCATTACGCAAACCGCCGCCCTGGCTGGTGGCCGTGATCCTTGCGCTGTGCTGTGGCGGCGCGGGGGTAATGATCTGGATGATGCTGGACACGGGCACGCCCAGCGTGGTAGTCGTGAAGACGGACAAGCCGCCGGCGCGGCCAGGCACCCCGCGGCTTCCACCGGCGGTCACGGGATGGCTGAACGCGGCGGCGCGGGCGTGGTCGGATACGGACGCGCCGGAGGGAGTGAGGACGCTGCCCGCGGGCATATGGCGGGCGAAGGCCGCGAACCTCATCATGGAAGTGGAGAAGACGAGGGAAAAGGTGAGTTTTTCGTTCAGGTACATCAAATACGAATTCATCACGCCGGAGTTGAGGCTGCTCTCGGCGGCGGCCGACGAGGTGCGCGCACGCGGACAACAAGGCCGCATCCCGGGGATCAAGGCCGAGCAGATCGACGCGTTGCGGGCGCTGAGCAAGCCGGAGGGCGTGCGGGTGGGGGAAAGCGACGTGCAGAGAGCGAAGCAGGCGTGGGCGGCGTGGGAGCAGGCGGATGACAAGGCCAGACCCGCGGCGGAGCGCGAACTCGTCGGGGTGCTGGGGGACATCTCCACGGGCAGTTACGATTCGACGCGCCGGACCTATCTGGTCTACGGGGACACGATAAAGACGATTCTGACGGCGGAGCAGATCAACGAGTTCAAGCGGATCACCGACGCCGGCGGCGGGCGGCCGCGCGGACCGCGTTCCGGACAAAGGACCACACCATGACTCGTCGCAAAGCATTCACGCTCGTGGAGTTGCTGGTGGTGATCGGCATCATCGCGCTGCTCATCAGCATTCTCATGCCGGCGCTGTCCAACGCCCAGCGCCAGAGCAAAATGGTCACCTGCCAGGCCCACCTGCGCGACATCGGAGCGCATCTGGTCATGTACGCCAATGACAACCGCGGGCAGATGATCCCGCTTGGCCCGGGAGGCCTTCATCTCGGCAGCGGCGTCCCGCGGGACCAGCGCTGGCCGACCAAGGTGTTCAATCCGCCGAGGTGGAACCCGCCGGTGCTGCTCTGCCCGGCCGACATCGATCCGGCCGAGGAGCATTCGTATCTGCTCAACATTTACCTGGTGACCAACGGCATTCGCTTCGGGACGACCAAGGGCATATCGCCGGTGGAGATCATCGTGGCCGGCGAGAAGAAGTCGGAGTACCTGGACTATCACATGGATCCCGGGCAGTTCGACAGCATCGTCGAGCAATACCGCCACGGGCTCTACGCGGGATCCAACTACCTGTACATGGACGGGCACGTGGCCAACGGGATGCCCAAGGAGGCGAAGATCGGCATCGACCCGTGGAACCCGGCGCCGGCAACGCAGCCTTCGACGCCGTGACCGCAACTGTATTTGGCGCGACCATTGGTATGATGCCGCATCGGTCGGAACTACCTGAATTGCCGTGGAGTGGTCGTCGCCATGGACAGCTTGGACACTCATCTGCCTTCTTCGCCGCCGGGATCGACAATTCCGGGTTGGCGCGAGTCACGCCGCGGCGGGAACCTGTCTTCTCAAAGCCGGTCCCGCCGACGGTTGTCGCTGCTGGAATCGCTGGAGGGAAGGACATTGCTGAGCATGACGTTCGTCGTCAATTCCGCGATCGACGACGGCATCGCCCTCGACCCGGCCCGGAACATCCTGGACCTCCAGGGCCCCAATCCACCGGCGCTGACTCTGCGGCAGGCGATCACCGACGCCAACTACGATGCGATGACCAACGGAGGGTCTGAGACCATCACCTTCAAGATCGGCAGCGGCAAGCAGAGCATCAGCCTGGCCGCTGCGTTGCCCGAGGTTACCGCCCCGGTCACGATCGACGGCACCACCCAGCAGGGAATTCCGGGAAGCCCCCTCATTTGGATCGACGGAAGGGGCGTTGATGCCGACGGGCTCACGCTCAAAGGCGATTCGAGCTGGATCAAGGGCATCGGCATCACCGGCTTTGGCCGCTCGGGCGTCGTGCTGGTGAGTTCCAGCAATACCGTGGGTGGAGCGCTGCCCGGCCAGGGCGACGTCATCTCAGGCAACACGGGAAACGGCATCGTCGTCGAAGGGCACGACAATACAATCCAGGGAAATCGAATCGGAACAGACCCTGCCGGCTCAATGTCCATGAGCAACGGCGGAGACGGCATCTTTGCCATGGGGCTCGCGAACAATCTCAGAATCACCGGCAACGTGATCTCCGCCAACGGCGGCGACGGCATGACGCTGGACGGCGCATCCGGTGTCCTGGTGAGCGGCAACTTCATCGGGACCAATGCCGCCGGCACCGCGATCGCGGACGCCGGCGGGAACAACCTGGGCA
>JBIOJL010000089.1:0-15975 GCA_044450885.1 Tepidisphaerales bacterium
TCATCGAGCAGCGGGCACGCGGACGGCAGGTCCGCATCGACGCCGAGTTTGCGCCGGACCTGCCGGCGGTGCTGGCCAATGGCGGAGAGATGCAGCAGGTCTTCCTGAACCTGCTCCTCAACGCCCTGGATGCCATGCCGGACGGCGGCGTGCTGACGATCCGCGGTTTGCGGAACGGCGAATACGTCGAGGTGGCCGTCGGCGACACAGGAACCGGAATCGCCCCGGACATGCGCGGCCGCATCTTCGAACCATTCGTCAGCACCAAGGAGGAAGGACGGGGCACCGGGCTGGGTTTGTCCATCTGCCTGGGACTGGTGCGCAGCCATGGCGGGGAGATCGCGCTGGAAAGCGAGCTCGGGCGCGGGAGCAGGTTTACAGTGGGGCTGCCGGCGGTCCGGCCGGCGGACGGCAGCGGCGGGCGGAAGGATCAACAGGAGTAGTCTCGTATGGCCAAGTCGCGCATTCTGATTGTCGATGACGAGGAAGGGATGCTCGAGGTGTGTTCCGACACGCTGCGGCGGCTGCCCGAGGTGGAGATCGTCACCGAGAGCCAGAGCGCCGGCGCTGCCGCGCGCCTGGGTAACGAGGATTTCGACATGCTGGTGGTTGACATCCGCATGCCGGGACTGAGCGGCGTGGACCTGCTGCGCCTGGGACGCGAGCACGACCAGGATCTTACCGTGCTGATGATGACGGCGTTCCCGACGGTGGAGACGGCCGTGGAGAGCATGAAACTGGGCGCGGCCGACTACATCGTCAAGCCCTTCCTTCCCGACGACCTGCTGGCCATGGTGCGCCGGCTGCTGGAGCAGCGGGAGCTGGCGGGCGAGAACCGGTTGCTCCGGCGGCAAGTGGAGCGGCCGTACGCGTTTGCGAACATCATCGGCAACAGCCCGGCAATGCAGGCCGTCTTCGAGGCGATCGGGCGCGTGGCGGAAACCGACGCCGACGTGCTGATCCTCGGTCAGACGGGCACGGGAAAGGAACTGGTGGCTCGGGCCATCCACCAGGGAAGCCCCAGGCACAGCGCGCGGTTCGTGCCGGTTGATTGCGGCTCGATCCCCGAGGAACTGCTGGAGAGCGAGTTCTTCGGGCACGAGCGCGGGGCCTTCACCGGTGCCCACAGCCGCAGCCTGGGGCTGCTGGAGTTCGCCAACAAGGGAACGTTCTTCCTGGATGAGATCGGTGAGCTTTCCCCGCGGCTGCAGGCCAAGTTGCTGCGGGTGCTTCAGGAACGGAAAATCCGCCGCGTGGGAGGAACGGAGGAGATCGACCTGGACGTGCGCGTCATCGCCGCCACCTCGCGCAACATCGAGCAGGAAATCAAGGAACAGCGCTTTCGCCTGGACCTGTATTACCGGATCAACGTCGGGCGCATCGAGCTTCCGCCGCTGCGCGAGCGAAAAGGGGACATCCCGCTGCTGGCGCGGCACTTCGTGGAGCGCTACGCCAGGGAGATGGGCCGCGAGGAGCCGGGCCTGGACCCGGACGTGGTGGAACTGCTGCAGGCGTACCCGTGGCCGGGAAACGTGCGGGAGCTGCAGAACGTGATCAAGCGGACGCTGGCGATGTCGCGCGGGACGACGCTGCTCCCGGAGGACCTGCCGGATTCGATCGTCGCCCCCGAGGGCCGCGGCGCAGCGCCCGGCAGCCGGAGTTTCTTCGGGCGGCGCGAAGAGCACATCGGCGCCTTTGAGAAATCGTATCTCGAGAACCTGCTGACCTCGCTCAACGGGGACGTGGCGGCCGCCGCCAGGGACGCCCAGCTTCCGCGGGGGACGCTCTACCGCCTGCTGAAGAAGCACGGACTCGATCCAGCCGACTTCCGGCACTGATTATCTCCGGCGGTGTCACAACCGCGCGAAACCGACGCGGCAAGCGCCTCATTCATGCGACAGCCATAAACAGCGATCCGGCAGGCGTTTCCTCTGCACCGGATGCGCCGCATGAACTTCCGTTCATACATTTCGTCGCGCAAATGTGACAGATGTCCGGCCCGCTGGCGAAAACAAATGCCGTTTCAGTCATGAAAACCCCTCTGGCCGCGTCAAACGGATTTCTCGACCTCTTTATATAGATCTGGCATCGGTATTGCGAAGGGAAAAGCGGACGCTCGAAGAAACGACAGACAAATGTCATTGACCGAACCAACCTCCGTCCCGCGATGCCGCATTCTGATCGTCAGCCCGCAGCAGGGCGTGATGGAGCAGATCGAGGGGCGGCTGGAGCACCTGAACTGCGACGCCGTCTGGGTGCGTTCGGGGCCGGAGTTCCTGCGGTCCGTGCGCGACATGGCGCCGTCGGTCGCGGTCATCGATCGCGTACACGAGCGGGCCGAGGCGGCGCGGATGGAGATCGCGCTGTTGAAGGAACTCTGCCCGGACGCGCGGATCATCGTCATCAGCGAAGAGCCGTCGGCGGAGGATGCGTGGGTGTCGGAACAGGGAGTGTTCTACTACATGACCCTCGCGCCGGGCCCGGAACTGGTCCGGGTCATCGAGGCCGCCGCAAGAAGCCATCAGACCACAAGAAGCCACGGGACCAGCCGTCCCGCGCCTTCTCTGGAGCGTAACCCATGAATATCAACCGACGGGATTTTCTGCGAAGTGGGCTGCTGACCGCGGGCGCAGCCGCGGGAGCGGCCGTGACGGCACACGTTGCCGTGAAGGCCGTCGCCGCCGCGGCGGAGACGCCGGCCGCCGGCGGCGCCGCAACAGGCGGCGCCACCACATGTCCCGCGTGTCCCACCCCGGCCCTCACGCCGGACGGCAAACTGATTCACGTCTGCGACGGCAAGGTCGTTCACCATTCCCTGCCCGTGCTCAGCAACGCCGCCGTCCGCGCCGGCGTGCCCGGACGCAAGTGGGTCATGGTCATCGACCTGGCCAAGTGCGACGGCTGTAAGAAATGCACCGAGGCGTGTTCGGCCATGCATGGCGTGCCGGCGGACCGCGAGTGGATCAAGGTTCTCAGCATGCGCGACAGCCACAATACCACTCCCTACTGGTTCCCCAAGCCCTGCTTCCACTGCGACAATCCACCCTGCACGCGCGTCTGCCCGGTCGATGCCACCTTCAAGCGCCAGGACGGCATCGTCCTGATCGACAACACGCGCTGCATCGGCTGTCGCTTCTGCATGGCCGCCTGCCCCTACTCCACCCGCTTCTTCAACTGGGGCCGCCCCGACGAGCCGGCGGAAATCCGCAATCAGCCCTACTCTCCCGAACATGGATATCCCCGGCGCGTGGGGACCGTGGAGAAATGCGACTTCTGCCCCGAGGAGACGGCCGAAGGTAAGCTGCCCTGCTGCACCTCCGGCTGCCCGATGGCCGCGATCTACTTCGGCGACCAGAACGAGGACGCCGTCACCAACTCGCGCGGTGAGACGGAACGGCTCTCCAAACTGCTGGCCGAACGCGCCGGATACCGCTACATGGAAGACCTCGGCACCGAGCCCCGCGTCTTCTACCTGCCGCCGAAGAACCGCATGTTCCCCGCCCCAGGCGAGGGCGGCGCATCCGAGCATCACCACGGCTGACCGCCTCGGTGAGGCCTGTCACGCAAGTGTGACGATCGAAACCGTTCCGACAGAGGTTGAACATGGACTCGAACAAGACAGCGATTGAACGAGAGGCGCGTGCTCCGGAGCACGGCCCCGCAGCGCCGGCCCATAAGCACGGCGACCTCCAGCGGCTGATCCGCCTCGATATCGAGGGAACCCTGGGGCCCATGGGACGCAACGGGATTCTGTGGGTCGCGACCCTGGTTGCGGTGATCCTCGCCGGAGTGTGGGCGTACGTCCATCAGCTCATCCACGGCCTCAAGGTCACGGCCATGCGGGAGTACGTCTCCTGGGGCCTGTACATGACCAACTTCGTGTTCTTCATCGGCGTCAGCCACGCCGGCACGCTGATCTCCGCGATCCTGCGGGTGACGCATGCGGAATGGCGCCGGCCGATCACGCGCATGGCCGAGGCCATCACGCTGTTCGCCCTTCTTGTCGGTGCCCCCATGGTCATCATCGACATGGGCCGCCCCGACCGCCTGCACCATGTGCTGCTCTATGGCCGATTCAACTCCCCGATCCTCTGGGACGTCTGCTCCATCGCCACCTACATTTCCGGCAGCCTGCTGTACCTTTACGTGGCGATGATCCCGGACCTGGCGCTGCTGGCCGGCGGGCCTCTGCGCGGAACGCTTCCCAAATGGCGCATGTCGTTCTATCGCTTCCTGTCCCTGGGCTACCAGGACACGCCCGAGCAACGGCGCTTCCTCGACCGGGCCCTGGCGACCATGGCCGTCATCATCATCCCCGTCGCCATCTCGGTGCATACCGTGGTGTCGTGGATCTTCGGGATGACCCTGCGCCCCGGCTGGCACAGCACCATCTTCGGCCCCTACTTCGTCATCGGCGCCATCTTCTCCGGCACTGCGGCCATCATCCTGGCCATGGCCATCTTCCGCCGCGCCTACGGCCTGCAGAAATACCTGACCTACTCCCACTTCCGCAATCTGGCCACCCTGCTGCTGGCGCTGGACCTGCTCTACATCTACTTCACGCTCAGTGAATACCTCACGGCCTGGTACGGCCAGGAGGTCGCGGAGAAGCGCCTGCTCTCCCTGCTGATGGGGAACACCGGATTCGGCGCCATGTTCTGGGGCATGGTGGTGTTCGGGCTCTTCGTGCCCGCCGTCTTGCTGGGCATCGCCACGCGGAAACAGTCGCTGGTGCCCATCATCACGGCCGCCATACTCATCAACATCGGCATGTTCGTCAAGCGTTACCTGATCATCGTGCCGACGCTGATGACGCCCTTCATTCCGACCGAGGCCGCCGGCGTCACGCCCAGGTACTTCCCGACGCTGATTGAATGGACCGTCACCGCGGCGGCGTTCGCCGTCTTCCTTCTGCTCTTCACGCTCTTCTCCAAACTGGTGCCGATCGTCTCGGTCTGGGAGACCGTGGAGGGTTATGAGAATGCCGGGACTGCGGCAAATGCAGTTCATTCAGCGGGACACGACCTGCCCCCCGCCACGGAGGCCCCATGCGCTGGTTGATTATCGTTGCAGCAATGTTCGGTTGGTCCGTGAGCCTGTCGGCCCAGGACGCGCACGTACACCCGCCCGAGGCGCCAGTTGCCGCCCCGGCCACCATGCCCGCTTCGGCGGCCGCGGCAAACGTCGCCATCTCCACCACCACGGAAGATGGCAAACGTATGCTGGTTGCGACTGTCACCGCGACGGCCACCGGCAAGCCCGTCGAGGGCGCCAAGGTCGCCTTCTTCGCCCGGCGCACCTTCGGCAACCTCTCGCTGGGAACCGAAGTCACGCTCGACGACGGGACCGCCGCCGTTGCGTTCCCCCTGGATCTGCCCGGAAGCAACGGGCAGTTGCAGATCATCGCCCAGATCGTCGCCCCGGAGAAATACGCGGCCGCGACGCGGGAGACGAACGTCGGCGGCGCCGTCGTGGTGCCTGCGAACCCCGATCCTTTCCCTCGCGCCATCTGGGCGCCCCAGGCGCCGCTTCCTCTGATCGTCAGTTTTGTCGTCCTTCTGGGAATTGTCTGGTCGACCTACGCCTTCGTCCTCGTGCAATTGAGGAAGATCAAGGCCGCGAAGCCGTGAAACCCGTGCCAGTCCGTGTATAATCAACAACAACACCTCATTCAGGAGAATCGCCGTGAATGGACGAACTGCAAGATTTCTCGCGACTTCAGCGGCCGTGCTGCTGGTGGGGATCAGCGGCCTGATCGCGGCCGACAGCAATGATCCCTGGGTTGCCCCCGCCCGCGCCGCACGAAAGAAGAACCCCATCGCGGCGGATGAGAATTCGCTGGCCGCCGGCAAAGCCGCATACATCAAGGAGTGCCGCTCGTGCCACGGCGACTCGGGCACGGGTGACGGGCCTGCCGCCAAGGACCTGACCAAGCCGCCGGGCAATTTCACCACGGCCAAATTCTGGGAGCAATCCGACGGCGCCATCTTCTGGAAGGTCACCGAGGGCCGCAAGCCCATGCCGACATTTGACACGCTGCTGACCGAAGAGCAGCGCTGGCACGTCGTGAATTACCTCCATATCTACGCACCCAAGGACAAGAAGTAGAGTTTTTCACAAGGGAAGGAGCAGATCATGAGATGCCTCACGGCTCTGACCGGCGTCGTGGCCCTGCTGTTGATTTGCGGTGCGGCCGCCGCTCAGCAGAACCAGCCCGACATGTCCAAGTTCGTCTCCCGCGAGGAGTACGACAAATTACTCAAGAGCATGCAGGAGATGCGCGCCGAGATGGACGCCCTGAAGAAAGAGCGGGCCGCTCCCGCGCCTGCCGCGCCCGCTCAGCCGCCCGGCCAGGCCATGGCGACGCAGGCCGATGTCGACCAGGCCATGGATGATGTCGACAAACGCCTCCGCGCCATCCAGAAACAGACCGAGTTGCTCGCCCCCGGCAAGACCAACATCTTCATCGCCGGCGATGCGTTCTTCGGCTTCAACGCCCTGCGGCATTCGCCGAGCAGTTTCGAGGCGGGCGTCTCCCCTCTGGTCCTCTGGAAACTCAGCGACCGCCTGCTCATCGAGGCCGCCGCCGACATCGGCGTTGCCACCGACGACACGGGCGCCAGCTCGACCAGTTTCGACCTCACCATCGGCAACGCTTCGTACATGTTCGATCCCGCCCTCATCGTCGGCGCGGGCCTGTTCGTCGTCCCCTTCGGCGTCTTCCACAACCACTACGATCCGCCGTGGATCAACAAACTGCCCGATTCGCCGCTGCCCTTTGGCGATAGCGGCATCGCCCCCGGCTCCGAAGTCGGCGCCTTCCTCGTCGGCGCCCACCCCATCGGGCCCACCAAGATCAACTACGCCTTCTACGTCACCAACGGCCCCCAGGTCAACACCACCGATCCCGCTGCCGCCGGTTCGTTGAACTTCAACGACTACACCGACCTCAACAGCAACAAGGCCGTCGGCGGGCGCCTCGGATTCCTGCCCCTGCCGGAAATGGAGTTCGGCTATTCCATCATGTCCGCCGAAGTCCAGCCGCAGGATTTCCGCCGCGTCGAAGCCCTGCTCCAGGCGGTCGATTTCTCCTACAAGAAACCCGTCGACTTCTTCAGCGGCACCATCGACTTCCGCACCGAATGGGTCTGGTCCCACGTCCAGAACGTAACCTACGATGCGAACCACAAACTCGGCTTCGGCCCGCTGAGCTACGGCAACAACCGCGACGGCGGCTATGTCCAGGTCGCCTATCGGCCGACCATGTTCTCCAACAAGATCATCCGCAACCTCGAACCCGTCGTCCGCTGGGACCGCCTCGATGTTCCCACGCGCGCGCCCGGCGGCGGCTTCGAGGAGCGCTGGACCGTCGGCCTGGACTACTGGGTAATGCCCAACGCGGTCTTCAAAGTCGCCTATCAGTTCGACAGCAAACAAATCGGCCAGAGCGATGACGCGCTCATGATCCAGTTCGGCGTCGGTCTCTGAAAGGGAAAGCCATGTTAAAACCAGTCAACTCCATCAAGCTCGCGGCTCTCGCCCTTGCGGGCGCCGCTGCCATCGCACTCGCCGTTGTCGGCTGCGCCTCGTCTCCGGAATCTTCGGGCGGCTCTTCTCCGACCAGCCGGCCCGCCGCCGGTGATGCCAAACCCGCCATCGGCCATGCCGAGCTCTGGGCCCGGACCTGCAACCGCTGCCACAATGCCCTGTCGCCCGACCAGTACAGCGCCCAGCAGTGGGAAGCGGTCCTCGCCCACATGCGTTTCCGCGGCGGGCTCAGCGAGGAGGAACACAAGGTGATCCTCGATTTCCTCCAGGCCAGCCGCTGAGAGTAGAGCCGGTGCCCTCACCGGCATCTTCGAACGGTGTTTTCGGCCCGCGCCGACAGCCGGGTCTCGTTGCGTTCCCGGGAACGGTCCCCGCAACCCGCTGTCGTGGTGAATTGTCTTGGTGTGCTTGTGTCCCGCTCCCGCGGGCTCACCCCTTCATCGCCTCCACGCCGCCCATGATCTCCGACAGTTCCGTCGTGATCTGGCTCTGGCGGGCACGGTTGTACTTCATCGTCAGGCTCTTGAGCATCTTGTCCGCGTTGTCCGTGGCCGAGGTCATCGCCACCATCCGCATCACGTGCTCGCTGGTCGTGGCATCGAGGAAACACTGGAACAACGCCGTCTTCACCGTCATCGGCAGAACGTAATCCAGAAGTTCCTTCGGCGCCGGCGAGAAATCGTAGATGACCTCCGCATGCAGGCCCGTCTCCGCGGCGACGGCCCCCGGCTTGCCGGTGTCGCCGGCCACGCCCGCCAGCGGCAGCACCGTCAGCACCTCCGGCCGCTGCGTGCTGGTGCTCGCAAAATCCATGTACGCTACGTGCAGGGCGTCGATCTTCTTCTCGTTGAAATCCTCCATGAACTTCTGCGCCGCCCGCTCCACCTCGGCGTATTTGGGCATGTCGCCAAAATCCTGCCGGGAGAGAATCGCCCGCTTCTGGAAATTGAAATACGCCACGCCCTTCTTGCCGCAGACATACAGGTCCACCTTCTTCCCGGCCGCTTCCTGCTGCCGGATGAACGCGTTCGCCTTGCGCAGCACGTTGCCGTTGTACGCCCCCGCCAGCCCGCGATTCGACGTGATCACCACCAGCGCAATCCGGTTCGTGCATTCCGCTCCCTCCGGCCGGCGCAACAGCGGATGCTCGACATTCCCCACCGACGCGGCCAGTTCCTTCACCAGTTCGCGCACGTTCAGCGTGAACGGCTTGGTCCCCACCGCCCGCTTGAGCGACTTCTGGAACTTCGCCGTCGCAATCATCTGCATGGTCTTGGTGATCTTGCGGATGTTCCGAACCGCCTTGCGACGCTTGACGATTGCACGAGCCTTGGCCATGAGTTCAGTCCTGAGTGCTGGGTGCTGAGTACCGTGGGGTCCGCTTCAGCGGACGCGGAGACTTCCAAGTCCCACTCAGCACTTCTACGGCGGCGAATGTTAATGGAAACAACCTACCCCGCCAAGTGCCGCCAGTCCTGCGAGGGCACTTTCGGTCCCTGCCAGATGCCGGTTGACAGGGTGACAGTGGCGTACGACAGGCGGCACCATCTTTCCGGGAGGGCCGCAGTCCTCTGCGGCCGTTTCGCGGGGCAACCATTCCGGCCGTGCAGAAGCACGGCCCTCCCATACTGTGGTCGCCTGCAACATCCACGCAGTCGGGCGGTACGAAATTACAGAGGAGTCATAAGACCGGGCGAGAGCTAAGTTCTTCCTCTTGGCCGGGCGTGAACGTGATGACCATCCAGCAGACTCGACTCGACATCCGTTCGGCCGGCTCGCGCTCGGCCCACGAATACTATCTTCGGGCTAACCTCGAAGCCGAAGCCATCTCGCCGGATGGAGTTCACGATGCATTTCTGGCGCTGTACGAGACGGTCGTGGAAACCGGGTCGGCGATCGCCCATGAACGCGTCATCATGCCGCCGGGGTGTTATGACATCGTGCTGGACGCCTGGCAGACGGCGTCGCGCGGCCGGCATGACGGGGTGCCGCCGTGCTTCCTGCTGGCCGATCCCGGACAGAAGGAGTTGGCCGTTCAACTTCACGCGATCGCGCCTATCGATCCGCCGACGATTCTCAGGCTCGACAACCAACCCGTCGCCCGCTTGTTCCGCGCCCAGGGGGTGAAATGGTGCATCGGCTCGGGAATCCTACCCACGGCGCGTGGCGAGCCGGCCGCCCAGGCCGACAGCATGTTCCGCCGTGCCCGGTCTGTGCTGAAACAGGCCGGAATGACGCTGCACGATGTGGCCCGCACCTGGATCTTCATGCGGGGTATTCTGGATTGGTACGGGCCGTTCAACGGAGCCCGCAACGCGCTGTTCATCGAGGATGGCCTGCTGATCCCCGGCAAGCAAGGGGATGTGCCGGCTTCAACCGGCATCGGCGTGGCCCCGGCGACGCCGTCCGCGTGTACCCTGGATTTCATCGCGGCGGCCGGGCACCAAGAGTGCATCCAGCGTCATCAGGCCGCGGGCAAACAACGCGCCGCCTACGAATACGGCTCGGCTTTTGCGCGCGGGGCCAATGTGGTCACGCCGGCCGGCTACACCAGCTTCGTCTCCGGCACCGCCGCCATCGACGCGGCCGGCAACACCTGCTTCATCGACGACGCCGAGGGCCAGATTCGCATGACGCTGGAGAACGTGATCGCGGTACTGGCCGACGTGCAGTGCGAGCGCGACGACGTGGTGGCGGCCATCGCCTACTGCAAGACGCCGGAGGTGGAGACGATCTTCCGCCGGCTGTTCATGGATACGCTGCCGTGGCCGTGGGTGGTGGTGCTGTCGGATGTCTGCCGCAACGATCTGCTGTTCGAGGTGGAAGCGACGGCGATTCCCAACTCGCGGCAACTTCGACCGAGGTTTTGAGCCCTCCTCCGAGCGAGTCGGTACTGACAGAGGCGTGTTGACAGGAGCGAAAATTCCAGTGATCTTCGAGAGTTCTGTGGTACGATGACATCATGGCCATTACTGCCGAAAGTACGTAGATCTTCCAGCGGGTGGTTGAACCTGACAAAGGGACGCTTCCTCCGGATTTGGCACGGTACGTCCTGAGCTTGGATTTCCGGGGGAAAGACCACGCTCGTTACGAGCAGTTGTCGGCCAAGGCGCAGGATGGAGCGTTGACTTCCCAGGAAGCGGACGAGCTCGATGGATATCTGCATGTCGACAGTCTGCTGGCCATTCTGAGACTGAAGGCCGAGAGATCACTGGCTTCGCACGCGTGACGGTCTGCGCCGATGACTGCTTCCTTTTGGTAATGAATCATCCCGACGATATCGCGATTCGCCTGGAACTCATCCGCGCCTGGCCCCGGGCGTGCCCATTTTTCCGGGCAACGAGGATGTGTCGGAGTACCGACACCACGGGCTGGAAGCCCGTGCCACCAAATTCAGCCAGTCAGACGCATTGCCCGGAAGAATGGTCAGGCCCTCCGCGCCGGGCAGTTACCCCCATCCGGCGAGGAATAACGCGACACGCCACAGACAGGCGGTTTGCCAAGAAAGATGGGCAGACCGGCGGGTGGGGGCGTGCCCACAAATCCGGGAAGGCCCCGTGCAGGAGCACCGTCACCCCTGATTTCTGGTTGCCCCCCCGGCAAGGATTGTCCAACGAACCGCAAATCGGTTGTTGACGCTATTTACCTACGCACGTACAGTGGTGCCATGCGTGTTTCCCTGGTGGGGATTCTCCTGATGTGTATGGCGACCGCGGCGCTGGGTCAGGCCGAGGGGGAAGTCGAACTGATCGGCTTCGGCGGCTGGTACCGCCCGAACTGCTGGGTGCCGATGAAGCTGCGCCTGCGCCCCACCGTCGGCGAAGCGGAAACGTACCGCATCCAGGTGATCCAGGAGGACATGGACCGCGACCGGGTCAGCTACAGCCGCCCCTTCACGCTCAACGGCAACCGGCCGGGCGAACGTCACGAAGAGCAGGTCTGGGTCTATTTCCGGCCGCAGCCGCGCGATCTCGACCGCGCCCAAGGCCCCGCCGATCTGGCCAGCCTCATCCGCGTATTCCTCTGCAAGGGCGAGAAACAGATCGTGCAGATCAAGTTCAGCGCGGGGACCGCGCTGCGGAATCTGGACGGTATGATGCCGTCGGGGCGAGGTTCCCGGCTCGTCGTCGGCCTGACCACCAGCGGCAGCCAACCCAACCTCGCGGCCTACTACGACGCGTACGCGATGATGGAGGACGTCGTCTACGTCGCCGTCACGCAAAACGACCTGCCGACCAACCCGCTGGGCTTCGACGCCGTCGATGACTTCATCTGGGACCATCCGGACCCCGGCCTGGTCAACCCCGATGCGATCGGAGCCATCGACGAATGGGTGAAATCCGGCGGACGCATGGTGGTGTGCCAGAGCGTCGAATGGCAGAAGACGCGGGATGGTCCGCTGGCGGCCATGTTGCCGGTGGTGGCGACGGGGATGGCCGAGGAAAAGAACGCCGGGTCGCTGCGCAAACTCGCCGGCGTTCCGGATCTGGATCGTAAGGAGCTCTCGCAGGACCGGGACCTGCCAAACGATATGGATCCCTGGCCCGACCTGCGCGGCCGCTCCATTCCGATTTGCCGGGCGGCCGTGCGCCCCGGAGCGCGAGTCGAGGAATGGAGCCTGGGGGAGGCGAACTCGCCGTACCTGGCGCGATGGATGTACGGGCAGGGCCTGGTGACGTGGGTGGCGCAGGATCTGGGCAGCCCGGCGATATCGCCATCGACAGTGCGACAGGGCAGGCTGGACAAGGCGGATCTGCGGCTCTACGGCTGGGGCAGAATCTGGGACAAGGTGCTGGGCCTGCCGAACAACACGACCATGCACCCCGATGTGGCCAAGACGCAGGGATTCCCCAGCGACTTCGTCGACGCGTGCAGGAAGACGCAGGCGAACTATGCGAAGGGCCCCAACTACTCGACGCCCGACCCGAGCCGCAGCTTCCTCAGTTCGACGGAGATTCCGGGCCGGGCCGCCGCGCTCGTGGGGCTCGCCCTTCTCTTCTTCGCCGCTTACTGGCTGGTGGCCTGCCTGGGGAGCTACTTCTTCCTCCTTGGCAGGAAGAAGACGCACCAAAGCTGGTTCATGTTCGCGGCCTGCGCGGTCGGAGCCACCGGCGTGACGGGTCTGTTCGTGCGGCTGGTGCTGCGCGGGCCGCCGGAAATGGCCCACGTCTCGTTCGTGCGCTGGTCGGGCACCGCGGACTCGCGCGTGGTCAGCCAGGTGGGCCTGCTGGTCAAGCAGGATGCGCGTCTCAAGATCGAACTCAAGGATACGGCAACGGGGCTGGTGAGCACCGTGACCCCGCTGCCGATACATACGCGGTACAGCCCCGAAGGATCCGAGTTCCTGGGATACCTGGAATACGATGTGCCGGTGCCGGAGCGCTCGACGGGCACGCCGGGCGCCATCACCGTCCCGTTCCGCAGCACGTTGAAGAAATTCCAGTTGGACTGGACGGGAACGAAGATCACCGGGATCGAAGGGAACGCTTCCTGGGGCAAGAACGGTCTTACGGGCAAGCTCACGAACCTGACCGGACACGATCTCTATCAGGTCTACATTGCGTTCAATACCGGCGGCGTGAAGGACGACACCCTGCTGCGCTTGCGCGGCAGCGAGGGGAAACCGGTCTGGGCCAAAGGCGACCAGCTCGACCTGGCAAAGGTGTCGGACAAGGACACAAGAAAGACCATAGGCGGCAGCGCCGCCCCGACGGCAATGTGCGACTACGGTCTTCTCAACGGCATGTGGATGCCGAGTTTCGACGACACGCTGCGCCGCGCCGACAGCGGCGGGTTCATGGGCAACAACCGCGAACTGCCGTTCCTGCTGCTGAGCCTCTTCGACCGCATCCAGCCGCGCCCCAAGGGGACAGACAAGGAGGCGAGCTATGTCATCCACCGCTGGTCCGCGCGGCATCTCGACGCCTCGGCCGCCATTCTGGCCGGGAATATGGTGATTCTGGCCAGAGGGGACGATCCGAGCGCCGACATTTCGCCATTGCCGGTTACACTGGAGGTGGATGGCCGGAAGATGGCCGGCACGGGCGCTGTGTACTACCAGTTCGTGATTCCGCTGGAGCGTCCGTCGGAAAGCACGCCGACGACGCAGCCGGTGGAAAAGTGAAAGGTTGATTTATGGCCGTCGTGATCAAGACGGTGAACCTGACCAAGCGCTACGGCACGCTGGTGGCGCTGTCGAACCTCAATCTCGAGATCGAGGAAGGGGACTGCTTCGGCTACATCGGCCCCAACGGCGCCGGCAAGAGCACCACCATCAAGATCCTGGCGACGCTCCTGCAGCCCACCTGGGGCGAGGCGCGCATTTGCGATCAGGTGATCGGTTTCCAGTCGCGCCTGATCCGCCCGCTCATCGGCTATGTGCCGGACTATTTCGGCGCCTACGAGGACATGGTGGTGCAGGAATACTGCGAGTTCTTCGCGGCCGCCTACAACATCAACGGCTCCGCCCGCACCAAGGTGGTCAACGACGTGCTGGAGTTGACCGACCTGGCCTTCAAGCGCGATGCCCTGGTCGACTCGCTCAGCCGCGGCATGAAGCAACGCCTCTCCATCGCCCGTGTGCTGCTGCACGACCCCAAAGTGCTGCTGCTGGACGAGCCGGCCGGCAACCTCGACCCGCGGGCTCGCATCGAGATGCGCGAGCTGCTCAAGGAACTGCGGCGCATGGGCAAGACCATCCTGATTTCCTCGCACATCCTTCCCGAACTGGCCGACCTGTGCAACAAGGTCGGGATCATCGAGCAGGGCGAGTTGCTCTACTCCGGCCCGGTCCACGACATCCTGCAACGCGCCAAGACCGGAACGATCCTGCACGGGGCCGTCGCCGGCGACAACACCGCGGCCGCGGCGCTGATGTCCCAGGATGCCAACGTCCTGGAGGCCGCCATCAAGGACGGGCACATCGAGGTGTCGCTCCGGGAAGGCGTGGCCGACTACACGTTCCTCCCCCAGATGCTCTTGGCCGCCGGCCACCGGCTGACCATGCTGCACGAAGAGGAAGTGAATCTGGAGACGGCGTTTATGCGCTTAACTAAAGGAATGGTGCAATAGATCGCTGGATTCGCCAAATGCTTGGCGGGTAGAATATGCACGTTCAGGAGTAATCATGCCAACTACTGTCGAACTCACACCAGAAGAACTTGCCAGCGTCAAGGCGTTCACGCATCAAGCAGATGATGCGGCCGCTGTGCGATGTGCCACAATCGAATATTTGCGTTACATTCGCCGGATGCAGCTTAAAGCGTCGGCGGGCAAGTTTCCAATGGACGCGGACTGGCGGGCACACGATGCGGCCGAACTAAGGAGCAGGCATGGCGATTGACGATGCCGTCTTGATTGACACCTGCATATGGGAAGCATATTTCAGGAATTCCCCATCGTCCGAGAAATCGGCGGTGGATGACCTGATCGACGACGATCGCGCCGCGTTGATAGGTCCGATTCTCGCGGAAACGTTGCTCGGTTACCGTCGCGATGAACACGCGGACTGGATCGGTTCGGTGTTGGAATCCTTGCATTATCTGAATGTCACTTGGATGGATTGGAACGCTGCCGCGAAGCTGGGAAGAAGATTAGCGGCGAATGGCCACTCGTTGCCATTAACCGATCTCGCGATTGCGGCCGTAGCCCTCAACAAGGACTTGGCTGTCTATTCCACTGATCCGCATTTTGATTTGATTGCCGGCCTCAAGCATCACACGCCCTGAGACCACGAATGCCGTGATGATACTGGCCTATTCGAGTTTCGCCATTCGAGTTCAACAATGCTTGGTATTGGCAATTACATATTCCGTCTGATTCCCGCCAACCCGATCCTCCTCCGGGTGGTCGAGTCCGGCGGCAAACGCAAGCGCGACCTCTTCATCCGCTCCGGCTACCTCGGCATCCTCGTGCTGTTGGTCATGTTCCGCCTGCTGCCCGCCTTTGGCGAGATGGATGGCTCGCTCTCCAAACTCACCAAGACCTCGGCCGAGATATTCTACCTGATGAGCTACGTCCAGCTTGGCCTGGTCGCCCTGCTGGCGCCGGTGTTCACGGCCGGGGCCATCACCCAGGAAAAGGACTCGCAGACCTACGACATACTCCTTTCGACTCCGCTCACCAACGGGCAAATCGTCCTCGGCTCGCTGCTCTCGCGGCTCTTCTTCGTGGTCACGCTCCTGCTTTCCGGCATCCCCGTCTTCGCCATCACCCAGATATTCGGCGGCGTCGCCATCAACCAGATCGTCATCTCCTGGCTCATCGCCTGCGCCACCGCCTTCATCACCGGCTCGATCGCCATGGCCATCGCCTGTTTCAAGGTCGGCACCCGCCGCACCATCTTCACCTTCTACCTCTTCATCCTCCTCTACATCGCCGTGCCCATGGTCATCGAGCAACTCGGCTACTGCCGCTACATCTGGACCA
>JBIOJL010000090.1:0-15836 GCA_044450885.1 Tepidisphaerales bacterium
CACCAGCGCCTCGCACGGCTGGTCGAGCTGGCCGCTGCGTTTGTCGAGCACGTCGTCGTTCTCATAGAGCGTGTCCACTTGCCCGTTCGGGCGGATGATCCGCACGGCATTGGCGGCCGAGTCGGCCACGTAGAGATTGTCTGCCGCGTCGCGGTGCATGCCGTCGCAGTTGATCATCTTGCCGGGAAGGCAGGCGAAGGCATTGTTGGATCTGACCCTGCCGTCCGCGTCGAAAGCGATCTTGTGGATGATGCCGTCGCCGAAGAGGCCGACGAAGAGGTTGCCCTTGCTGTCGAACTCGATGCCGTCGGCGCCGAAGCGCCAATCCTGGTTGAGGCTCTTGAACGTGGTGACGATGTGCGGGTCGCCGGCGAGAGGGGTCTTGAGCGTGACGTTCTCCTCGTCGAGCCGGAAGCGCAGCACCGCGCTGGTCAGCGGGTGCGAGTCGTCCTCCAGCACCGACTCGGTGATGTAGCAGTATCCGCCGTTGATGGCCGTGCCGTTGGCGACGTTGAAGCCGCTGGCCACGAGGACCATCTTCTCGACCTTGCCGTCCTTCACCACGAGCTTCCACAAACGAGACTTCTGGTTCTTGTCCTTCATGAACATCATGTCGGCCAGATAGAGATCGCCCGAAGGCGCCCGCGCGATGCCCATGGCCCCGATGCGGTCGATGCCCGCGGGCAGCCCCGGATACGGCGTGGGGAATTCGTAGAATTTCTCCGCCTTGCCGTCCGGCGTGATCCGCATCAGCAGCGGCGGCTTGCTCTCGTCGTTGAAGTTGGGGATGGACACGATGATGCTGTTGTCCGGCATCAGGCACATCCCGTCCGGCGTGTTGCAGTAGTCCGGCAGGGCGACGAGCAACTCGGCCTTGGGAGCCGAGGAGCACCCGGCCACGACGACGGCCATCAGAAGCCCGCTCAGGAATGCGATTGTCTTGTTCATCCTGCGTCTCTCCTTTGTGATGTGGGTCCGAGCACCATACTCGACAGCAGGGATTGTGCCAGATTCGTCGGGGGAATCAAATGCGGCGTTCGTAGTACCGGCTTCAGCCGGAAGTTCGGAGTCCCGGCTTCAGCCGGAGGTTCGGAGTACCGGCTTCAGCCGGTCTTGTGTTCGATTCACACCGCCTCAAGGCTCTACTCCGAACATCGCATCCGGCTGACACCTTGTGTTGCCCCAGCAACTTCGCGGTGGTACGCTGAAGTCATGAGCGATCCGCGGGATATGGGTGGATTGGACGACGAGGACTCGGAGCCGGCGCCGATCCCTGCCATACCCGCCGACAAGCCGATCATTCCCAACTACTGGGCCGGGGATGGCTTGCGGCTCGTGACCCTGCGGCGGATGCAGTTGATGGAAGCCGAAATGGCGCGGGCAAAGCTCGAGTCGGAGGGGATTCATTGTTTCATAGCCGGCGCGCCGGTGACGCTGGCCTATTCACTGGCGTTCCCCGAGGTTAGCCTGCAAGTTGAGGAACTCAATCTGCTGCTGGCGGAGAAGATCCTGTCCCGGCCGGCAGCAATCGACATGGAGGGGGAGTATGCAGATGAAGCCTGGCGCTGCCCGAAATGTCATCGGCGGACCGTGGACATGCTGCCGCTGTCGCCGGGATTGAAGCGCGTGCGCGGCACTTTCTTCCTGTTGATCGTCGCCCAGATTATTGCCCAACTGTTCCGTCTGGTAATCCCTGCCGAACTGGCGGATGCCTTTGATTCGGCCCTGTCGTGGGGATTGCTGCCCTGGCTGTTGGCGGAGTTCCTTCTTGGCCTGTGGTGGCTGCTGTCCAAGCGCGAGAAGCGCTGCCGGGAGTGCGGGCATCAGTGGAGCAATGCGCCGGCGCAGTCGACCGATTGACATGCCTGTTCCGGACTGATAGTCAATTCGCTCATGCGGACTCCACTCACGCTCCAACGGACTCTCGGATTGCTTTTCCTTCTCACGGCCGCCGCAGCGCGGGGACAGGGCGCCGCCGACGCCAAAGCATCCTACCCGGCCTACCAGTTTGACCCGGCCGAGGGCTGGCGCGTCTCCGCGGCCGGTGCCGGCGCCACTTCGCTCACCGGACGATCGCTGCACCTGGATTTCTCCAAGGGAGCGTCGGCCGTCTCCTTGAAAGTGCCGGATCGTTCCCTGCTGACGCGCCCGGCACAACTGCGGTTGCGCGTCCGCGGCAGCGCCAAAGGGCATCCGCTGGAAATTTCCATGCGCACGCACTTCATGACCTTCCACAAGGTCGTCGGCGAACTCAAGGGCGAAGGGGAACAGGAACTGGCCATCGCCATGCCGCCCGGTGAAGGTTGGCAATGGCACAGCGGCGAGAACGACGGCAAGATCCACGGGCCCCTGCGCATCGGCGAGATCCGGTTTCTGGCCAATGGCAACGCGGACCAGGCCGACCTCGAACTGCTCGGCATCACCGTCGACGGCCGCTGTCCGGCCGACAAAATGTTGGTCATGACGGCCGATGCGCAGGCGGAGAAGCCCGCATTCCGGGCCGAGCTCCGGTCGCTGCTGTCCGCGCCCGCCGAGGCGGCGCTGACATGGACAATCCTCGACTGGCAGCGCAACGAACTGGGCAAAGGCAGCCGCAAACTCGAGCTGCCGCCCGCGGGCAAGGCGCTGGCCGTCGACATACCGTCCGACGGCGTGCCGGCAGGCCTGAAGTTTGTCGAGACTCGCTTTGAGTTGACCGCGCCTGGCCAGCAGGTTGCGCCTGTGCATGCGTACTGGGTTGCTCCCATGCCGGCACGGGAGGATGCGAAGTTGCAGCCGGAGTCGCCCTTCGGCATGGGCGTCTACCTCGGCCGCTACGGCAAGCAGGACATGGAAGAAGTGGCCAGGAAGGCCCGTGATGCCGGCGTCAAATGGTCGCGCGAGGATTTCGCCTGGTCGCGCATCGAGCCGCAGCCGGGGAAGTTCACCTGGGACTACTACGACGGCCTGCTCGACTGCGCCAACCGCAACGGCATCACCGTCTATGCCATCGTCGGCTACTGGACGCCGTGGTCGAAACAGTACACATCCGAAGGTGTTGACCAGTATGTGACCTATCTGCGCCAGCTCGTCGCGCGCTACAAGGGCCGCATCAACCAGTGGGAGATCTGGAACGAGCCCAACATCTTCTTCTGGCAGGGGCCCAAGGAGCTTTACGCCGAACTGCTCAAGAAGAGCTACGCGGCCATCAAGGAGGTGGACCCATCCGCACAGGTGCTGGGCATTTCCACGGCCGGCATCGACCGCAACTTCATCGACAAGATGCTCAAACTGGGCGCGCCCTTCGACGTGCTGACCATTCACCCCTACCGCACGAAATACGACGACGACGCGTTCATCAGCGACCTCATGAAAGTGTCCGACCAGGTGAAACTGCCCGATGGCAAACGCCGGCCGGTCTGGCTGACGGAGATGGGCTGGGCCACGCACACGCCGCACCACGTGCTGGGCCAGGATTTCCAGCCCGTGAGCCAGCGGACCCAGGCGGAACTGATCGCGCGCGTCTACCTCGCATCCATCGTCTCGGGAATCGACCCGCGTACCTTCTGGTACGACTTTCGCAACGATGGCGACGATCCGTTCTATTTCGAGCACAACATGGGCATCATGCGCCGCGACGGCCGGCCCAAGCCGTCGTATCGGGCGTATGCGGTGCTGGCCGAGACGCTGGACGGGATGAAGTACGATGCGCTGGTGGACGCCGGAGATGGAAACATGGCCTACCGCTTCGTCTCGGCCGCCGGCACGAAGAAACAGGTGTTGGCGATCTGGAATGCAAAAGCCGACGCAACTGTCGATGTGAAGGTGCCGCCCGGCCGCGTGAAGATCGTCAACAGCATGGGCGAGACCGCCGAGAAGGAAGCGGCCACCGGCTCTGTGGTTGTCACGCTCAACGCCTGCGCGGCCGTGTACGTTGTGACCGAGTGAGGTCGGACACGACCAGAAATCAGGGAGGGCCGCAGTCCTCTGCGGCCGTCTGCAGCCGCGCTCGCCGATCACGGTCCCGGCGGTCTGTAGCCGCGATCGCTGATCGCGGTCCCGGCCGTGCAGAAGCACGGCCCTCCCAACCGCGCTGACCTCGCGACCTCACCGCTTCCGATTCCGGTCGGCTACAAACCGGGTCAACAGGCGAAGCGGGACCAGGCGTGCCGCGGCCAGCGAAAGCCTGGCGAACGCGCCCGGAACCACAAACAACTTCCCTTTGAGACATCCTTCGTACCCGGCGCGGGCCACGTCGATGCTGCGCATGACCGACGAGCCCGAAAAGAGCTTCGCGTGGCCGATGCCGGCGCTCTGCTGGAATTCCGTGTGTGTCGGCCCCGGGCAGAGGATCGTCAGGCTTACACCCGTGCGGCGCAGTTCCCGCCAGAGCGCCAGCGAGTGCGAGACCACGAACGACTTGGTCGCGTAGTACGTGCTCATGTACGGCCCCGGCACGAAACCGGCCATCGACGCCACGTTGAGTATGCGCCCGGACTTCCGCTCCAGCATCGCCGGCAGGAATAGCCGCGTGAGATGGATCAGCGAACAGACGTTTACCTGGACCATGGCCAGTTCGCGGGCGATGTCGGCGGCGGCGAACTCGCCGTGCGAGCCGAAGCCGGCGTTGTTGACAAGGATGTCCACGGAAAGGCCACGGCGCGTCGTCTCGTCGAGAATCCGGGCGGATTCGGCCGGGTCCGCCAGATCCGCGGCGATCACTTCGGCGCGGACCTGGTGCCGGGCGGAGCACTCGGTGGCGGTTTGCTCGAGAACCTCCTTGCGCCGCGCGACGAGAATGAGATTGTGGCCGCCCGCGGCGAAGAGCCGGGCCAGGTCCAGTCCGATGCCGGCCGAGGCGCCGGTGATCAGTGCGGTGGGACGAGATGGTGGTGAGGATGAGTTCATGGGTGCGGCCATTTTCCTGGGAGGGCCGCAGTCCTCTGCGGCCGTCTGTAGTCGCGATCGCCGATCGCGGTCCCCGCCGTGCTTCTGCACGGCCTTCCCGGATCTGTGATCGCGAAGAAATACACTTTGCAGCCGGGCAACGCAATGGCATAGGATTGACCATGGACGGAAATCTGCATCGCGTGGACGCCGAATTCTATTGATGGTTAATTTGATTCGTAACTACCGTACTGGATTGTGTTTACGACTATTGGCACCGCTTCGCCAGCGCGGAATCCGCATCGGATACCGGACGCATCGAATGACGCGCAAGTCATTATTCTGACGGTAATTAGATAATTGCCAACTGATTGTACGGAAACAACTGACCAAACGAGCCGTTGATTGTCTAGGAAAGCGAGAGATAATACAGGCATGTTGAAGGAGCGCTATATGAATCGTGTCAAAGCAGCAGTGTTGTTGGTTGGACTCTGGGCCGTGCCCGCGTGGGCCATGCCCGACTCTTCTGCGCCGCAGTTGCCGGCGCCGGGAATCCCAGATCAGGTGGCATTCGCCGATCAGCGGCGCCCCGGCGCTCCGTTGGCGGCCCCGGCGGATCCGGACGATCCGACAAAGCCCGGCACCAAGAAGCCGGGCAAGCCCGTCCCCGGCGACGACGTGAAGCCGGGGCCCAAGCCGCTCCCGCCGACGATCAAGAAGCCCGTGCCGGGCGATGATGTCAAGCCGGGGCCCAAGCCGCTGCCGCCGACCATCAAGCCCGCCGACGATGTCAAGCCGGGGCCCAAGCCCCTGCCGCCGACGATCAAGAAGCCCGACCCGGCTGCCGACGTCAAGCCGACGCCCAAGCCCTTGCCTCCGACCATCATCAAGCCGGGCCCCGCGGATGTCGTGAAGCCGGGCCCCAAGCCCCCGATCGTCGATCCCTACACGCCCAAGATTGTCAAACCCGCGCCGCCCGCCATCGTTCCCGGGCCCGGCGTGCGGCCGAACACGACCGTGACGAACAAGAACGTGACCAACACCAACGTCACCAACAAGACGGTGACGAACACGACCGTGGTCAACAAGACGATCGTGAACGAGACGGTCGTCAACCGGCGGGTGACCAACGTCACCGAAGCCCGCCGCGTGTACGACCGGCATTATGAGCCCGACTACCATCGGGCGCACAGTTCGTTCGCGCTGGCCATCGGCATCGGTTCCGGCGGCGTCGACTCGTTCGGCTTCGGCTTCGCGAGCTACGGGCGGCACAACAGCTTCGCCTTCGGTATCGGCATCAACACCGGCCCCGCGTACTATGTGCCCCCTGTGGTCGCCCCCGCCGTGATCGTCGCGCCGGGGGTCATGGTCGCGGGCCCCATGGTCTATGCCCCCGTGGCCTATGCTCCCATGCCGGTCGTCTACGTGCCGGCCGAACCCGTGATCGTCGCTCCGGGCCCGGCCATCGTCGTGGTGGACACCTTCGCCGTCTATCCGCGCTGGTATCGGCCGGCGCCGCTGGTCGTCGTGGCGCAGCCCGCTGTCGTGGCCGAAGTGGCGGTTGCGCCTGCTCCGCCGCCGGTGGTCGCCGTCGATCCGTTCGCGGGATATCCCGCCTGGTATCGCCCGGCCGTGGTGACGACCACCCAGCCCGTCGAGCAGCCGGACACCCAGATCCAGTTCGACTACCAGCGGAACTGAGGATGTTCGGAGTACCGCCTTCAGGCGGATGTTTGGAGTACCGCCTTCAGGCGGATGTTTGGAGTACCGCCTTCAGGCGGTCTTCTTGATCCCGTACACGAACGGGCGCCATATTGGCGCCCGTTTTTTTTATTGCGCCGGCCTTGTAGCCGCGATCGTCGATCGCGGTCTTTCGCCTCATGTTGCCCGTTTTTCCCTGCGCGATCCTCCAAACGCGGGGTACAATCAGGGCATGATTAGAATTCGCGAAATCGTGGACCCTGATCTGCGGAAGCGCATCGTCGCCGCGCTGGCCAAACAGCGCGAGTGTTCGGTGGCCGCCATTCCCGACTGGTTCGAGCTCGACGACGCCGACTATGTCGATCTGTTGCAGCAGCTTCGAGCCGATTCTGAAAGCGAAGTCGAGCAGTACGATCCACGGATGTAGCGGCAGGAGCCGGTGCGCGATCCCGTAGACAGACGTGGTTAGACCACGCGGAGATGCTTCGCTGCGCTCTGCATGGCGGGCGTTTCTCCCTGTAGCCGCGATCGCTGATCGCGGCCGCGAACCGCGATCACCGATCGCGGCTACAGACAGGCGGTTTGCCAAAAAGAACGGGCAGACCCGTCACGACACCCGATGTGTTTCGCTGCGCACCTTCTCCCGGATGGCCTCATGCAGCCGCAGGGTGACCGGGCCGCACTTGCCTCCCCCGGCGGGCTTGCCGTTCCACCGGCCGACCCAGGAGATTTCGCGGGTGGTGCTGCTGATGAAGATTTCGTCCGCGGCCAGGGCCTCGCTCTCACGGATGGGGCGCTCTTCGAGCGGAATCTTCAAGGCGGCGGCCAGTTCGAGCAGAACCAGCCGGGTGATGCCGGGGAGGACTTTGGGACCGACGGGATGCGTGAGGAGCCTGCCGGCCGAGACGGCGAAGAAGTTGCTGGCAGCGCATTCCGTGACCGCGCCGTCGTCGACGAAGACCGCTTCGTCCGCGCCGGCCGCGATGGCGGCGTTCTTCGCCAGCACGTTGGGCAGCAGGGCGATCGACTTGATCCAGCAGCGTTTCCAGCGCTCGTCGGGAACGCTCTGCAGCGCTGCCCCGGGCGAGGCGCCCGGCTCGGCCTGCTCCGGCATTGGCCGGGCGTAGAAGAGCATGGTCGGGGTGGCTTGGTTCGGGAACACGTGGTTGCGCGGGGCCGCGCCGCGGGTGACCTGGAGGTAGATGTATCCCTCGGACGGCGCGTGTCGCTGCACGAACGCCTCGAGCTGGTGGACGAGTTCGCCGCGCTCCAGGGGCAGGGACAGGTCGATGCCGCCGGCCGATTTGTAGAGGCGATCGAGATGCTGGCGGAGCGTGAAGAGCCGCCGGTTGTAGATGCGGATGACCTCGTAGATGCCGTCGGCGAACTGGAAGCCGCGGTCTTCGGGGTCGATGCGGGCAACGCTTCCGGGGACCACTTCGCCGTTGATCCAGATTTTTTCGCTCATGTCACCGTCCTTGGCCGTGTGGCAGGGTGAGTCCTGACGGCCGGATTCTATCGCGCGGCGGGCTGGGTGCACCGACGTCTGTCGCCGCGATCGCTCATCGCGGCCGCGACCCGCGATCAGCGATCGCGGCTACAGACAAGCGGTCGACCAAGAATGACGGGCACACCCGGATGTGCCGGGCGTGTTCGCGTGGGAACGCGGTTGGCTTCCGTCGACGAGGAAGTGGTGCCGGTGCCCTCACCGGCAATTCCGAACGGCGTTGCCAGCCCCGGCCGACGAGAAGTAGAGCCGGTGCCCTCACCGGCAATTCCGAACGGCGTTTTCAGCCCCGGCCGACGAGGGCGTCGGCGGCACTTGCCGGCAAGTCCGGGTTCTTCAGCGGGATCGAGAATGCCTGTCCTACCGGATTGTGGCTACTCGCCATTACCCTGATATCATCACGGAGCGGCAGCCGACGACATGGGCATGACCGCAGATTCGGGAGGGCCGTGCTTCTGCACGGCCGGAATGGTCGCGCTGCGAAACGGCCGCAGCGACTGCGGCCCTCCCGGGAAGATTGGAGTACACAGGTCATGAACGATCCACATTCGAGTCAGCCGGGCGGCCCGCCGGAATTTCCGGACTGGCCGAAGTCTCCGCACGACGGGCGGGCACCAGAGCTGGCCGCAGTGCGTGCGGCCGAGGCGGAGGCGGCCAGGCGACTGGAAGCTGCCCAGGCGGAAGCGGCGCGGCAGCAGGAAGCGGCCAAGTCGCTGGCCGCGATGATCGCGGGCGCGGCGCCGGTCGTCACCATGGCCGTGCTCATCCTGAACATCCTGGCGTACGTCGCCTCCGGGGTGATTACCAAAGCCTGGTTTGCGCCGACAGCGCAGCAACTGCTGAGCATCGGGGCGGATCACTGGGCCACCACCACCAGCGGCCAGTGGTGGCGGCTGCTCAGCAGCGCGTTCCTGCATTTCGGCCTGATCCACCTGTTCGCGAACATGCAGGCGATGCTGTGCGTGGGGCGGCTTGCCGAGGGGCTGTACGGAAGCCGGACGCTGGGCTTCATCTATTTCTTCGGCGCGATCGTCTCGGGGATCGCGAGCATCTGGTGGACCCCGCAGGCGGTCTGCGTCGGGGCCTCGGGGGCGGTGTTCGCGGTCTACGGCGCGCTGGCGGCGTACCTGGTGTTTCAACGAGGCTCGTTCCCGGCCGGGGTGGCCCAGTCGCTGCTGGCCAACACCGCGGTCTTCGTCGGATACAACGTCATCTTCGGACTGACGACGCCGGGGATCAGCAACGCCGCCCACCTGGGCGGGCTGGGGGCGGGATTCGCGCTGGGCGCGATCATGGCCCGGCCGACCGATCCGCAGCGCCGCGCCCGGCAGGCGTTTCCGCGGGCGGTCGCGGGAGTGGCCGCGTCGGTCGCGGTGGCCGGCACGCTGTTGTGGGCCATGCCCAAGGTGGAGCCCGGCTACCGGGAATTGACGGAGTTTCGCGGCGACTGGCATGCGTTCCTTGAGGCCCAGGATGGGATCGTTGCGGGCTACGGCCGGCTGTTCAACCAGGTGGCGCAGCCGCAGGTGGAGAGTGCGGCGTTCGTGAAAGACGCGGACGCGGTGGCGGGGCAATGGGAGAAATGGGCCCGGCAGCTATCCAGGGCACGAATGCCCGACACGCTCCGGGCGAGGGCCGTGCAGCGGGCGGTGGTGGCATTCTGCGAGAAGCGCCGGGACGTGTGTCGTCTGCTGAGCGCGGCCGTCCGCGACGACGACGCGGCCAGGATCGAGCGGGTTGCGCCATTGGCCAAGGAGAGCGAAGAGCTGTTGAAGGAGATCGAGCGGCTGCGCGCGGGGGCGGAAGTGGATTGAATGGGGGTTGTTGTTTGTTGTTGGTTCTTTGTTCTTTGTTGTTGGGTCATTTGTCACTGGTCACCGATCACTGATCACTGATTACTGATTACTGGTCAATTGTCACTGGTCATTTGGCGGTGGCGCAGTGAGGAGGATCGGGGTTCATGACGGGGGGTCGTTCTGGTGGCTTATCACTGATAATCCGGGAATCCCTTCATAGTCCTTGGCGTTGTTCGTGATGATGGGGATGCCGTGGAGGGTGGCGGTGGCGGCAATCCAGGCATCGCCGCACTCGATGGGTCGGCCGGTGCTGCGACGATACGCGGTAATGTCTGCCCAGCACCGCGACAGGGCGTCATCGTAGGGGAAGATGATGTACATGCGCATGGCCTCGTCGAGGCTGCGTCGGCGGGCATCGCCCCAATGCTTGATGATCGCCCAGCAGCGTAATTCCGCCACGGTCTGAAAGCTCAGGCAGGGCCGGGCATTCTGAAGGTGCGGCGCGTAGAGGGAGGCGCGGGAGTCCCGCTTGAAGAAGAAGGAGAAGACGTCCGTGTCCAGAAGAACCGCCTGCATCAGCGTCGGGCCGCACGGATGAAAGCGAGGAATTCGTCGATGGAGTCCTCGGCCGGCCAGTCGCCGGCGAGGTCGTCAAGGCTCCGGATGGGTTTGACTCCCTGCTCGCGGGCCAGTTCTTCGATGGTCTTATTGCTCCAGAAATCAGATACGACGGGCTCGGCCTCCACCTGAACGGCCGTGCCTTCGGGCAGGTGGACGGGATCGTCCAACACCGCCACCCCATTCCTGATGTGTCCGCGAAAGGTCATCGGCGCACTCCGGTTGTCACTTGCTTGATTCTAGCAGGTTGGGCGGAGATTACACAACCTGTTCGGTGCCATTTGTTATTGGTTATTGGTTCTTTGTTCTTGGGTCATTTGTCACTGGTCACTGATCACTCGTCACTGATCACTGGTCTGGTCACTGGTCATTCGTCGGTGGTTACGGTCGGGGCTCCAACGCCCACCGCCCAACGCCCAACGCCCACCGACCTCGGTCGGTGGGTCCTCCCGCACGCATCCTGGAACCCTCGCGCCACGCGTGTTGCGAGCGACACCGAGTTCAGAAGCCCGCACTACCGTCTTCGATTTCCATCGCTTCGGCGAGCGACAGTGCGTTGCGGAGGATGCTCGTGCCGTATTGCCGGGCGAGCCGCAAGATCTCACGCGCGCCCCGCTGGGTCCAATCGCCGCGTTCCACGAGCATGCGCACGATCTGTGCATCGGTTGCCTTCGCGCCCAGGTCGGTGATGATAGTTTCGTATTCTGCGAGAAGAGTGTCGGTCATCAGTGCGTTCATGACGATGTACCTCTGTGTGGGTTGCCGATCAGGTGTGCGCAAAAACGTGCTCCCGGTGCCAGCGAAGGCATGCCGGGTCAGGATAGAAACGATTCGGCGGGATGATCTTCTGCCCATGATACATCACAACGAGTCCCGCAACAGCCGGGTCGCTCAGTTTCTGCAAGCGAGCGCTGACACACAACGTGAGGTCATTCTCAATCGTGATAAGTCCCGCGTCGAAGAGGCGGTCGAAGGTAGCCGACAGGCACACGCCGTTGGTGGGGTCGGCGCGGCGGTGTTCGTCCACGCTCCACGGAATGATGTGCCCGGCTACCAGACACTCGATAATCGGAAGGCCAGTGACACAGCATCGGGCATTATAGCTGCTGAGAACCGCATCGCGGAAAAACGACTGGTGCAAGCGCTGCTTGGTGGTGACAAGCCTCTCCGACTGACCTTGGGGCTGCACGAGCACTTCCTCAACAGGCTCGCCCGGTTTGAGTTCGCTCTTGATGTCGTGGGCGAGAACGACCAGCCCGGCCCAGTCTTGGTGGAATTCGTCCCACACGGCCTTGTCAAGTCTGCCGCCGTGGGTCAGCCCGGAGATGTCGCGCGCTGCAAGCTGCGGGTCAAAGGCTCCGAAGTTGCCGAGCTTACGTGCGATGGACGCTGGTGTACGGCCAAGCAGGCGAGCGAGTTCCTTGACGCGGCTGTCGCTCGCTTTGGTGCGCTGGAACGGAATGCGACAGTACAACTCGAACGCGAGAATCAGTTGTTCGCGCGTCCACGGTTGACCGTCGTTGACAGGCCGCGCATCCATGCGTCTCCTCATGCTCCAAGCAAAATCATGTTGGGCAACTCCAACTCTCGACTGATGATATCATCCCCGACCGTGATCCCAAAACGCTACGTCCGCCTGCGCCGGCTCAACAGCCAACTGACACAAACACATGCTCCCGATGATACGCCAGCGCCTTCGGATCCGGCGCAAACCTCGCAGGCCGCCGCAACTCCCGCCCCTCAAGTTCGATCAGGGCTTGACGATGGAACACCGGCGGGTCGGCGACTTTCAACCGAGGCGACACAACCACCCGTAGCGACTCGTCCAGCGTGATCAGCCCGCGATCGAACGCCCGGTCGTAAAGGACGTTCAGCGCGATGCCGTTACGCGGGTCCGCGCGCTGCGCGACGCTGACGCCCCACGGGATGATGTGTCCGGCATTCAGCAACTCGGGGATCGCGATGTCCGACAGCGCACAGCGGTGCTCGTAGCTCGCCATTACGGCCGCCGCGAAGAACCTCTGCACCCGCCGGGTACGCATGTACCGCAGCGTTTCCGTCGGCCCTTTCGGCATCGTCAGTTCGTCCGGCAGCGGCGGTGCCTCGGCATCGGTGAGCCCGACGTAGGCCGCCTCCGCTTCGGCCGCGACTGCCTCCGGGTTGTTCTGGAATTCTTCCCACAACTCCCGATCCGCCCGCCCCGCGTTCCCCAGACCCGCGATGTTCCGGGCCTGCTGGGCGGGATCGAGGCTCGCAAAATTGCACGCCTTCATCCCCACCGCCGAAGGTGTGCGTTTGAGCTGCTTTGCCAAGTCAATGATCTCCGGATTGAGCCGGTGGAGCTTCCCGAACGGGGTATGGCAGTAGAGTCGAAAGGCCAACAGCAACTCCGTGCGAGTCCAGTGTGGATGCTTCCCGACCATACGCGGCATCATCGCCGACGAGCCTGGATGCGGCAAGGCCCGGCCTCCCCCGAGATAGCCACACACTTTACGTTCGGTCCGCCAAACACGTCCGAGATCGTCCGCCACCACCACACCCCGCTTCGTGCCTTCGTGTTCTTCGTGTTTAATCTTCTTCGTCTCCCGAAATTCCCACCATTTCTCCATTGACAAAACCTAACGTATGCCGTATATATCGCGTCTATGATAGTTAAATCATCATCCGCAGGGACGATGCTCGCCGCTCTTTAACAACTAAACACGTCGGCCTCAACCCCTTCGTGCGGATTCGTGCAACTTCGTGGGCCATCCTGCCCCGCCATTGGCAACCAACAACTGGCAACCGCTCCGCCTTCTGCCTTGGGAAGCGGACCCGTTCGGGACGTCAAAAGGACGGCTTTTGGACCCGATTTGGGACCCTCTTCTTCAACCACCCCGCGACCCTCACATGAACCATAACAGACTGCAAATAATACACTTGTATAAAACCACCCGGCGCCAGGACCCCCGGCGAACTTGTTTTTCTCCTCTCCCACCGCGACTGGCAACTGCCAACAACTGGCAACCCGGATCGACGCGGTCGGTTCGGCGAGGATTGGGAGTTGATTTGGCGGCGCTTTGGAGCGATTCGGGCGGCGCTTTGGAGATGCTTTGGCGGTGCTTTGGAGATGCTTTGGCGGCGATTTTTCCAACTCCCCGCCCCCGCCACCTTTACCACAACCATCGCCACGCAAAACACTTATGGAAACGTCCGTAGCCCATCACCGCCCAGCAGGGGGGTCACACCTTCACCTTCACCCAGCCGCCCTGGAGGAAGCGGGCGTAGAGGAGGACGCCGCGGATGAACAGTTCGGCGGCGAGGACGATCCAGATGGCGGCCAGGCCGAGGCCCAGACCATGGGCGACGATCAGGACGCCGGCGAGGCGAATGGCGAAGATGCTGATGAGGTTGAGGACCATGACCATGAGCGTGTCGCCGGCGCCGCGGAGGGCGCCGGAGAAGATGATGGCGGCCGCGAAACCCGGCTGGCAGAAGGCGGTGATGAAGAGGCACTGGGCGGTGAGGTCGATGATGAGCGGGTCGGTGGACATGAAGCGGGCCATCGGGCGGCCTAAGGCGATGAAGAGCACCGAGCAGAAGGTCATGATGCCGCCGCCGAGCAGATAGCAGGCGTTGGCGCAGCGGCGGGCGCGGTCGGGGCGCTTGGCGCCGAGGGACTGGCCCACCAGCGTGGCGGCGGCCATGGCGATGCCGAAGCAGACCATGTAGGAGAGGCCCTCGATGCGCACGGCGTTGGTGTGGGCGGTGGGGACGCGATTGCTGGCGTCGAGCCGGTTGATGACGTGGATGACGACGAACTGGGCGGTCCAGATGAGCAGGCCCTCGCAGCCGGAGGGGATGCCGATGCGGAAGATGCGCTTGAGGGTGGTCCAGTGCGGCCGGAGGCGGTGGAGGTGGAGGCGGATGCCGCCGATGCCGCTGATGAGGACGGCCGCCTGGAGCATGCCGCCGGTGATGTAGGCGATGATGGTGCCGATGGCGATGCCGTTGAAGCCCATCGCGGGCAGGCCGCAGGCGCCGACGGTGAGGCTGTAGGTGAAGAAGATGTTGACGATATCGACGACGACCATGGAGATGGCGGGTGTGAGCGTATCGCCGGCGCCGCGCAGGCAGGAGTTGGCGACGAACATGAGGGTGGAAAAGGGGATCGAGAAGGCGAGCATGCGGAGGTAGCTGAGGGCGAAGGCGGGGGCTTCGCCGCGCAGGCCGGTGAGGGTGATGAGGGGATCGGCGAAGACGAAGATGAGGATGCCGAGGAGGAGGCCGAGGAGGATGGCGGTGGTGGCGGACTGGCCGCAGACGCTGTTGGCGAGGGACTTGTGGCGGGCGCCTTTGGCGCGGGCGATGATGGCGGTGGCGCCGGTGCCGATGGAAGTGACGAGCAGGCCGATGAACCAGAGGAAGTAGGAGATGCTGCCGACGGCCGCGGCGCCGTCGGCGGCCTTGGTCTGGAGGTGGTTGGCCATGTAGGTGTCGGTGAGGCCGACGGCCAGGTGGAGGACGTGTTCGACCATGACGGGCAGTGAGAGGACGACGACCTGGCGGAGGAGCTGGGCCATGGACTCGTCGCGGCCGTCGAGCCGCGCGTAGTCCAGGACCAGGGGTTGTTCGGCGGTGTCGGTCATGGGTCTAACATCTTATACCAGTGGGCGTTGAAGGGGTGTACCGGTGGGATGCTGGTGGTGGGTGGCAGTGGTGATGGAACTCTTGAAGACATCAGACGTGCTGCGAGCAAGGCGATCTGCGAGCGGATTCGTGCATCGGACATGTCCTGTTCTCGCCGCGGTTATCAAGCCCGTTTTCATGCGGCGGTGGGCTTAGGTGAACTGGATGTAATCGGAGATCGACGCGCCGCAAAGTCCAGCGTGTGCCGCGTCGCTGCAGGGTGCGACCACAAATCCGGGAGGGCCCGTGCTTCTGCACGGCCCGGAGTGGTCGCCCCGGGAAGCGGCCGCAGGGGACTGCGGCCCTCCCGGAAAGATGGTCGCACCTTCGTTGCATGTGTCCAGTAATCCGAAGTGTACAACGGCAAGAAAATGCATGGGGCAAGAAGGTGGACAATGTATATAGTGCATGGAGAGGGGAACAGAAGGTCGAACTGATGGGCGTGGGGCCGGTTTCCGAGAGTGGCACGGTGGTTGCTGATGTTGGCGTGTCTGAGTAACAAATGACGCGGCCGGGAACGGCCGCGAGGACGATACAAACCGGGCCGTGAAAGTGTGGGTTTCCCTCCTCCCCGACCACCCCATACTGATCGCCCGGTTTTTTTTGCGCGCTGCGGTCGCGGTGATGGGTGCTTCCAGGAATCACGCATACCGGAAATCAACCCCAACTCGCCCGTAGAG
>JBIOJL010000091.1:0-15775 GCA_044450885.1 Tepidisphaerales bacterium
TAAACCACTTGGCATAAAAAATTGGGGGCTAACGTGCGTATTAAACCACTGGGGGTATTGTTGAAAACTACTCAATCGCGGATAAAAGGGCTTTGGGTTTTTGGGGCTGGCTTCCAGCCTGCACCACAATTTCCGCCGCGATGGACTACAGAGATTACCGGCATCGTGGGCTTGGGTTGCCGCAGGTTCCGGGAGGGCCGTGCTTCGGCACGGCCGGAATCGCGATCGGGGATACATTCGGGAGGGGCGTGCGGGCTGATGGCAACTTCGCCAGAGTCCCCACCCGCGTTCTGTTGCGCCGGCAGTGGCTTGCGGGCATGGGTGCGAACGATGCCCGCGGTTGGCGCCGTGTCAGCCCCGTAGGGGCGGTAGATATTAGCCCACGACGTAAGTCGTGGGTAAAAGAGGCAGAGGGCGGTACCAGCCCCGTAGGGGCGACAGAACGCTTCTTTCGCCCCTGCGGGGCTGAAGGCGATCCCGGATGGTCGCGCGGATTACCGAGGCTATTTTGCGCCCGCCGGCAGCAATCGAATGCTCAGCACGGCCGCCGGAATGCCGGGCGCCTCGGCGCGCATCGTGAACGTACCCAGGCTCCCCGGCTGCGGCGAGGTGACTTCGAGGGTCAGCGGCAGGCGGTCGCCGGGTTTGACTTCGGCGCTGGCCGGGAAGTCGGCCGACCAGTCCTCGGGTTTCTCGATTGACAGCTTGAGGGTGGCCGGCACCTGGCCGAAGTTGTAGACGAAGATGGGGATCTGCTGCTTGACGCCCGGAGCGACGCGATACGATGAACTGTCCAGGGCCGTGCGGTCCTTGCCGCCGATGGCCTGAAGCACAACCGGCGAAGGCGCCGCATCTTGTCGCGGCGGCATGGCCGGCGCGGGAGTGATCGCGATCTTCCCGGCCTCGGCGGCAGGCATGACGACAAACAGCGGAGACGGCGACAGCGCGATCTCTGCCCGGTTGCCCAGCGGCCGGCCGATGGCGTCGAACACATCCCCCGAGAGCGCCAGCGGTTTGGCAGCGCCTGTGGACCAGGCGACCAGCACGGTCTTCTCCACGCCGTCGGGCTTGGCGCGGAAGACGTAGCCGCGGACGGTGGGTTCGGCGGCACTCAGGCGGCCGACGGGTTTCGCGTCGGCCAGCAGCCGCCCCACCGCCGCCAGCGAAAGATACGCCGGTCGTGGCGTGAGATCGCGGCGGATGATGCCGAACTGCGTCTTGCCCTCGACGTAGTGCGGGAGCATGAAGTAATACGCCAGCGTTCCCTCGTGCAACGCGGCCGCGAAGGCCATCACCAGATGGTCCGCCTGGATGCGCAGATCGTGGTCGGAGACTTCCTGGACCTTCGCATCTCCGGACCATTGCACGGGCATGGCGAATTCGCTGGTCCAGAGCGGCCGCCCGCCCGAGATTTCCCGGAAGGCCGCGTAGCGCGGGGCGAATTTGTCGGCGGCAAGATAATGGTGCAGGTTGCAGGTGTCGGTGTAGGCCCACGCCTGGTTGGCGGCCAGGTCATCGAGCGAAGCCTGGCGGCCTTCGGCGAAGACGTTGAGGCAGGCGATGACCTCGGGATTGCCGGCCTTGAGTCCGAAATACGCGGCCTTTTGCAGCGATGCCATCTCGGCGCCGGTGTGCCCGCCGAACATGGGGATGTCGGCCTCGTTCCAGGGCTCGAATGCGGCCACGGTTCCCTTCCAGCGCCGCGCCATCTCGCGGTAGAAACGATGGAGATCGCGCAGATCGTCCGGGAACCGACCCCCCTGCCGATACCACGACGGCGAGGAGTGGTTCACCTGAAGAACGCGCAAACCGGCCGCCGACTGCACGCGCGCCGATTCGTCGTACCTGGTTTCGGCCTCGAACACGCCCGGCTTCTTCTCCATCTCGCCCCAACTGAGCCGGTCGCGCACCCAGCTCACGCCCGCCAGCGTACACAGGTTGGCGACGGCAGGCTTCTGGTCGGACTTGTAGAACCAGGACATGGCCACGTCGATGGCGATGGGCGAGGTGGCCGGCGTCGGCACCGCAGCGGCGAGAGCACGCCGATCGACACGGCCGGAGCGCCCTCGCGCCGGAGTTCGTAATACCCGACCGCCAGCCGCCCGACTTTCACCCGCGCGCCGGCGTCGGTGATTTCCTGAATTGTCTTGCCGTCGTAGTCGAGCAGCTTGACCGCCCCGGTCCCGGCCGGCGCAGCAACATCGACCTCCTCGCCGGCGAGAAAGATGTTCCCCGGATGCTCGGCGAGTGGTCGGGGCAGATTCTGCCCGGCCGCGGCGAGAGTGCAGAGAAGACAGAGTGCGGTGGCGAGTTGTGTTTTCATGGGCGCTCCGGACCGGATTATACAGAGTTGCTGGTTGTTAGTTGCCAGTGGGTGGTTGTCAGGTTGCAGGGGCGGAGACGCTTTGCGCTCCGACTCACCGCTGGCAGGCCAGCATGGCCAGCCGACTACTACGACAAACCCATTACACTCGACTACATCCGCCCCGAAACCCCCGACGCGCAAACTCCCGGGCATCGGCGGGCGGGAAGTCCTACAGGTCGAATCTGGGCACGTTTGAATTTGCCGGCCGGACACCGCTGCCGGCACGGAGGGATGTAGACACAGAGGGGCGTAGAGTTGCGGGAAGGTTCTGAGTGCGGACGTGGGCAGCCTATCGTGTCATCAAAGGGCCCGGGCGATCTCGCGGGCAACTTCCCCTCTCAAGCTCTTCGCGGTCTCATCATCCACCAGTGTCTCCACCGACCGCAAGCGGCGCATCGTGGCACGAAGAAGTGAGCGCTGATTCTCCAACGTCTCGGGGGGGTCAGTCTGGCTGTTGGCCTTGGCGAACACTATCGCCAGCCGCTTTATGTCGTTGCGCGTATATCCCGCGCCACGGTCACGGTCCCGCAGTTCACCGCGGCCGATGCGCATCAGCAGCCATTCCACGCGCCCCGGTATGCGCGAGAGCTCGTGCCCGTACCAGTTCCCGCCGGTACTGCTCCACAGGAGATGGTCGACGTCTTTGAGCAGATCTGTCAGCGGCTGACGAAGTGGTTGGAGTTGGGGAAAGCGTTTGTCGACTACGGGTCTGAGTTGCTCGGCGTAGATCTCGTAGAAACCGTCGATTCCGGCCTCAGACTCGACCGCTGCGCCATTCTGATTGAGGCGAGCGCGGATTTCTTCGGGCGGTGATTCGGCGCATCTCTCGGGGGCCATTTCTGGACGCAGAACAAGATCGTCAGCCTCCACTGGCTGCGCAGCAGCCGTCGACGAGAGCAGCATCAGCACAAAGAACGACCAGCCGAGATTGCGATTCTGTATTGGGTGCAGCATCGGGCCTCCTTGCCCTGCGTGATCAAGCGGTATTCTGGACCCGCGGAGTTGTGAAGTCAATCGAGACTTTGCCTCATAAGTGTGTTTTGGCGGCGCGGGGAGGCGTGGTCGGTTCACCGACCACGCCTTGGGCGGCGGGCATCCTGCGCGGAGTGCGGGGCGGTGTGTTGAAACGCAACCTGGCCAGCGAGGACGCTGGCCCCACTTTAACTGCTGTGTATACACGATGTGTATACTAGAGTGACTGTTTACCTACACCGCCCCATCCAACCGGTCCAGTGCGAACGCGTACGCCCCGATCGCAATCGCCTCGCTCGTGCCCAGACGGGTGATGCCTACGCCTACTCTCAGCAGGGCGTCGAATTTCACGGTGCGGTCGCGGCCGGGGACGGGAAGTTCCCTGGTCTGGCCCTTGAGGAAAGTCTCCAGTTGGGCGGGATCCTCGAGGTTGAACGCGCGCGGGATCAGGCGGCGGAAACGCTGGCCGTCGGGGGCGAGCCAGGTGCCGTTCATCTCGTCGATGACCGCGGGAAGGAAGTGGCGGTGGGAGGCGGAAATGCCGCCGCCGATCACCACCAGCCCGTCGACCAGGGCGGTGGCCTGGGCGATGGCGTCGCCGGCGATTTCGCCGAGGCGGCGGAAGGATTCGATGGCCGCTTCACGGTTGCCGGGCCGGCGGCCTTCGGCGATGTCGCAGATCACCCTGGGCTCGGGGGCGTCGGCCATCGGGATTCCGGCCTCGCGTGCGTAGACCCGGCGAACGGCGCGGATCGAGGCGCCGTCCTCGGCGTTGACATCCTTGTCGATCTTGTGGCGGAGCAGCCACAGTTCGCCGCTGGTGGAGTTGTCGCCCGCGAACAACCGCCCATCGCGGACGATGCCGCCGCCAAGGCCGGTGCCCAGCGTAACGCCCAGCAGGTTTCTGTAGCGCTTGGGGCTGCCGGCCTCGGCGAGCAGACCGTTGACGTAGGGAAGAATGCCCGAGGCCGCCTCGCCACAGGTGAAGAGGTCGCCGTCGTTGTTGATGAACGCGGGCAGGCCGAACTCGTCTTCGAGCATGGGACCGACGGCCACATCGCGATAGGCCGGCAGGTTCTGCGGGCTGATGATGATGCCGTTGGCGTAATCCGTCGGGGCGGGAAAGGAAAAGCTGATGGCGGCCGGTCTTTCGGCAAGGCGAGCCTGGACCGTGCGGAATCCTTCCACCATGGTCCGCAGCGAGCGCTCCAGGTCGTCGGCGCAGGACGGCAGGGCAAAGCTCTCCACGACGGGACGATTGGCCCGCATGGCGGAGAACACGAAATTCGTGCCCCCGGCGTCGAGCGTGAGCACGGTTCGCGGGTCGGTCGAATAGTCCATGTCGATTCTGCTGGCGAAGTGGCGCCGGTACACTCACCGGCAATTGCGAATGGTGTCTTCAGCCCCGGCCGACGAGTGGTGCCGGTGCCCTCACCGGCAATTCCAAACAGCGTTTTCAGCCCCGGCCGACGAGGGCGTCGGCCCCACTTGTCAGGCGTTCGTTGCCACAACGCCGGGTTGCACGATGGCGGTGCTGCTGATCTGGGTGATCAAGCGAACCCATGCAGGAGTCGGCACGGGCACGAGCTTGGTTCCAGCCAGCGGAATGGGCGTGGGCGACACGGGCAGAACCTGCTCGTATACCGTCACCGCGACATGGAACGTCGACAGCGAGTTGTACGTGTGCGTGCCGATCACGCTGTAGGAACCATCCGTGTTCCGGGCGATGCTCCCCGCGCTGGCGGGACTGCCGTCGCCCCAGTTGATGGTCGCCACCAGCAGCGACCTCAGCGAGGCCGCGAGGGGCGGCAGAATATAGTTGAATTTGCCGACAACCCCGGTGAACGGCTGGCCGATCGTCGGAGTGACGACGATCGCGGTGGCTTTGTCGGTAATCGCCGCGGAAGAAACGATCCGGAACAGCCGGCTCGGCGCCATGCTCCCGGGCGGCGGGTTCTGGACGACGCTGATGATGATCGGATACGTGCCTGCCTTGGCATAGGTGTGCGTGCCGGCGACGTGCAGCACGCCGGCGGCATCAAAATACAGTCTGCCCGGAGTCGCGCCGGTCGCGGCGCCCGTGGGGGTCACGGCGAACGAATCGCCCCAGTTAATCATCGCCGTGAGCCGGCTCAGGGGCACCCCGGACAACCCCTTGAGCAATCCCACATCGCCGGAAAATGCCGTCCCGGTCAGTCCCGCAAGCGCAAAGCCCACCGGCATGACCTGGTTGACCACCGGCGGGGTGACGACAACGCCGCCACCCGGCGGCGGCACGGGCACCACCGGCGGCAGCACCGGGGTCGGTGTTATGCCGGATAACAGCGTGCGCCCTTCCAACCGCTCCAGCAACTCCGGCCGGACGGAACGGGACAGATGACGGGAACGGAGCCGCGCAACGCCAAGTGCTGATTTCATAGAGTGTCCTCGGGTTGGAAGTTGAATGGCCTCAAGTCTTCTCCGGCACGGCCATGCCCAGACCGACAATTCCCACACCATCGACTCACACGCCGCGGGCTGCGGCACGGCCCGTTACAACAGATAAGTCTAATCTTCGCCGGGCGTGAATCAAATGAATTCCGCGATTTTTTGCACATGGGATTACGCTCCCTTCATGAAATCGCTGCTGCGACGGGCTTTGGTGCAGCCGATCCGGCGGTGGCTGTTTTTCCCACATTCATCTTTGCCTTTGTCAGACTTGCAGCGCTAGGATGTCGCTGGTCGAGGTCGCCCGGACGTGTCACTCGGAATTACCAAGGAGATCCCATGAATTGGCCCTTACGCCGTACCGCGTTGGTTGTGGGTCTGGTGCTGCTGGCGATGGCGATGCCCGCGCAGGCGTTCACGCTCATCGAAGACCAGTTCAACGTGGATGTGTCCCCGATCACGTCCACCAAGCCGCAGATCAGCGACGCCTACTTCTTCCGCGGCTACACCGATCTCGGTGGTGCGACGCAAGGCCAGCTCATCGCCATCCGGAACCTCGATTGGGGAGCCGACAACAGTCTCACGGGCCTGCTCCTGCCGGCCGTGCAGAAGGTTCGTGAGGCGGCCGGGGTCGTCGGCTTCTGCGACGGCTCGGTCCTGATCGGCATGGCCGACGGCTCGGTCATGCCCATCATCGGGAATGCCAACTTCGACTTCCAAGGCACGTTCGGCATGTCCGAAGCCAGTCTGATTACCGCCCTGCAAGGCGGCGACACCAACACCATCATCGCGGTTCTGGACCACGCCTACGACGGCGGCCTGCTGCCCTTCATGGAGACGGGGGTTCCCGCGGGCGGCACGCTGGTCACTTTCAGCACGCCCGCCGCCGCGGGCAGCTTCAGCGTCACCGAAGTGCCGGAACCGGCCGCCGCGGGACTGCTGCCGCTGGCGATGGCCCTGCTGTTCCGCCGCAGGCGTTGCGCATGCGCGTGACCACAATGAAATCCACGTCGGCTGCAGTTGTGGTGCAGGCTTCCAGCCTGCTGCCGGGTCTGTGCAGGCTGGAAGCCCGCACCACAATGCAAGGTCGAATGTGAAGCCGAACCCGACAACGCGACAGCCCGCGCCGGCAGGCGCGTCGCCGGTCGTACCCGCCCCGTCAGCAGCGCGGACCCTGCTCTGGCTTCTTACCGCGGCCGTGACCGGCGCGGTGGTAATGTCGCTCGAGCTGGCGGCCTTCCGTCTCTACGCGCCTTATTTCGGATATTCCATCTACGTCTGGGGCAGCATGATCGGCGTCATCATGGCCGCACTGGCCGCGGGTTACGCCATCGGCGGCTGGGCGGCCGACCGATTCGGCAACGACCGCCTGCTCTATGGCGCCATCGTCGCCAGCGCCGCCTGCCAGCTCATCATGCGCTTGACCGCGCCCTCGCTGCTTGCCGCGCTGGCCGCCGCCGGCGACATTTCCGGCCCCATCCTCGCCACGCTGGCCATCTTCCTCACGCCGATGCTCCTGCTCGCATGTACCGGCCCCTTCATCATCCGCCTGCTGGCCCGCGCCGGGCACGTCGGTTCGGCCGCCGGCAGGGTCTATGCCCTGTCAACACTCGGCAGCCTCATCGGCGTCTTCGGCACGAGTTTCTATCTCGTCCCCACGCTCGGCACCCGCGCCACGCTTTCCATCGCCTGCGCGCTGACCGCCGCCATCGGCATCGCCGGACTGCTCGCGTCCAAGCGCACGGCCCTGCTGCTGGCCACCCCGCTGCTCCTCCTGCTTCTGCCCGCGCCGCCCCTCCCGCGCGACACGCTCTGGTCGGGCGAGTCCGCCTACAACCATGTCCGGGTCGTTCGCCGCCGCGGCCTGACCCTGCTGATCCTCAACCGCGACCTCGGCGCCCACACCGTCCGCCGGGACGACACCCCCTGGACAGGCTACTACTACGACCACTTCGCCCTCGGCGCCCTCCTGACCGTTTCTCCGCGCCGCGCGCTGGTCCTGGGAATGGGCGGCGGGGCGTCCATCGCGTCCCTGCGCAGCGCGTCGCCGGGCGTGCAGATCGACGCCGTCGAGATCGATCCCACGGTCGTTGACGTGGCCCGCCGTTTCTTCGGCCTGCCCGCCGATGACCCCCGCCTCCACGTTCACATCGCCGACGCCCGCCCCTGGCTGCTCGAGGACCGCGCCACCTACGACATCGTCCAGGTCGATCTCTACCAGGGCGGACCCTATGTCCCGTTCTACCTGGCCACCGTCGAATTCTTCCGCCTCGTCCGTGCCCACCTCGCCGACCATGGCGTGCTCATGATGAACCTCCTCGACCCCAGCCCAGGGCATCAATTGCTGGACGCGACCGTCGCCACCCTTCGCCAAGTGTTCCCCACGGTCGTGGCGCTCCCGTGTGAGAACGGTTCCTTCATCCTCTGCGCGTTCGCACTGCCGCAGGATCTCCAGTCCGTGCGTCACCGTCTGCGCACGCCGCCGACATCCGCGCCCGTCCCGGAAGCCCTCGCCCGCCTGGCCGCCCAGGCCGCAACCAGCGCATTCGTTCCGCAACCGCCTCCCGGCACGCGTCCGTTCACCGACGACCACTCCAACATCGAACAACTCACCCGGCGCATCCTGGCCGATACAAAGCAGCGGCACTGACGGGCGTGACTGTTTGTCGGGGCGAGCCGCAGTCCTCTGCGGCTGTTTGTAGCCGCGATCGGTGATCGCGGAATCGGGCGTGCGGGAGCACGGCCCTCCCGGATTTGTGGGGACGCCCGCACTGACGCCCGACGATCACGAGTGCTTGATCGGCGAAAGTCAAACGCGGACAATGGTCACGTTGGGTGTCCAGGGCCAGAAGCTGTTCCCGGATCAGGAAATGAGGATGTCAGCCATGTCCCAGCCCGAAGACCGACCATCCACGCCCGGTCAGACATCGCCGGAGGAGGCATTGCGGGAGTTTCAGCTTGTGCTTCTGGAATCGCAGCGGCAGGCGAGCATGGGATCCTATGTCCTGGACGCCGCCACCGGCATCTGGACCAGTTCGCCGGCTTTGGACGAACTCTTCGGAATCACCGATCCGGCCTACACGAAGGATGTGCAAGGCTGGCTGCGAATCGTTCATCCCGATGACCGCGATAGAATGCTGCGCTACTTCAGCGACGATGTCCTCACTCAGCACCGACCGTTCGACACGGAATACCGGATTGTCCGCCTCTCCGACGGGGCGGAACGCTGGGTCCACGGGCGAGGCCGGCTGACGTTTGACAGCCGGAATCGGCCGATCCGGATGATCGGCACCATCCAGGACATCACCGAGCGCAAACAGGCGGAAGAGGCCCTGCGCAAGAGCGAAGAACGGTATCGCCGCCTGCACGAGACGATGACGGACTGCTTTGTGGAAGTCGACATGGCGGGACGGATCCGAGCGGTCAATTCATCCTATCTCCAGATGCTTGGGTACACGCTGGAGGAGGTATGCAGGCTACACTACGAGGATCTCACGCCGCCGCGATGGCACGATTTCGAGAGACACATCGTCGACACCCAGATACTGCCGCAAGGATACTCCGAGGTCTATCACAAAGAGTACATCCGCAAGGATGGAACCATCTTCCCCGTGGAGTTGCGCACCTACCTGTTGAAAGATGACCAGGGCCGGCCGGAAGGAATGTGGGCCGTCGTCCGCGACATCACCGAGCGGAAGCGGGTTGAGCAGGCGCTGTACAACAGCGAGGCGGCCTTGCGGGCAATGGTGGACGCCAACCCTCACATTGTCGCTCTTCTGGACGACCAGGGGGTGGTTCTGGCCGCCAACCAGGTGGTGGCTCGCGGCTTCGGGAAGTCACATGACGAAGTGATCGGCCACCGCATCCTCGACTTCTTGCCCCCGGAAATTGTGCCCTCAAGGTGGGCACGCATGCAGGAAGCCTTGCGCACGGGGCGGCTGGTGCATTTTGAGGACCAGCACTCGGGCCGCTGGATGGAGAGTTATCTGCAACCCATCGCGGACGCCCAGGGCAAGCCCCGCCGGCTCGCCCTATTGGCGATCGACATCACCGGGCGCAAACGGGCCGAGGAAGAGCGGCTTGCCCTCCAGCGCCAGATGGAGCAGACGCAGCGTCTCGAAAGTCTCGGGGTGCTGGCAGGAGGCATCGCCCACGATTTCAACAACCTGCTGATGGTCGTCCTTGGCTACGCCGACCTGGCCGCGAGACAGGCTTCGCCCATGTCCCCGGCCCGGGAAAGCCTGGCCGAGATCGAGAAAGCCGGTCGCCGGGCCGCCGAACTCTGCCGCCAGATGCTGGCCTATTCGGGCAGGGGCAAGTTCATTCTCGAAACGATCGACCTGCGGAGCCTGGTCGAGGAAATGGCGCATCTGCTGAAGGCGACCGTCTCCAAGAAGGCGATGCTGACGCTCGACCTGGAGAAGTCGATTCCCCCGATCGAGGGCGACGCCTCGCAGGTTCGCCAGATCGTCATGAACCTGATCACCAACGCCTCGGAGGCCATCGGAGACCGCAGCGGGGTGATCCGCATCTCCACCGGTGCCATGGAGTGCTCGCGGGCCTACCTTTCCGGAACCTATCTCGACGAGAAATTGAGCGAAGGGCTCTACGTCTACCTCGAGGTGGCGGACACCGGTTGCGGCATGAGCCACGAGACCATCGCCCGGATGTTCGAGCCGTTCTTCACCACCAAATTCACCGGCCGCGGGCTGGGGATGGCCGCAGTGCTGGGAATCGTGCGCGGCCACAAGGGAGCCATCAGCATTTCCAGCGTACTCGGCACGGGGACCACGATTCGCGTGCATTTCCCGGCGCTCAGGAACGAGACGGCATCCGCCGCCGCCGCGGCCGGGGCCGACACCCCATGGACAACGCGCGGGCGCGCGCTTCTGGTGGAAGATGAAGAAACCCTCCGCCTGCTGGGATCCCGGATGCTCGGGCTCATCGGCTTCGAGGTGCTGACCGCGGCGGACGGCCAACAGGCGGTCGAACTCTACCAGGCCCGCTGGAACGAAATCGACGTCGTGGTTCTCGACCTGACCATGCCCCGCATGGACGGCGAGGAAACCTTCCGCGAGTTGCGGCGCATCAATCCCGATGTCCGCGTCATCATGTCCAGCGGCTACTCTGAACACGAAATCTCCACGCGGTTCGCAGGCAAGGGGCTGGCGGGTTTCCTGCAGAAACCGTACAATCTGGCGACGTTGCGGGAACTCTTCCGCCGACTGGCCTGATCGACGGGCGTGCCCGGCAGGCGGGGTCGATGCGGCTTTCACCGGGCGTGACCATTCTCCCGGGAGGGCCGCAGTCCTCTGCGGCCGTTTCGCGGCGCGACCATTCCGGCCCTGCAGAAGCACGGCCCTCCCGGATCTGTGGTCACGCCCCTTTCAGCAGGTCCGATAATTTTTCCAGTTTTTGATTGACACGGCGACTCTCGCATGCGTAATTTGTCTCCATCACTTCCGTGGCCCTTCGGCCCGTGGCAGTAACAGACGTATCAGTGAGGTGGTCAAGTTCGCGGGAGAGGTGTGCGCAGCGTGGGTGAAGCGAGGGAACGAGGGCCCAGAGGGCAGGCGGGAGAGAATGCGGGGAGAACAGCGGAGGGAGGGTGGAGTTCATAGAGGAGGGAAGGGTCGCGGGCCTCTGGCCGGTCGGGTCAGAGGCCCGTGTTGTTTTGCGCGGCATAGATGCGATTGCCGGTTATAAAGTGCCCGGCCGCGGGGTGAAAGGGTTGTCTTCCCGCTCCCCGCTGCTGTAACATATTCAAGGTGTGGGTATTTGCGGGAGATGCCGTATGTCGATGAAAATGGCTCAGGAGAAATCCTTTGGCCGGATGGTCCGCAACATGGCCAGGATGATGGACCAGATGCAGAACGGCTTCTGCGGCTATTGCCCCGGAGAAACTTGGACGCCGGCCGTCAATGTTTACGAGAGTGAGAGCGCCTACTTCGTCTGCGTCGACCTGGCGGGCGTGGACAAGGACAAGATCGACATCACCGTGGCCGACGGAGTGCTGCGCCTGCGCGGGCAGCGCGACGCGCCGCTCCCGCAGACCGAGGAAGCCGGCCGGCTGCGGGTACACCTGATGGAGATCGACCACGGCAACTTCTGCCGCGAAGTGGAGATCCCCCGCGATGCGCACGATGACCAGGTTTCCGCCCGGCACGAGAACGGATTGCTCTGGATCGTCTTGCCCCGGCAAATCACCTGAGTGGGTGCAGCGCCTAACCGTCCGCCAATTTCATCATGCCCGACAAGCTCGTCATTGAGAAAACCGAGGATGCAACCGTCATCCGCGCCGGCGGCGAGGGACAGACCGTGCGCGTCCCCAATCTGCTGCCGATCCTCCCCATCCGCAGCGTCGTCGTGTTCCCGGGAACCGTCGTTCCGCTGAACATCGGGCGCCCCAGGAGCAAGAGCCTGATCGACGAAGTCATGCCCGGCAACAAGCTCGTCGGCGTCATCGCCCAGCGCAACCAGGACGTCGAGGAACCGCGCGACGCCGACCTCTACAGCGTCGGCGTCGTCGGCGTCATTCTCAAGCTCTTCAAACTCCCCGATGGCAACCAGTCCATCATCGTCCACGGCCTGGCCCGGTTCCAGATCCAGAGCATGGAACGGACCGATCCCTTCATGACCGGCCGGATCGCCATCGTCGAAGACCTCGTCCAACCGGGCAACCCGCTGGATGCGCTGGTCGCCAGCGTGCGCGAGCAGGCCAACCGGATGATCGAGCTTTCGCCGAACACTCCCGAGGAAGCCTCGCAGGTGCTCAACAGCATCCGCGACGCCGGCCCGCTGGCCGATTTCCTGGCGGCCAATCTCCAGGCCGAATCGCCCGAGCGCTTCGTCCCCGAGAAACAGCGCCTGCTCGAGGAGTTCGACGTCGGCAAGCGCCTCCAGCTCATTGCCGACCGGCTGGCCAAACAGCTCGATATCCTCGAACTCCAATCGAAAATTCACAAGCAGGTCTCCGAGAACATCGACCGCTCGCAGCGCCGCTACTACCTGCAGGAACAGATGAAGGCCATCCGCAAGGAGCTCGGCGAGAAGGACGGCGCCGATGGCGAGAGCGAGGCCGGCGAACTGCGAAAGAAACTCCTGGAAGCCGACCCGCCCGAGAACGTGATGAAGGAGGCCGAGCGCGAACTGACCCGTCTGGAGACGCTCCCCAGCGCCTCGCCCGAGTACGGCGTCATCCGCACCTACCTGCAGATTCTCTCCGAGCTGCCCTGGAAGAAGGCGACCGAGGACAAGATCGACCTGGCCGAGGCCCAGCGCATCCTCGACCGCGACCACTTCGACCTGGAAAAGGTCAAGCGCCGGATCATCGAATACCTCGCCGTCCGCAAACTCAAGCCCGACGGCGGCGGCGCCATCCTCTGTTTTGTCGGCCCGCCCGGCGTCGGCAAGACCAGCCTCGGCAAGAGCATCGCCGAAGCCATGAACCGCAAGTTCATCCGCGTGGCGCTGGGCGGCGTGCGCGACGAGGCCGACATCCGCGGCCACCGCCGCACCTACATCGGCTCCATGCCCGGCCGGATCATCACCGAAATCCGCAAGGCCGGCACCCGCAACCCGGTGATGATGCTCGACGAGGTCGACAAGCTCGCCAGCGACTTCCGCGGCGACCCCGCTTCGGCGCTGCTCGAAGTGCTCGACCCGGCCCAGAACTCCACCTTCACCGACCACTACCTCGACGTGGCCTTCGATCTGTCCAAGGTCCTCTTCATCGCCACCGCCAACACCATGGACTCGGTCCCGCTGGCCTTGCGCGACCGCATGGAAGTCATCGAGATCCCCGGCTACACCGACCTGGAAAAACTGGCCATCGCCCGCCGCTACCTCGTGCCCCGCCAGATTGATGTCCACGGCCTGACCAAGAAACAGGCCATCTTCAGCGACGCCGCGATCCGCCTGATCATCGACGGCTACACCCGCGAAGCCGGCGTGCGCAACCTCGAGCGCAGCATCGGCAGCATCGACCGCGGCATCGCCGCCGACATCGTGGCCGGCAAGATCCAGGGGCAGAAGGTCGACCGCCAGGTGATCGAACGCGCCCTGGGGCCCCGCAAGTTCGAGCCCGAGCTGGCCTCGCGCACCAGCGTGCCCGGCGTCGCCACGGGCATGGCTTACACCCCGGTCGGCGGCGAGATTCTCTTCATCGAGGCCTCGCGCATGACCGGCAAGGGCAACATCATGCTGACCGGGCAGATCGGCGACGTGATGAAGGAATCCGCCACGGCCGCCTTTTCCCTGATCCGCTCGCGGGCGGAGCAACTCGGCGTCGATCCCAAGCAGCTTGCCGAGAGCGACATCCACGTCCACGTGCCCGCGGGCGCGGTGCCCAAGGACGGCCCGAGCGCCGGCGTGGCCATGTACGTCGCCCTGGCCTCGCTCATGCTGCACCGCCCGGTGCGTCACGACATCGCCATGACCGGGGAAATCACCCTGCGCGGGCTGGTTCTGCCCATCGGCGGCCTGAAAGAGAAGACGCTGGCGGCCATGCGGGCCGGCATCCGCCAGGTGATCGTCCCCAAGCGCAACGAGAAGGACCTGGTGGAGATTCCCGACGAAGTCCGGCGCGGGCTCAAGTGGCATTTCGTGTCAAACGTGGATGAGGCGATGCGGGTGGCCCTGCTGGATGCGCCAAAAAAACCGAAAAGCAATGGAAAACCGCGCCGATCCACGGGAGAATAGTATAATGCTCGCGGGCCTGCTCCGTCGCTTGGGCGACGGATCCAGGCCAAGCACGGTCTGACGGCAGAGAGGTAGTTCTTCGCACATGAGCCACATGAACGTTCAGCAGGTCGGTGAGATGACGGTGGTGGAGTTTACCTGCCCGTCGCTGATGGATCCCATCGAACTCGAGCAGATCGCCGCTCAACTCTACAAGCTCGTTGACGAGCAGGACAAGCGGCAGATCGTGCTGGATTTCGAGAAGGTCGAGTATCTCGCCAGCCAGGCCATCGGCATCCTCCTGGCCATGCAGAAGAAACTTTCGGCGCTCAAGAAGAGCAGCCTGATCCTCTGCGGCGTGGGCGCCCGGCTGATGGAACTGCTCCGCATCACCCGCCTGGACCGCGTATTGACCATCAAGCCCACGCAAAAAGAGGCGATCAAGTCCCCCGGCTGACCAGCAACACCGCTGCATCGGCCGGCCGCAATGCAGGTTTGACAAGGAGAGAACATGGCAGAAGCCAGGGTGGAAACCCAGTTCAGCGTATTTCTCGTCAACAAGCCCGGCATTCTCGCCCAGGTCACCGGGGCGCTGGCACACGAGAAGATCAATATCGTGGCCATGACCCTGGTCGATTCCCAGGAGCACGGCGTCCTCCGCTTCGTCGCCGAGGATTCGGTCCTCGCCCGCAAGACGCTCCTCCTGCTCAACCTCCCCACCACCGAGACCGACGTGCTGCGCATGGAACTGTCCAACCGTCCCGGCGCGCTCTCCGACGTGGCCGAACTGCTCGGCCAGAACCACATCAACATCAACTACGCCTATTGCACCAGCGGCGCGCCCGGCGGCAAGACCACCGCCATCCTCAAGGTCGCCGATCTCTCCAAGGCCCAGCGCGTGCTCAAGGTCACCAATCCGAAACACAAGGAACCGAACCTTCGCAAAGGCGGCCAGCGCCGCTGAAGGGCAGGTATCTCATGAGAGCTTATGGTGGACTGGCGGCATTGCTGATCGTCGTCGGCCTGGGCATCTGGATCTGGTCCATGAGCGCGGCCACAACCATCGAGAAATCGCGGCCGGCCGTGCAGGATGCCAACCAGTTCTCCGGCCGCGACCGCGAGGGGCGCGGCATCAAGGCCAACGAGGGCATCAAGCTGGAGCCGATGCCCGCCACCGGCCCCCTGCGTTCGCTCATTGTCGACGACATCACCGATGACAACCCCCTGGCCACGTTTTATGGCCTCAAGCGCAACGACTGCATCGTCCAGGCCGGCTCGTTCGACTTCCGGGACACGGATGCGAGCATCGCCATCCCCATGGTCTTCCAGGAA
>JBIOJL010000092.1:0-15751 GCA_044450885.1 Tepidisphaerales bacterium
ACGTGGTGGACCGACTGGAGCGTTGGCCGGACACTTCCGGGGCCAAGCCGCTTCGGGGCGGACTCAAAGGTCATTTCCGCATCCGGACGGGCGACTTCCGCATCATGTTCCGCGTGGTGGCCGATGAGGTCTGGATCGTTCGCATCGAGCACCGCAAAGACGTTTACGAGGACTGACCCATGACCGTGCAAACCATTTCCATCGCCAACGACGAACTCGTTGTTCTCTCCCGGAAGGATTTTGACCATCTGATGGAGAAGGCCGGGATTCTTCCCGCTCACCCTCGCCGCGATGCCCGCGGTAACGTGCCCGCCCGCGCCGCCATTGACGTTTCCATCGCCCGCGACCTGGTCAACGACCGCATCCGCCACGGCTGGACGCAGACCGAGTTGGCCCGCCGCTCCGGCGTCCGTCTGGAGACGATCAGCCGCATCGAGTCGGGCAGACACGTCCCCCGGCAGGAAACGCTGCTCAAGCTCGATCGCGCGTTGTCCGGCAAGTGACAGCGCCTTGCAATCTCGAATCGCACAGTCAATCGACCGCAGGCCGCGCGAACTGTGGCGACAGAAGATACTTTGACCCCGCTCTGATCCGTTTTCCGATCCCCGTTTTCTCGTCTCCAGTACATCGGGCTTAGGTCTAAAGCTCTTCAAACTTGCGTGCAATTCCTTCTTGCGCGAGCACGTCTTCCACTGACATTCGCGACAAGACGGCGTCGTGGCGCGTGGCGGGGAGTTCAAGACACGCTGAAGCGTGAACTCCGATCGTCGTCCGTGGTTTCCTCTACATCTGCGGCGTAATGCTCGCCCGTTTCCTCCGGCTCCACCACCAGACGCCGCCGGCCACGAGCAGGGCCGCGAAGGCGGCCGCGCCGTAGGCGGCCAGTCGCAGCGAGCGGCCTTTCAGGCCCATCACCCGGCGGACTTTCGCCTTGGCGCTGGTGTCGAGAATCCGTATCGGCGACTTGCGCAGTTCCAGTTGCGCCTTGAGCAGCTTGATCGTCTCCGCCATCTTCGGGTCGGCGGCGATGTTGTGATACTCGCCGGGGTCCGATTCGTGATCGTACAGTTCCACGCCCACCTTGCCGTCATCCCATTCGGTGTAGCGGTAGCGCTCCGAGCGGATCGACCGGCCCATGAGCTGTTCCTTGAGCACCACCGTATATGCCGGCCGGTCCCAGGGGGTGTTGGGATCCTTGAGCAGCGGGACCAGGCTCTTGCCCATCAGCTTCGCATGCCGCGGCAGGCCGCACAGGTCGGCCACGGTCGGATAGATGTCCAGCGTCTCCACTGTTCTCTGGCAGACTGATCCGGGCTTCTCGACACCCGCGCCGGAGATGATCAGCGGCACGGCGGCCGATTCCTCAAAGAGCGTCCGCTTGCCCCAGAGCCCGTGCTCGCCCAGGTGGAAACCGTTGTCGCCGACCAGCACGATCGTGGTGGTCTCCCACAATTTCAGCCGGTCCATGGCGTCGAGGAGCCGGCCGACCTGCTCGTCCACGCACGATGTGCATGCGTAGTAAGCGAGGATCGCCTCACGGATCTCCTTGTCGGTCTTGGGCTCCTCGTTGGTCGAATTATTCCGGGCGTACAGCGGGATGCTCGCCGCATGGCCCGCGGGTTCCTTGGGCGCAACGATGTCTTCCAGTTTGTAGAGGTCGAAATACTTCTGGGGGACGATCCACGGCAGGTGCGGTTTGTGGTAGCCGAGCGCCAGGAAGAACGGTTTCCGCGCGGCCGCCAATTCGTCGAGTTGTTTCGTGGCCTCCGTGGTGGCCACGATGTCGTAGAGTGTCGCCGCTTTCGGGTCCAGTGCTTTCCACTCGATCAGTTCGCCCAACTCCGCGTCGGCGTGGACCTTTCGCGTCGTCGGTTTGGCGGCTTCCGGCGTTGGCTTGTGGTCGATGGACTTGTTCCAGCCACCGGGGTCGTCCGTGCCCAGTTTGGCGCGCGACGGGTTTGCTTTCTGCATGGCCGCCGTGTGCGTGCCATGGAAGACCTTGCTGATGTTGATGGTTTCCCAGCCGTTGGCCTGATACAGGCGATGGAGAAAGGGCGGATCGTTCGGCCCCGGCTGGTAGTTCTGTCCCTGGCCCATGACCCCGCATGCCTCCGGCGTCAGCCCGCTCATCATCGACGCCCGCGACGGGTTGCAGATGGCGAGCTGGCAGTAGTTGTGCCGGAAGACCACGCCGCGCTGGGCCAGGCGGTCGATCTGCGGCGTCTTGACCACCTTGTTCCCGTAGCAGCCCAGCGTGTCGGTCAGGTCGTCGCTGACGATCAGGATCACGTTTCGTTTCGCCGGCATCGTGGCCGGTGACTCCGCCCGGACCCACTGGCCGGCCACGGACGCGATGAAGACTGACAATAGGAGGCGGCTGACATGATGCATGATTCACCTTTGGTGAGGCAGCAGTGTGGCGGGACGGCAGGCGTTTTGCAAGCCGCTCTCCACAGGCCCTGCCCAGAATGACTGGTGCGTCATTGCTTCATGGTCGGCTGGTCATGGGGGCGTGCGGCGGGTGCGGTCTTGGCCCCAAAGGGGCTGAAGAGTCCGGCCCAGGGTTGAGCGCAGCGCTACTACCCTGGGTAGAAACAGACGCGCAATCCACCACCCTTTCAGGGTGGAAGATGTTATGGGGGTGTTCTTGACCCAGGGTAGGGCGTCGCCCAACCCTGGGCTATATTCTCAGACCCCGTAGGGGTCTGTCGCAGATCTACCGTGCCGGGGCTGCGCTCGAGCGGCGTATCACCAGGTCCGCGGTGAACTGGCGGCTGCCCAATTCCGAGCCGGGATGCTGAAGGTGCTCACAGAGCATGGTCACGGCCGCCTGCCCGAGTGCCGCGAGCGGTTCGCGCAGCACGGTCAATGCCGGGGCCAGGCTGGCGGCGCCGAGAGGATCACCAACACCCACAACGGACAGATCTTCAGGGATGCGCAACCCGGCCGCGCTGGCGGCCGCATAGGCGCCCAGCGCCAGGCGATATCCCGTGGCGAACACCGCCGTCGGCCGCCGCGGGCCGCCGAGCATTCGCGCGATCGCCGCGCCGTCTTTCTCGCCGGCGACATGCAGGCACATGGCCGGATCGATGGGCACCGCGGATTCCTCGCAGGATTCCTGGAAGCCGGTCCAGCGGTCGGCTTCACTGGCGATGGTGTTGCTGCCTCCCAGGTAGGCGATCCGCTCGTGCCCCAGACCGCGCAGATGCTCGAGCGCGCGCCAGGCCAGATCCTGGGTGTCGACCCGCAGGCAGGCGCCGCCGCGGATCACCGCCGGCGCGCCCACCGTGAGCAGCGGCTGCCGCCGGGTCAGTTTCGAGGCGAACTGGGCGGCCGCTTCGCCCACGGCGTCGAGCGTGATGAACGCGGCACATTCCCGGCGAATGTCGTCGGCTTCGCGCATCAGGAGCAGTTCCACGCCCATGCCGTGCGAGGCGCGGCGGATTCCTTCCAGCAGCGACGCGTGACATTCGTTCTCCAGCGACAACTCGTGGTCCAGCAGAATCCCGATCCGGTGCGTGGTCGGCCGGCGGTTGTGGTCGAGGTAGCGGTCGTGGATGAACGTTCCCTTGCCCTGGGCGCGGTAGAGCACGCCGCTGTTGACCAGTTCCTGGAGCGCGCGGTGCGCCGTCACCAGAGAGACCTCCATCCGTTCGCTGAGGAGTTTGGTGCTGGGCATCTGCTCGCCGGGGCGGAACACACCGGCGTCAATGGCCTCCCTGACATGCTCTTTCACTGTGAGATATAACGGTCGCCCCGGTTGAGCCACGACGGGCTTGAGACTCTTGCTGGTCATGTTGTCACTCCCGCCTCGATTACCCGGCGTTCCACGAATAGACCGGATGCCCACGGGCCGACACAAGATCAGCCCGCATCAACGGTTCTGAGTCCGTTATTCTGGCCGATTCACTTCGATGAACCGGTCTCGATGTGCTTGCCAGTTGGACCGAATCCCTTGCGGGATTGCAGCAACGTCTTACCTAATTTCACATTTTATATACACTCGGGCGTGTTTCGCAAGTTATTTTCCCAGATTCCTCGCGACTTTCTCAGAAATTTGCGGAAGATCAGCAACACGATGGACAATGCGAAGAGTAGGATTGCCATGCCCACCCGTCCTGGCTCATCCAATCCCCGCCGCGGTTTCACCGTGATCGAGATCCTCATCGTCGTCACCATCATCGCGCTGCTGATGACGATTCTCATCATCAAGCTGCGCCCCGCCCTGATCGTGACCAAGTCCCAGCAGACCCGCGTGACCATGGAAGCCCTGCGCACCATGGTGGATGAATTGCGACAGACCACCGACCTCAACGGCTTCTATCCCGCAGCCTGGCCGGACCACTACGATGCCACCACCATCTCCTCCATCGGCGCCGATCCGAATGCCTGGACGGCGAGCCCCCCCGTCGTCCGCACCCGCATCCTGATGGCGAAACTGCTGGCGGTGCCGGCCAACAAGAAGATCCTGGCCCGGCTTCCCTCCGAGAACTTCAAGGTGTTTCCGCTGGCCGCGGGCGATCCGGCCGGCTACACGACGATTCCAATCCCCGTGGACGGCTGGGGCAGTCCTATACTATATGTACCGCCCAACGGTATCATCCTCACGACCGATGCCGGGCTGAGGCGCGTGACCGCCGCGCGAATCCAGGCGCCGGGCGATGCCGTGCCCATGGGCATCCAGGGGTTCTGGATGTCGGCCGGCGAGGACAACAACTACCAGACCGGCAAGGACAACGTTTATTCGTTTGACAACAATTGAGGCCACGATGGCAGCTCCCGCGACTTCTTCCCGCCTTCACCCGCCGTGCTGGTTGGACGGACCGCGCCGTGGCCGCGGCCGGGGGCGCCCATTTTCCGGGGCGACAGGGACGTGTCGGAGCACCGGCGCCACGGGCGGGACGCCTGTGCTGCAAAACCTGGCCGGCCACGCGTGGCGCCCGCGCGGCTTCACCCTGGTGGAGATCCTGACCGTGCTGGCGATCGTCGTCGTGCTGGTGACCATCGGCTGGGGCGTGATCTTCAAGATCCTCGATCCCGCCAGCCGCGAATCGGCCCGCAACCAGATCTCGGCGGCCCTGACCGCCGCCCGCGCCAAGGCCATCGCCGCCAACAAGACCGCCGGCGTCCTCTTCTTCATCGATCCTCGGACCAAGCGCGTGGGAGTGGCGACGGTGATCGACAGCTTCACCGACCAGTCGCTGGCGTATACCGTGGACGTCTACGCCTGGATCGGGCTCCATCGCCCCGAAGTCGTCATGGACCTGGCGAGCACCGAGTTCCGGCTACTTCCCGCCGGAGTCACCATCCAGTGCGTCGACAACTGCTTGATGGTCAACGGCGTTCCCCAGGACGACCAGTTCATCGGGTTCAACCGCCTTCCGCTGTGGGACGGCAACACGCTGGTCATTACCAGCGCCCCGATCGGCGGCATCATCCTGTTCAACGGACACGGCGAACTGGTCTGTCGCCGCTGGGCGCTGCGCTACAACTATCCGAAGGACTCGTTCGGGAACCAGAAGCTGAGTCCGCTGGCCCAGTTGATCCTCTACGAGCGCCCGTCCGACGACAGCCAGTTCCAGAACGGGAACCTGGCCATGGCCGACGCCATGGTCCAGTACCTGCCCAACATGGACATTCCCAGAAGCAACATGGGCATCGCCATCCTCGACCGCGAGGCGTTCGAGAAAGCCATTCCGCGGGTGTACGCACAGAAGGGCCTGAAGGTGCCCGCGGCGTACACGCCCACCACCGTTGTCGTGACCCCCCCTGACCAGTTGGCCCACGCCAGCTCCGACGGGCTCATGGACGGGATCTACGAGGATGCGCAGTTCAATCCGAATGCCGCGTCGATGCCCGCCGGCGAGATCGCCAAGGAGGCGTGGATCGCGCGGAACGCCCACATTTTCATGGTGAGCCGATTCAGCGGCACACTCATCGACGCGAGGGCCGGGCAATGAAGATCGCGCTCACATGCCGCACTCTCCCGACCTCGCCCCGACTTGGCCGGGATAGACCCCAACGGGGTCTGGGAATAGAGCCCAGGGTTGGGCGAAGCCCTACCCTGGGTCAACAGATACCCACAATGTCCCCCACCCTGAAGGGGTGGCGGAGACACTCCGCCACCCCTTCAGGGTGGGGGGCCGTTCACTCAATCTCACCCAGGGTAGAGCTGCGCTCAACCCTGGGCTTTACTCTCCGGCCCCGTTGGGGCCAAGACGACACCCGCAGTCACGCCGCCCGGCGCGGCTTCACTTTCGCCGAGATCATGTTCGCCATCATGATTCTCGGCATCGGTTTCATCATGGTCGCCGGCATGTTCCCGGTCGCAATCCAACAGGCCCAGGTCACCCAGGAGGAGTCGGCGGCCGCTTTGGTCGCCCAGTTTGGATCGCAATTCCTGCAGGGGACGACCGTCGATGGGGATTATCCCTTCGCCACCAGCGGCGCCCTGCTCGCTCCGCTGCCGATCAACCTCAAGACCACCGTCGCCGTTCTGCCCACGCGGCCCTGGGACAAGGTTGCTGGCAAGATGATCTTCGCCACCGACAGCCGCTACGCCTGGGTTCCGCTCTACCGCCGCCGGCCAAATGCCAACAGCGCCGAGGTGGTCATCTTCGTGCTCCAAAGCCGTACCACGGACAACTTCAACCCCGGCGCCGCCCTGCCTCCGGCCGACGACACGTACCCGGCGCTCTATCCGCGGAAGGTGTCGATCACGACCCGCTTCGGCGGGGCCGATGCCACCGGCACCCGCCTCGGGCCCGACACCATTCAGATCCAGGATTCCAGCGGCAGTGCTCCCGCATTTGCCGACACCGGGGCCTTCGTCGTCACCGGCGTGTCCAACTCCAGCACCGACCAGCCGGTCCGCATCTACCGCCTGGGCAGCCGCGTCGACGGCACGACGGACACCTGGGAGATGGCCCCCGGCTACGGCATGTCCACCGTGAACACCAGCACCCAGTCCAACAACGAGGCCGTCACCCAGCAGGACGCCTGGATGCTCGGCCGGCAGGGGCAGTGGTCGGGCGGTTCGGGCAGCGCCAATTTCGTCCCGGACAACATCGACGCTCCCGTGATGGACGTCGGCTGTTTCGCCACGTTCATCAGCCTTTGAGGTTTCGACATGACCCCGGAAACCCAAGCCTCCTGCCCGCGTCTTCGCTCCCTCTCCCTCCGGGAGAGGGCCGGGGTGAGGGCCATTTCCCTCGCCGACCCGGTGCCGACGTGTCGGAGTACCGACACCATTGGACGACAGACAGGAATGTCTGTCCCACCGGGCTCGCGGGCGTTCACCCTCGTCGAATTGCTCATCTCCATGCTCCTGGTGACGCTGGTGACGTTCGGCATCGCCCAGGTCTTCAAACTCAGCCAGGAGACGGTGGCCGTGGGGCAGAAGATCGCCGAGTTCACGCGCGATCGGCGCTCCGCCAGGGACACGATGCAGATCGACGGCGCCAACTACGCCAAGGATGCACCGATCTTCTATATTGTCTCCCGCTATGAGAACATTCCCAACGGCCACGGCGGCACGTTCCTCGCCCGCCGCGACCGCATCGCCTTTCCCATCCGCGCCGCCGCCATCAACCGCGTCACCGGCAGCAACGGCAGTTTCATCAGCGACGAGGTCAGCGGCGAGGGCTGGGTGTGGTACGGCCACTGCAACCGCAGCTACACCGGCGACACGGTCAACCGGGATCCGCTTCAGAAGCCCGTGCCGGTCAACATCGTCGGCCGGGTCTGCATGCTGATGCTCGACCCCAATACGAGGCTTCAGCCGCCTCTGATTGCACTCTCGTCCGATTTCTTCCTGCGCACCGGCATCAATAACGACCTGACTCCGCTGAGCAATGCCACCCAGAGCACCAACGTGAACGGGGAAGGCGTCTACAACCTGGCGACGGGCCGGTACGACCTGATGGGAACCACGCTGTCGCTGTTCGATCAGGACGTTCAGGCCAAACTGGCCGGTCTCCAGCCCAGCCAGCCGCCCCTGCTGCCGGACAACCCCTGGATCACTCCGAATCTCGGCATCTGGTGGACCTCGCTGCTTCAGGATCGCAACGCCCGGCCGCTGCGCTTTCTCTGCGCCGACAAGTTGACGGACCCCACCGACCCGCTGGGCGGCCCGAGCATCCCGCCGTCCAGTTCCGGCTACGCCTACACCACGCCCGTATTCCTCCGCAACGTCACCGAGTTCATCGTGCAGTTCTCGGCGGATGTGGTTAACCAGGACCCGGCCACGGGCAATATCCTGTTTCAGAAGAACCCCGACGGCACCAACTATAAGGACGCCAGCGGCCTGTTGCACCTGCAAGCGCCGGATGGCCTGCCGGACTACGATGTTGCCGTCGACAACAAAGGGAACGTCCTGACCCAGGATGTGCGGTGGTTCGGCCTGAACGACCCGCGCTATCCCGCGATGACCGTGATGGACTGGGTCAGCGCCAAGCTGCAGAACCAGGGCGTCAACCTCTACAAGGACGTCGACCTGACCCCGTTCTATTTCGAGCGCGGGATCAACTCTGAAAAAGGCTACGCCGCGTCCGCGTACGATGTGCTGGGAAACGTCACGATGGTCGAGACACCGGTTCGCTCGAACGTGTGGCTCTGGGTGCGTGGCGCCCCGAAGATGGTGCGTATCATCTTCAAGCAGGAAGACCCCGAAGGCATCGTGCGCGACGGGCCGTGGACCGAGTTCGTGATTGGACCGCGGTAGCGCGGAGCCCCGTCAGGGGCGAAACAGGTTAGCCCATGGCGCAAGCCGTGGGTTGACGGAACGGAAGGAGATTCAGCCCCGTCAGGGGCGAAACATATTAGCCCACGGCGCAAGCCGTGGGTTGATGGAACGGAACGAGATTCAGCCCCGTCAGGGGCGAAACAGATTAGCCCATGGCGCAAGCCATGGGAAATTGGAACGAGTCGACAATCAGCCCCGTAGGGGCGACAGAACTTCTGCCGCCCCTACGGGGCTGAGAAAGAAGAAGGACTGGTGCTCGTCGCCGTGGACCCACGGCTCACGCCGTGGGCTAACATGTGCCGCCCCTACGGGGCTGAGAAAGAAGAGGATTGGTAATCGTCGCCGTGGGCTAACATGTGCCGCCCCTACGGGGCTGAGAAAGAAGTGGATTGGTGATCGTCGTCGTGGACCCACGGCTCACGCCGTGGGCTAACGTGTGTCGCCCCTATCCGGGGCTGGGACGAAGAAACGTCGCATGCGGACCCACGGCGCGAGCGGTGGACGCTGCGAATGATCCGATCAGTTGAGAGCAACGGCAGGCCAATGATGAAACCGCGTCAATCCTCCTCCCAGTCCCGGGTTGCCGCACAGCGTCGGTCGAGCCTTGCCTGCCCGGGTGACGTGAACGTGTCGGAGTACCGACACCACAGGCGAGACGCCTGTGCTACGAGCGCGCGCCCTCGCGGCTCGGTCATGATCATGGTTGTCGCCCTGCTGCTCCTCCTGGCATTGATGGCAACCGCCTGGCTGTCGACCGCCCGATCCGATCGCATGGCCGCACTCGCCAACACCAGCAGCACGCAGATCGACATGCTCACCCAGGGCGTCGCCAGCCTGGCGTTCTCGCGGATCGTGGATGGCGTGTTCTCGTCCACCAACGGTTCCACGGTTCCCCGGCCCTGGGTCTATCTCAACGACGCCTCGCCCGCCTACGTCAACATCGACTTCCTCTCCGTCGACTCTGCCCAAGCCGGCACCACGCTGCCTCAGAACCTCTGCCGCAGTCGCAACTGGCTGGCCTCCCGCGTTCCCCAGTGGGATCCCAACCACCTTCCGCCGGTTTCGCCGATTCCTCCCAGCATGTTCAGGCCGTTTTGGCCGGCCATCACCGCCTCGCTCGGCGGGCGCGACGTCTCCGCGGGCATGGCGGATTTCGTGAATTTCTCCCCCCAGGTGTTTGAATCGCCGTATGTGGCCCCCAACGCATTTGCTTCCGGCTCGCTGAGTCCCGGCGAATACACCAACCGGACCAAACTCGAGGTCTCGCACGTGGAGATCACGGCGGCTGATGGAAGCGTCCGCAGCTATCCCGCCTGGGCGATCAACAACGCCCTCTACATCGCGGCCGACACTGTTGGCGAGGGCGTTCCCGACGCGGGGCTGTTCCGGCTTCCGCCGGGCGAGCAGAACGGCATCGTCTACTACGGTGCCGTCCGCATCATCGACAACGGCGGCGCGGTCAACGTCAGCGTGGCCAACAAGATCGAGGTTGCCACCGACCCGGCCACCTGGTACCTCGACCCCAACTTCCACCCCAACCTGTTTCCCACCAGTGTCGACCTCTATGGGATGTTGTTTTCCGGCCTGCCGAACGTAATCCCGGCGGGTGTCGCTCGGCCATGGACGGCTGCCAATGACCAGTTGGCCTGGCTCAACGTCTACCGTTTCGGGAACATGGTCACCGACTATACCTATGACCAGCCGGCCAGATTCAATCCGACGCTCAGCGTCTACGATGATGCCGGCAACCCGCGCGCCAATACAAACGAGAGATACAACTCGATCCACGACGGGCTCTGGCACCAGGTCGGCACCCGCATCGACCGCCCCGGCTTCAGTCAGACGATCGGTGCTGACCGCCAGTTCTATCGTGCCATGTCCATCGGCGACGCCGCGGCCGTGACCCGAGGCTTCACCATCTCCAGCCCCGCCGGCTCGTCCGAGGTGGAGAAACGGCTCTATCCGTCGGTGAACACCGTCGTCTGGCGGTGGGATGGAACCCAGGACGTGACGCTGTACATGACCACGCCCTACGCCCCCGGCGAACTGGACGAGTGGTTCACCGACAATTTCTGGTACGACAATAATTTCTACTTCAGCGGTTCTCCGAACGACTATTACTCCCGCCGGGCCCTGATGGTCGCCCGCAACGGGCTCGGGCAGACCATTCCCGACGCCACCAGCCTGGTCCAGCCGCCGGCGACGGCGACCTCCGGATTCCCGGGCGCGCCCGACGGCGCGCTGGCGCTCGACCCCGCCGTGACCGGCGGCCTGCCGACCAAAGTCTCCCTGAACACCGGCAACTTCCGCGAACTGTGGCGCGCCTACTGGTACGTCATGGCCGACCACATCGAAAACGCCTCCAGCCTCACCGGCGACACCACCCCGTTCCTCAACACCGCCGGCGGCACGCTGCCCACCAGCCCCTACTTCGGCATGGCGTTCGATCCTGCAACCGGCGCGGCCGTCGCCCAGGAGCACGGCTGGCGCATGTTCCGCTCGAGCCTGCGCCCGTCCGGTGCCACCGGCGACCTGCTCCATCCATCCCAGCAGTTGCTGCTCCGCGCCGCCCTGGCCGCCGCCAACACCATGGAGCTGCGCTCCGGCCCGCTCAACTCCACCCAGACCGCCATCAGCGACTACCTCAACACGCAGACGAATACCAACGTGCAGGTGCAGGATGTCACCGTCACCACGCAGGGCGGAAGGTCGCTCACCGCACACGTCTACGGCAACAAGCCCCAGCCCTACATCGGCGAGGTCTACGCCAACAACGACACCTCCGTGCATTCGCAGTACCAGCCGGATGCCGCCAGCCCGAATGATCCCACGAAGGCGACCCCGCAGGCGCCCTTCTACCGCAACAAGATGGGCTTTGTCGCCATCACCCTGCACAATCCCCACGGCAGCGCCGAGCTCAATGGAGCCATGGATATCAGCAACTGGCAGCTCATCGTGGTCGACCGCAAGGGCGCAGCGCCGGCGTCGCCGCAGGTGCTGTTCACCATGCCGGCAGGCACGAAGATCCAGCCGCAGGCATTCCTCGTGCTCAGCAACTACGTCGACGGCGGCGATGTCAACAATGCCAACAACCCCAAAACCTACGCTCCGGGCGACCTCACCGGCAACGACAACATTCCCCCGATTCCCCCGGCGACCCTGAAGAGCTATCCATTCCCGCAGATGGTCGCCATCGCCAATACCACCGACGCAACCAAGGATCTGAGTTACGCCTTCGACAAGGAACTGATCCTCGTTCGGCCGCTGCGGACCGGCGTAATCCTTCCGAACGTCGTCGACTGGAACCAGGCGGTGCCGGTGGATTCGTTTGACTTCACCGGGCTCAAACCTGTGCCGAAGAACCCCGCCGACCCCGCAACAACGCCAAAACAGACCGGCCAGTTTGGCGCGTGGGTCTACCGTCGGGATTGCACCCTCAAGACCAATGGCACGAAGTTCTCGCAATACCGCTGCGTGTATCCCGGCCGTTATGATGCCAGCCGCTATGATCCCACCAAGCCGGACAACGACCCGCGCCAGCAGGGGGCTTTCAAGCGCGCATTCACTTACGTCCTGACGTTCAAGCAGCCGGATCCGAACGCTCCGGGATTCTTCACCGGAGACCCCTCCGGCGACGCGATCTGGGCTTCCGGCGTGAAGCATCCGCTTGTCGGTGTACCAAGCGACGCCAATCTATATACGGACTTCCAGGCGACGTATTCCCCCACCTTCAGCGTGCCCATCGCCTCCGTCGACTCGCCGGGACCGTTCGGGCCGGGCAAGACCGGCAACAAGTTCCAATATCCTTTCGGCGGCTTCGCCCGCACCCTCGACGTGATGCAGGCGCCCTTTATCGGGGCCTACGTGCTCGTCGATGCCAGCAACAACCTCGTCGAGGCCAATCCGGTCACGCTCGACGCCGCCTTTGCCGAAGACACCGATCTGGCCGACAACGAGGGCACGGCCCCGGCGGGCCACACCGAACAGATCGGCCGCTTCGTGCCGCTCAAGCCGGATGACAATCTCAGTTCCGGCATCGCGCGAACCGACAAACGCTGGCACGACTACAGCACCGATCCCACCAACTGGCGCTACCACTGGGCGCAGAAGACCCCCGAGTTCCTCTGCGTGGATCTGCCGGCCAAGGACTTTCTGCCCGCATCCACTGCCGAGTATGCCCTGGGCACCATCTACAACAACCAGGCAGGGACGCCGGTCCAGAATCTCAGCACCAGCATCGTCGCCAACACCTCCGGCGAGAACGGCGTCGGCCTCGAGGGCCTCATCAACATCAACACCGCCCCGATCCCGGTCCTGGCGGCGATTCCGTTCAGCATCCGGCGCGACCAGAACCTGGTCATTGCCCGGGCCATCGCCAAGTTCCGCGATGTGGATGACGGCAGCGGAAAGCCGCATGGGCCGTTCCGCAACATCTTTGAGCTCTACCTGGTCGACGACGTCCGCAAGTGGGAATATAACAACATCTTCCTCAACGGGGCCCCACCCCGTGCCAATGACGGCATGCTCATCCCGGCGCCGTCCACGGCCGCGGCCTACGGGATCCGCACCGATTTCAACGAGCGCTACCTCCTGCTCAACCGCATCAGCAACATCGTCACCACCCGTTCGGACTCGTTCACCGTCTATGTCCTGGTCCAGGGCTGGCGCAACGTCGGCACCCAGAACCCGGAGTTGGTGGCCGAGCGGCGGTTGTGCTTCATCGTCAACCGGGCCGCCATCAAGTCCGGTAACCGTAAGCCCCAGATTACCAACATACCAATGGAATGACGCCCGTGTTACACCCGGATGGCTACCGCATAATCCCGCGGCCGCGCACCGCTGAGGAATCTGCAGCCGGCGCCAGGGCGGAGGTCTGGCCGGGGCGGTCGATCCGTCCTCGCAGCCCCCGGCGCCCTGTCCGGTGTACCGTCGAACGACCCCGGAATCGGGAGCGTATTTCGTGCCCGGGCGTGCTTGCTGAATCAGCGATTGCAGCCATGAAATCGCGGCTTTTATCCGAACGTAGCGCGAACTTATGGGCCTTTCCGGTGGCCTGTCCTCCATGGATATCCGGTAACTGGCGGGTAATCAGGTCGTTATCATGACAGAGTGCCCAAAAAAAACTAAGATTATGTTGCTTTGACTCATTCGTGGGATATACTAGGTTCAGGTTCAAGTCTAATGGGCATGCGTTAAGGAGACTAAAATGACTACGAGGGCCAAGAAGTTTTTGGGTATGGCGGCTGCGGCGACGTTGTTTGGCTCGGCTGGGCTTGCCATGGCAAGTCCGTACGTTTATCTCGATCTGCTGGGTTCCACAGACGGGCCGCCAACTGCTGCAAATCAAGCGACCTTCAGCCATACCGTCGATGTCTCCGGCCTGACCGCTGGCAGTCAGGTCTACTTCGAGCTGTTCGTGAGAATGGCCAATGCAGACCCGACTGGTAGCTATTTCAACTCGACACAGGTCGGGGCGAATTTGGGTCCGTCTGCCAATCTGGGCAGTTTGCCCGTTCCTCAAGGGCAATACACTTGGACTTCGTCCCCTACCGGCCCCGGTACCGTGGTCGATAACGGCAAGCCCGTACAGTATGGCGTCAACGCTTTGTCATTCAGCTTGCTGGATGGTGGAGGCACGATCCCTGCCGACTTCGCTTTTGGGGATACGACCCTGAACGTCGGAACCGCTCTTTACAACAACCACGGTGCTCCCATCGCGCCGACCTTCGCTACGATTCCCGGGTTAGACAATGGCAGCAAGGGCAAGGCCGTGGGCACGGGTTGGACTGGTGGAACGGGACAAAGTACGGGCACCCCCACCCAGAACGGCGCAACGCCCTATTTCAATATGACGGGCATTCGCGCCGTATTGCCGGCCGGCTACTTTGCCGGTGTGTCAGGGACAACCCCGAACGTGGGTCATGACGTTCTGGTACTGACGGGAAGTTTCCTTGTCCAAGGCACCAGCGGCACGGGATCGGTGCAGGGCGTCTTGTCGACTGCGGCGACCCAGAGCGGCATTCAGTATATAACTTCAGATGGCACATTGGTAACCAAGACCCTTCCGACCCAGCCCGGCAGTGTTCTGGACAATAACGGAGCGGCTGATCCTGTCTTCGTGTGGAACAACCTTACTCTTCAGGGTACCGTTGCCAGCAACAACAGCCAGGTTGAAATCGTTGCGCCCACCACCGGTGCTGGAACCGGCACTACCACCAAGACCATCGCTCTGGGCACGATCATCGTGGGTGACACCCACCAGCCGACTTTCGCCATCCAGAACAACGGCAACGCCACGTCGCCGGCTGCGGTGACCGTAACCGCGAATCCGGCCGCGACCGGATTGAGCGTTCTCCCGAATACCGTTCCGGCCCTCCTTAACGGCACCAATCAGACTGAGACCATCACCTTGGTGCCGACGACCCCGGGAGCCCTCAACGGCTTCACGCTCACGGTCCATAATGGCACCACCACTTCGGCCCCGGAAGGCGACGACACCGTCACTCTGACGGGTAACGTGGTTTCCCGCGCGGGTGCGGCCAGCTTGGTTCCGGGCGCTGTGACGCTCCCGTTCGGCGGCACGGTCGCCACTGGCGTTATGATGCTCCAAGGCGGCACCCTCGCCAACGGCAGCATTGCGGTGACCAACTCGACTGCCACTTATGATGGTCTGGTCAAGGGCGTCAATGCCTCGGGTGCGGTAGCGGTCGGCGGTAGTGCCGTCACTGTTCCCGCTGGCGGCAACGTCGTAACCATTCCGTTCACGATCACTGCTCCCGCCCCCGGCACGGTCATGCATAGCGGCCTGAGTTTGCAGAACGCCGCGGCCGACAGCGCGGGCCCCGGCTTGGGCAGTGCCCAGAACACCGGCACGGCCACCTCCTTCTTCGACGTCTTCTTCGATGTCAGCGTTCCCACCAGCCTTCCGGTGGGCAGCAACAATACTTTCGGTCCGGCGGCCGGCTCGGATGTTCCGGCCAATGGTTATGCCGGCCTGTCGTCCAAGTC
>JBIOJL010000093.1:0-15731 GCA_044450885.1 Tepidisphaerales bacterium
CACCCTGCGTGCAAAAACCTTTGGCTGTTTTCGCCCGGGGAGCCACGGGTTTTATACTCCACGCGGTTATTCGTTGACACCTACGATGGGCTTCCATTAGCAAAGCCGGGGCCCCCGCCGAATCGCGGCAGTTGTTCTTGCTCGAATCCTGGGGCGGTCTGGCCTCGTCGCCTTCTTGATTGTCGAGATCGGGGGACGTGGCGCATGCCGCCTACGCGGCGGTGGCTTTCCGCGGTCCCCGTGGGGCGTGCTCGTGGCGAGCCATCTGCTTCCGGTGGGTCGGCGCTGTCGCCGAAACTGGCGGACGCACTGGCCTCGCTTTGGCTTCTGGCGGCCAGGCGTGTCTTGCCGTTTCACCGAGGCATTCGGCCACGAATGCATTGAGACTCTTGCCGGCCGCCTGGGCCAGCATGCTCAGGGAGCGGTGCAAGTCCGCACCGATCCGCAGCACGAACTGGCCTGAGAACGGGCGATCGGGTTGCTCGCCTCGTTCCTTGCAGAAGTCGAGGTAGTCATCCACGGACTCGCGGAAGGCCTGGTGTACCTCATCGACCGAGCGGCCCTGGAAGGTAACGACATCGCGGATGCCAATGACCTCGCCATGAAGGATCGCGGCCTCCGCGTCGTATTCCACTTTTCCGATATAGCCTTTGTACTGGATCATGGTTTGACTCCTGCTTCTGCGAGAAACCGCCTCATGGACTTCACCGCGCCTTTGTCCGTCTCCTTCTGCGGATGTGGACGATGAAACACGGCACGCACGCCGTTCAAGGCAATTCGCACCCGCGAGCCCGCGCCCTCGCTGAGTTCGGCGCCGAAATGTCTCAGCAGCGCTTCGATGTCCGACCAGTTGATGTTGGCCCGGACCGGGTCGGTGAACACGGCCTTCAGCGTACGTTGGTGCTTGCTCACTCGTGGAATAGTATCCCATGATGATACTACAGGCAAGCGATCACCCCGCAGCAGGACCGAATAGTCCGTGCATCACCCGCGTCCAAACCGTATACTGCCCGTCGTGTCCTCACCCAACCGGAGGTTACGATGAAGCTGTACGCTCAACTGCTGTGTGGTGTGCTCCTCGTCATCGCCCAGTCGCCGCTGGCGCAGCCCCGCCCGGCCGATCCGATCGGCGACAACCTGATCCCGCCGGAACTGCTCATGAAACACCAGGAGGAGTTGGGCCTGACCGCGGAACAGAAGCAGTTCATGGTCGAGCAGGTGCAACAGGCGCAGGCCACCTTGCAGGAACTCCAGCCCCAAATGAAGAAGGAAACCGAGGCGCTGGCCGCCCTGCTCAAAGCGGATCCCGCGGACGAGCAGAAGGTGCTCGATCAGTTGGACAAGCTCCTGGACGTCGAGCGGCAGGTCCGCCGCACGCAAATGACCCTGAGCCTCTCCATCAGGAGCAAACTCACGGCCGAGCAACTGGCCAAAGCGAAGGAAATCAAGGCCAAATGGCTCGAGAAAATGGCCCACGCCAAACCGCCGCCGCAGAGCCTGCAGGCGAAGATGGCCACGTTTCAGGAGACGGTGCGCGAGTGGCAACAGCAAGGCCAGGACCTCTCGCCCGTCGGCAAGCTCATGCAGGAGTTCCAGCCCCTGATGGAAGAGGAGAAATTTACCGAGGCCGAGGCCGTGCTCGACAAGGCGCTGGAGTTGCTCGGCAAGAAGCCGTGAGGCTACGTTCGGAGTTCAAGCTTCAGCTTGTTCGTTCATTGAAATCGCGGACGGACACGCTGAAGCGTGAACTCCGAACAGCGCGAGGTCTAATCTTGCCGGCGTTTTCTAATCAGCGGGCCACGGTCCCGGCCCTATGATTCAGCAGACGAAAGGAGCAAGACTCCAGGAGTAATGTCATGTTCATCAACACGCTCAAGACCGGATTTCTCTTCTTTGTCCTCACCGCATTGGTGCTGGCCGGCGGCTATGCCATTGGCGGCGAGCGCGGGCTGGTGTTCGCCCTGGTCATGGCCGGCGTGATGAACTTCGTCGGCTATTTCTTCAGCGCCCAGATCGCCCTGATGACCATGGGCGCCCAGGAAGTCGGCCCGGAGCACCCGCTTTACGCCATCGTCGGCAAGCTGGCCCAGCGGGCGAATCTGCCCATGCCGCGGGTCTACATTTCGCCGCACGACGCGCCCAATGCCTTCGCCACCGGCCGGAATCCGCGCAATGCGGCCGTGTGCGCCACCGAGGGCCTGCTCCGTCTGCTCGACGCAAACGAAATCTCCGGCGTGATGGGGCATGAACTGAGTCACGTCCGCCATCGCGATATTCTCATCCAGACCATCGCCGCCACCGTTGCCGGGGCCATCAGCTTTCTGGGCTACATGTTCATGTTCGGCGGCGGGCGATCGAGCGACCGCGAGGGCGGTGGCAACCCCTTCGCCGGCCTGCTGTTCCTCATCCTCGGCCCCATCGCCGCCGGCCTGATCCAGATGGCCATCAGCCGCCAGCGCGAATACGCCGCCGACACCGGCGCGGCGGAATTGTGCGGCGATCCGATGTACCTCGCCAGCGCGCTCGAGAAGCTGGAGATGTACGCCAGGGGCATCCCGCTGGAAACCAATCCCGCGTTCAACTCGATGTTCATCATCGAGCCTTTCAACCCAATGGCATCTGCGGCGCAACTCTTCATGACCCATCCGCCCACCGAGAAGCGGATCATGAACCTGATCGGCCGGCCGACCACGGGACTGCACCGGCTTTGACTCGCCTCCGCCTGGGAACGCCGGGTCACGGCTTGATCTCGCCCTGTTCCAGTGTCACGTTGCTCTGCTTGCTGTTCCGACCCTGCTTGCGGACGATCTCAAAGAAAAGGTCGGCCTTCTTGGCCGGCTCAACCGCCGCCGTGAACTGCACCGTCTGGAAGTCGTGCAACGTCGGTTTCAACTGGCTGCGGAAGACGATGTGGCCGGGAAACGTCCGGCGGACTTCCACCTCGATCGCCTTGGCGGTGTAGTTGCGGATTCGCTGGGTGTAGACCTCGTGGTCATCCCAGCCGGCGACCGACGAATTCACTTCGAGCAGAAACCCGTCGCCCACCCGGCGGAAGAGGTCCGTGCCGTTCACCTGCATCCAGATCTCGTCGCGGGATGCCCGGAGTTTCACCAACTCAAAGATCACGTTCGGATCCGGGCCGAGGTTCAGCTCGATCTTGTCGCCGATCGGAATGTACTTCACGGTTTGCTCGGCAAGGAACGACAGCCCGTCCCGCCCATTGTCCCGGAAGACCCGGATCACGCCGTTGGGGAGCGGCGTCGTGCCCAACTTCGACTCCTTGTCGTTGGTCAGCAGGTACATGCGGGCCAGTTGGTCGCCGTATTCCTGCGGCCGGTAGCGGTACTGGATCTTGAACGCCGCGTCCTTGCCTTCGAACGACCGCATCCGCTTCGACCAGCCGTTGTTGATGGTCTCGGTGCCTTCGATGGTGTAGATGAAGTACTCGCTCAGGCCTTCCTTGATGATCTCCTTGGGTCCGGCCGGCTGGGTAGTTGGAGCCCTCCCGTTGTCAGCCCAAAGTTCAATGGCGTGTCTGGCCGCATCATTGCGGTAGCGGGGTTTAACGGCTTCGAGGTCGCTCACGTAAGCCTGCTCGGTCTGTGCCAACTCGGCAATCTTCTCGACGAGGTTGATCGTTCCCACCACCAGCCGCACCTGGGCGTCCTCGTACTCTTCGCCCGAGTTGTTGAACACGCGAACGAATCCCTCCATGCTCAACTGCTTCTCGTCTTTGTCGGCGATGCACAGGTAATCCGCCGACCATGTGATGCCGCTCGTGAAGTAGGTGATCTCGATCGTCGCCTCGCCGTCAAGCTCGCTCTGCACGTTCCAGTAGAGCATCTCCGGCTTGTCATGCGGGAACGTCGTGTCCAGAACATCCAGCTTGTCGGGGGAGGTGAGGAATTTCAGTTCCACTGATGTCGGGTCAATGAGGGTGTTGGCCCACGAGAACTGCAGCGGGTTGATGCCTTTCTTGAAAGTGACCGTCCGGGTCTCGCGGACAAAGGTGAGGTCTTCGCTGTTGTAGATGGTGAGCTGGACCGTGTTCCGCTTCGGGACCGTGGACAGATCCACATTGCCGGCGAGCGAGGTAAGGGTGCTGCCCAGGATGATCGCCAGAAGAGCGAGAAGCTGACGCAGCTTCGACATTCGATGAACTTCAAGCACGCGGGCACTCCTTCGGAGCAGGTCAACCTGGGCAGGACGGAACGACTCTGCACAACCGCCCACCTTCCTTTGATGCAGCGGCGGCGACAATGTTCCCGATGTCTTCAGCCCATCATCTGCCCGACCGCGGGGCGAGAAGGAACGGAGTCGTCCAGCAAACCGGGCTTGGTCATGGATCCCGCTTCCGGCTTCGCCAGGCGCTGGCAATCGGTGAGAAACACTGGCGGATGGCCGATGGTGAAATACTCGACGCAAATCCGAGCCGTGACCTGGTCGTGAACGATGCCATAGCACACGGCAGCGAGGATGCAGAGGAGGATGGTGGCGAGCACTTTCATGGGGTCTTTGCTGCAATCGGCGTGCCGCATTCCGGGCAGCGGTCAGGCGTGGCACGAAGGTCGTAGCCACACTTGAGACAAAGGCCATTGCGCACGCGGTGGCGGCGGCTGACGGTGTGCGTATAGAATCGCAGCGACCAAATGGCGGGCAATACGGCCGGAATCAACAGCACAAACGAGTACGGCATCACAATTCCCGTTCTGTCACCGAGCCGCCGTGCCGGAACGTGAAAGCCCAATATCGATGGCGACTGGGGAACGCAATCCCTGACGGGTATGTACGAAGGCTCGCCGCGCTCGAAATGACACGCGGCCGCATTGAGTTCGGTCCGTGCAGTTGTGAGATTGCTGATGACGACATTCCTCTGATCCGCTTCAATCGAGAACTGTGTCTTCTCATCAGTGCCATACCACAAGCTGATCCACTTCGACCTGCAATCAATCCACAACACTGCCGTCGCCACGCACAGCAGGAGCGACACGCCGCAGAGGAAGTTGACCAGCCATTTCTTCACCTTTCAACCTCGGCAGAACTCGGTGCATTTCGGCGTGATCGTCTTGGGCTGACCGAAAAGCATCGCCCAGTGGAGCCAGATACTCATGGATTCACCTTCACCACTCGCGAGCGTGACCACAAATCCGGGAGGGCCGTGCTTCTGCACGGCCGGAGCCGCGATCGGCGATCGCGGCTACAGACGGCCGCAGAGGACTGCGGCCCTCCCGGAACGATGGTCGCGCCCCCACTCGCCCTTCTGGTACCGCGGTATCCACTACGGCTTCACCGACTCGTAGGCTCCCAGGTCGTAGCCGCCTCCCTGCGGACGTCGCACGCCGTTGAAATCCACGCTGATGCCCAGGTCCGAACCCGCATCGATGGCCGGGCTGCCGGTCCGCAGGCGGAAGTCGAACTTGGCCGCATCGCGGAACAGGGGGTCTCTGGTGATGGCCGCGGGATCCCATGCGGGCGGCTCGCCCATGCCGAACCAGAGGTTGTGGCCCTGTCCTCGTTCGATCTTCTGATCGGACCAGCCGGAGACATAGGGCTCGCCGGTGGAGCAGATGATGTTGTTGCTGAATCGAAGGGCGTAGCGATTGAGATGGACCAGGTGTACATTCCCGCTCGATCCCCTGGCCGCCGCCCCGGCCCAGCCACAGTCATAGATGGTGTTGTGGTGGAAATGGATGACGGTGTTCTGGACCGTCTCATGCCCCGCGTCGATGCTCACGCCGAAATGGCTGATCGGGCCGCTTTCACGCGGGTCGGGCTCCGGTCCCAGGCCGGCGTGGGCGATGACGTTGTTGTAGACCCAGTTCTCGCCCGTGACATACTGGCCGATGAGCATGCCATCCCCCACCTGGTTGACGATGAAGTTGTTGTGTACCCGGTGGCCGGTCATGTACGCCGTCGACGACTGCTCGCTGTAGATGTTGATCCCCCGGATGGCGTTGTTGTCGTGGATGTAGTTCCAGGCGATCTCGCGGTTGGATTCCAGCGGCCGCCGGGGGCCGGCCGACGTCCGGGCGCTGGAGATGTAGATCGGATGATAGAGCTTGCTGCAACCGGGCCTGCCGACCTTGGTGACCTCATTGCCCAGCAGGACCAGATCGTTGCCGCTGCCCTCGATGGCCCCCTCGGGAGCACTGCCGGTGGGGGCGGTCACGTAGTTGCCGACGACACGGTAGCCGGAACCCGTCAGTATCGCACTGGTCTTGGCCGTCACCGTTAACTTCGCCAGTGTCCAATGGTCCGCAGTATGTCCCTTTCCCGACACCCAATGCCCGAAACCCCGCTCGATCGTGTCGGAACCAACCAGGCATTTTGCCCCAGGGTATGCCACCAGGGCCTTGGGCCGGCCTGACTCGCCATCCGAGCCCAGGTTCACCGCAGCGCTGTAGTCAGTGGCAACAGTCTGACTCACGCCGTCGCACACATACACGATGTCGCCGGGCGCCATCTTCTGGACCGCGTGCGGGATGGTCTTCCAGGGCGTGCTCCAGTCGCCACTCGCAGCATCGTCGCCCGTGGTCTTCACGAAGTAGATCCGGCCGGCTCGCACCGTGAACGGCAGGGGGTTGGATTTCTTTCCGTCAACGGTGACGTAGATTTCCCCCGGTCCATCTTTCGCCGCGTGATTGATCTGGAAACTGACCATCTGCATTTGATGGCGGACATACAAATCGGCGGGAGCGGTGGCATTGCCCCAGAAGTAGACGCGGCCTGGTGTGCCGTTGGCAAAGACCTTGGATTCGGCCTGCGCCCTGCCCAGGTTGTTTCCCCAGACGGTGACGATGACCCCATCGTCACCGGCTGTCTGTCCCAGCGACGTATCCGAGTTGGTGGTACGGGGGCCGCTGGCGAGGTCGGAGAAGCAGAGGACGGGTTCGGCCGCGTCGGCCACCCGCAACCCCGACACCGCGAGCAGGCAGGCAAGCACCGCCGATGCGACGGCACTTGCGTTACGCGATGTCCCGCATTCGGGGCAGCGATCGGGGGTGGCCCGCTCACGCGCCATAAGGGCCGGTAGCCGGAGTGTCGTCAACACCGCAAGGTTCATGGGCTGCTCCTTCACGCTCGTCAGTTCAGGTCGTCACTCAATGAATTAGACGCTGAAGCCATCGGAATGTTTAGACAGGCAGAGCCGCGTCGGTAACGGTAGGGCGGTTTCGCCGAAACCGCTGCTGTGGGGCGCACACGGACGGCTCGGCGAGCCGTCCCTACCGTCGCCGATTTCGCAGCATTTGCCAAAGACGACGGGCACACGCCATCGGCGATTTCTGCGCGGTAGTGCTGGCCCGGTGGCCTCTTGCTGGTTACGCTAGGGGCAGACGCAACGAGGTCCCGCTGGCCCCCGCCGCCGAGTCCGGGTCCCCAATGCGGCGACAGATATGTGAGCGCATGTCCGACCGAAGTTCCAATCTCATCCGCAAGGCCAGGCCGGTCCGCAAGAAGCCCACGCTGGACTTCTCTTTCGTCGGCGTCGTCTACACCTGCCTCATGCTGTTCATGGGCCTGGCCGCCATCCATTCGCAGGCGAATCTGCTCTTCGCGGTATTCGGCATCATGATCGGCGTGCTCGTGGTTTCCGGTCTGGTATCGCGGATCGTGCTCCGGAAGCTGGAGATCCGCCGGGTTCTGCCGGAAACCTGCACGGTCGGCCAGCAGAGCACGGTCCAGTACGAATTCGACAATCGCAAGCGATTCTGGCCGAGTTTCTCCGTCACGCTGTCCGAAATCTCCTCGGCCGAGGCGTTCACGCGCCAGCCTCTGGCATATCTGCTGCATGTCGCGGCCGGCCAGCGGGCGATGGTGTCCGCGCAGGTGATCCCGGCCCATCGGGGTCTCTATCGCCTGGACCGGTTCCAGGTGGCCACCAGCTTTCCCTTCGGTTTCATCAAGCGCGCGTCCGACCGGCGGCTGTCCGACGGACTCCTCGTGCTTCCGGTGATGGGCACGGTGGATCGCAAGCTGCTTTCCATGTGCGTCTCGGCCGAGTCCAGCGGGTCGCGCATGAAACCGCGGCGCGGCGGCACCGATGAGTTCTATGGCGTCAAGGAATTCCGCAAGGGCGAGAATCCGCGGTTCATCTACTGGAAGCGTTCGGCCCGCACCGGCACGCTGGTGACCCGGGAAATGACTCACGTCGCGCCGCCGCGGCTGCAGATATTTCTCGATACCCGCCTGCCGGCCGGAAAGCGAACGCTGGCCGCGCATGCCGCGGTCGAGCGGGCCATTGCCATGGCGGCATCGCTGATCGCCTGCACCATCGACGAGGGGCTGGCCGTGGGACTGCATGCCTGGGCGGCCGAGCCGCTGACGGTACAGCCCAGCCGCGGCAAGCGGCACGCCCGCGACCTGCTGGCGGCACTGGCCAAGTTGCCCGTGAACACGGCATTCGATGCCGGGCAACTGGTCGGCTCGGCCTCGCATCTGCTGCGGAGGGATGTGACCGGGGTGCTGATTACGCCCTCGTCGGATGCCGGGCCGGCCGGCGTGCCCTCGCGCACCACCTGGGTGGTCATTTCCGCCGATTCGCCGCAGGGACGGCGGTGGTTCACGTTCTCACCCGAGACGGATTTCGAGGCGGCCATTCCGCTCGACCAACTGGCCGGCCTGGAGCAGGCAAGCTGAGGCAATCATGTACGATTCCCGCCACTTCAAGCCGTCGCTGTACCTGGTGCTCCTCCTGGGCCTGTCGGGCTTCGCGCTCGGGGCCGACGCCCCGGGTCTCTGGCTGTTCTCCATTACGGCGGCCCTGCTCAATGCCTGGCTGGTGTTCACCGGGCGATTCAAGCCGCTGCCACGTTGGCTTTCCAGCATCGTGTCCGTGGTCGCCATGGTCGGCGTGGCTGTGCTGGCTCTGGGCGACTTGGGCCAGCCGCGGACCATCCTGGTACACATCGGTGAGTTCCTGGTCCTGATCGAGCTCATCAAGCTCTACGAGATGCGCGCCAACCGCGACTACGCCCAGCTTGTCGTGGTATCGGTGCTGCTGATGGTGGCGGCGTCGGTGATGACGGCCAGTTTTCTCTTCGGCCTGCTGTTTGTCATATACCTGGTCATCACCTTCTATTGCTGCCTGCTGTTCCATCTGAAGGTCGAGACCGACCGCGCGCGCGAGTCGCTGGCCATCCCCGAGAACAAGCTCTCGCCGCTGACGCTCAAGCAGGATCAGCGATTTCTGCTGCGGTCGATGCGCCGGGTCACCGGACTGGTCGCAGTGTTCGCCGGCGCCGCCGGGGCTGCGGTGTTTGTCCTTTTTCCCCGCGGGCCGGGCGGAGGAATGCTGTCGCAGCTCCAGCTCAAGGCCGACACGGCGATGGTCGGGTTCTCGGACCGGGTTTCCTTCGACCAGATCCGGCGGATCCAGCAGAGCGAGGACACCGTGGCCCACGTCAAGGTCTGGCGCAACGGCAGGTTGGTCCAGGGCACCACGGCGCTTTACTTCCGCGGCGTCACCCTCGACACCTACGGCCTCGATCCGGTTCGCGCCGTGCCCCGGCCGCAGTGGAGCCGCTCGAAACTGCGGGAAGAGTCCTACGACCTCTACGAGGATCTGGTGCCGCACGGGGTTCTGCAGCCGGCCGGCGCCGAGCAGTGGGAGCAGCAGGTGATGATGGAGCCGAGCGGCTCGCGGTATCTCTTCGCGTTGCCGGGCCTGATGTACTACGCGCAGGAGCAGACACGGACCATCGCCGTCAGGCCGTCGCGGAAGGTCTCCATGCACTATCAGCTTCTGGACGACACGATGTCGTTGACGGACCCCCTGGCGCAACAACTCGAGTACGACGTCCTCAGCACGAACGGCCCGCAGGCCGAGGACTTCCAGCAGAACGGCTCGCGTCCTTCAGTCTCGAACCGGAACGTGCTGGGCCAGGTGCGCCAGTACGCCGTCGATAAAGGGCTGATTCCCGACGTGACCGTGCCCGGCCAGGAGGCGATTCCGCCCGAGGAGTTCGAGGCCGTCGCCCGGCGCGTGGAGCATCACCTGCGGACGCAGTTCCGCTACACGCTCGACCTGCGCGACTCGCGCGCCCAGTTCGCCGACATCGATCCGGTGGTGGCGTTCCTCACCCGCGTGAAAAAGGGCCACTGCGAATATTTCGCGTCGGCGATGACCCTGATCTGCCAGAGCGCGGGCATCCCCGCCCGGTACGTGGCCGGTTTCCGGGTGGATGGCGACGCCTACAACCCCATCGGCGGCTATTACCTGGTGAAGGAATCGCAGGCCCATGCGTGGGTCGAGGTGCTGACGCCGCGGGGATGGGTGACGTTCGACCCGACCTCCGGGCGCGAGGCCGCGCCCTCCGCGCGGGCGTCGCTGTGGCAGGCGCTGCGCGACGTCGTCGACTACATCGAGTACCAGTGGGCCGCACATGTGGTGACCTACGACAACAAGGAGCGCGACAAGATCCTGCAGTGGCTCGGCGAGCTGGACGGCAGGCTGATGAGCCAGGTCTACCGCTGCACCGGCTGGGTGAAGTACCTGCGGGACATCCGCGATCTCACCTTCCTGAAGAACCCCGTCTTCGAGATGCTCCTCTTCCGGGCCATGCTCTTCCTGACGAGCTTCGGGGCGATGTCGCTGCTCGGGCTGGCGTTCTACCTGCTCTACCGCCGGCGCCAGCTCCGCCGCCGCGCGGTCCGCATCGGGCTCGAGGGCCTGCCGCCCGGGCGGCAGGTCAGCCTGGCCCGGCAGCTCGAGTTCTACGACCGGCTCCTCAACCTGCTGGAGCACCGCGGCCTGCGGCGTCCGGCCACGCTGACGCCGCGGGAGTACGCCGATTCGCTGGTCTATCTCCCCGCCGCCGCCTACGCCGCGGTCCGCCGGCTGACCGAAATGCTGTACCGGATTCGCTTCGGCGCCGTCACGCTCACCAGCGCCCGCCGCCGCCACCTGCTGGCGGCCGTCGACGGGCTGGATGAGGTGTTGCCTCGCGCGCGACGGGGATAGAATGCCATTGATGAGGTGCGACAGGTGCGACAATGAAAGCGGCCGTTCAGTACCACAAGTGGGTCCGGTGGAGCGAAGAGAATCAGGTCTGCGTGGGCAAGTGCTTATGAGTGATCCAACTCGTATTCTGGTCGTGGAAGACGAGCCCATCGTGGCCGACGAACTGATGATGCGCCTGGGGCTGCTGGGCTACCGGGTCGTCGGCGGCGCGGCCACTGGCAATGAGGCTTTGGTGCTGGCCGAACAACTACAGCCCGATCTGGTGCTGATGGACCTCCGGCTCACGGGGGCCATGGACGGGATCGAAGCCGCGATGGAAATCCGCCGCCGGTGGCGCCTGGCGGTAGTGTTCCTGACGGCGCATTCAGAGGACGCCATGCTGGAGCGGGCCAAGCTGGCCGAACCGCTCGGCTACATCCACGAGCCCTTCGATGACCGCGATCTGAAGACGACCATTGAGATGGCGGTCTTCAAGCACCGGGCCGGGCGGGAGTTGGAGGCGAGCGAAAGGAAGTACCGGACTCTCTTCGAGACCGCTGGCGACGCCATCCTGCTGATGGAGGAGGGCCGTTTCATCGACTGCAACCTTCGCGCGATCCGGATGTTCGGCGCCCGGACGCCGGAGCAAATTGTGGGGCATTCACCCTCCGAGCTCTCTCCGCCACGGCAGCCCGGCGGGCGAGACTCGCGCGATGTTGAATCCGAGAAGATCGCCGCCGCCCTCGCCGGCGAGCCCCAGTGTTTCGAGTGGATGCACATGAAACTCGACGGCGCGTTCTTCACCGCCGAGGTCGGCCTTAACCGCATGGACCTCGGTGCGCGGGTGCTGTTGCAAGCCATCGTGCGCGACATCACCGAGCGCAAGCGGGCGGAGGAGTCGCTGCACGAGAGCGAGTCGAAACTGCGGGCGATATTCGAGTGTTCCATGGATGCCATAGGCATCGCCAGAAAGGATGAGCACGTTTTCGCCAATCCCGCCTACCTCAAACTGTTTGGTTACGAGAATAATGAAACCATCGCCGGCACTTCAATGCTCAACCACATCGCCCCGAGCCATCGTCAACAGATGATGGAAAACAGGGCACGCAGGACCATTGGAGAAGATGTGCCGGTCTTCTATGAGACACGGGGCATGAAGGCGGATGGCACCGAGTTCGACATGGAGATCAGCGTGTCAACTTATGAGCTGCATGGCCAAATCCATACGGTTGCGAGCATCCGCGACATTACCGAACGCAAACGGTCGGAGGAAGCCTTGGCCGGCGAAAAGAAATTCGCCGAAGCCCTCTTCGCCTGTCTTCCCGGCACCGCCTTCGTGATGGACCAGAACGGGCGGTTTGTTCGCTGGAACGACAACTACCGGAAGAAGAGGGGCTGGTCCGACGACGACATGCGTAATATGGTCACCCTCGGCACCGTCATTCCCAAGGATCGCGAACGGGTTGCGCAGACCCTTCAGGATGTCTTCCTGAAGGGCCAGGGCGAAGTGGAGGCAACCGCGCTGAACAAGGACGGCCGGGAAATCCCCTACTACGTCAGCGCTGTCCGCATGGAGACCAACGGAACATTCTACGCTGTTGGTATCGGCATCGACATCACCGAACGCGTGAGGGCCGAGGCGGAGATCCGCAAGCTCAACGCCGAACTGGAGCAGCGTGTACTCGAACGTACGGCTGAACTGGCGGCCGCCAACAAGGAGCTGGAGGCGTTCTCGTACTCCGTATCCCATGACCTGCGGGCTCCGTTGCGGGCCATCGTGGGCTTCTCCCGCATCCTCATGGAAGACCACCTGGCGCAGCTTCCGGCCGAGGCCGGCCGGCTGTTGCAGATCATCGAAGCCAACACCAAGCAGATGGGACGGCTGATCGATGACCTGCTGGCATTCTCCCGGCTTGGCCGGCAGGCGGTATCCAAACGGCGCTTCTCGCCCAAGGGGCTGGTCGAGGAGGTGGTGGCCCAGATTCGAGCCGGCGAACCGCCGGATCGTCATGTGCATGTCATCGTCGGAGATCTTCCTGAATGCCGGGCCGATCCGGCGTTGCTCCGCCATGTGTTCGTGAATCTCATCTCGAACGCACTCAAGTATTCGCGCGGACGCGATCCTGCTATAGTGGAGATTGGATGCCCCACGGGCGACAATGCGGCAGGTTGTGTTTACTTTGTGAAAGACAACGGCGCTGGATTCGACATGCGTTACGTGGGTAAACTTTTCGGTGTGTTTCAGCGACTCCACCGGGACGACGAGTATGAGGGCACCGGCGTGGGCCTGGCCATCGTGCAGCGGATCGTCAACCGCCACGGCGGACACATCTGGGCCGAAGCGGAAGTCGATCGCGGAGCCACGTTCTATTTCACGCTGGAAGAAGGCGGACATGACGCTCCGTGACAGCCAAATCGTCGAAGTCCTCTTGGTCGAGGACAACCTGGCCGATGCCGAACTGTGCTTAAGGACGTTGCGGAAACACCATCTGGCCAACTCCGTGCATCTGGTCTGGGACGGCGCCGAGGCCCTGGACTTTCTTTTTGGCACGGGAGCCTATGCGAATCGCAACCTCAACAACGGGCCGAAAGTCGTGCTCCTCGACCTGAAACTGCCCAAAGTGGATGGGCTGGAAGTCTTGCGGCAGATCAAGGCCAACCCGGCCACGCAGACGATCCCGGTCGTGGTGCTGACTTCCTCGAGCGAGGAGCGGGATCTGGTTGCGACCTACCGGCTGGGCGTCAACAGTTACATCGTCAAACCGGTGGATTTCGAGCAGTTCTCCGAGTCGGTCAGTGAGATCGGGTTGTACTGGTTGCTGTTGAACAAGACGCCTGCGTGAGCCCGGTGTGATGGAGTGAACATGGCAGTGCCGTTGAAAGTGTCGGGCTACACCAGCGAGGAGGCGGGCGACGATGGCAACGCGATTTCGTCGCGGTGTTTTCTGCAGAAGCCGTTCAGGAACCAGGATCTGGTCCGGCGAATCGCGGAGGTGCTCGACGCCCCCGCGCAGCCGTAACTGCCGCCGGAAGTGACTGACATTGGATTCTCCCATGGCAATACCATTAAGAGTGCTGGTGTTGGAAGATCGGGTGGCGGATTCCGAGTTGGTGCTGCGCGCCCTGCGCGAGGCGGACTACGCCCCCGATTTCGCGCGGGTCGACAACGAGGCGGAATACCTGTTGCTGCTGGCATCGAACTGGGACGTGATTCTGGCCGACTACTCGATGCCGCAATTCAACGCTCCCCGGGCCCTGGCTCTCTTGCAGGAACGGAATCTGGATATTCCTTTTCTCGTGGTCACGGGCAGCATCAGCGAAGAGGTCGCCGTGGAGTGCATGAAGCGGGGCGCGGCGGACTATCTCCTCAAGGACCGGCTGACGCGGCTCGGGCCGGCCGTGCGGCACGCCCTGGAAGCACGGCGTGTTCGCCAGCAACAACGCCTGGCGGAACGTGAGGCGATGGAATATCAACGCCGCTTGCAGGCCCTGGCTTCGGAATTGGCGCGAGCCGAGGACCGCCAGCGGCGGCAACTGGCAACGGCATTGCACGATGGCATCGGCCAGATTCTTTTCTCCGCCGCCGCCAACCTGGTTTCATTGCAAGACCGCGCTCCGGACAACCTCAGCCGGGAAGCATTGGCTCCGACCCTGGCCTTGCTCGACAAGGCCATCCGCGATACCCGCGAGTTGACCTTCGAACTGTACCCGCCGGTCCTTTACGAATTGGGCCTCAAGCCGGCGCTGGAGCGTTTGGCACAACAATTTCAGGCGCGCAACCAGATCGCATGCCATCTGACCATGGACGGTGACGTGCCGTCCCTGGATGCCGACATGCGGGGCATGCTCTACCAGGCCGTCAGGGAACTGCTGGCCAACGTCGTCAAGCACGCGCGGGCGCAAACAGTTCAGGTGAATGGCGTGAGCGATGGCGCCCTGCTGATCTTGTCGGTTCAGGACGATGGCGTGGGATTCGATCCCGCCAGCGCCTCCGCTGCCGCGGCAACACCGGGCGGATTCGGCCTGTTCAACATCCGCGAACGACTCCGGGCGCTGGGCGGCCGCCTCGACATTGTCTCCAGCCCCGGCCAGGGATGCCGCATCACCCTGCTGGTCCCGCTGGGCAAACGTGAGCAAGCGTGAGAAGGAACCAAGCATATGGGTATTCGAGTTATCCTGGCCGACGACCATCAAATGGTGCTCGACGGGCTTCGCAGCGTGCTGAAAAACGAGCCGGATATCGAACTGGCCGGCGCTGCGACCAACGGCCTGGAAGCGGTTGAACTGGCCGCCCGTCTCCAGCCCGATGTGGCCGTCCTGGATGTGACCATGCCGAAAATGAACGGGGTGGAGGCGCTTCGGGAAATCCGCAAACGGTCGCCGGACACCGAGGTCATCTTGTTGTCCATGCATGCCGCCGCCCAGATCGTCGCCGATGCGCTGCACGCGGGCGCTTCCGGATATGTCGTCAAAGGCGCTTCCGTGAACGACCTGGTCGTGGCAATTCGCACCGTGATGAACGGGGAAACATTCATCTCCGCGCAGATCAACGATACCATTCCGCCGGAACTTCTCCGCCGGTCTTTTCGTCCGGGAGAGACCGCGGCCGCCGCCCTCTCGGCGCGCGAGGTCGAGGTTCTTCGCCTGGTGGCCGAAGGCAAGAGTTCCAAAGAGGCGGCCAAATGCCTGTTCGTCACTACTAAGACCATCGTCTGGCATCGCCAGAGCATCATGGCCAAGCTGGGGCTGCACACGGTGCCCGAACTTACCAAGTACGCCATCCGCATGGGGC
>JBIOJL010000094.1:0-15698 GCA_044450885.1 Tepidisphaerales bacterium
CAGCAACACACTGCGAAGGTGATCAGACGGTGAGTCATGTTGTTCTATACGCGATCCAGCTTGTAATTCGAATTTCGAGTTTCGAAGTTTCCGCTTCAGCGGAGCTCAAATCCCTTCCGGTACTTCTTCCGAATCAGTTCTTCCGCCTCCGGCGCATTCGTCACCTTCATGTTGGCCGCGTCCCACTCGATCCGCTTCTGCAGCCGCACCGCCAGGTTGCCCACCAGCATCGCCTCCGTATACGGCCCGGAATAGGCGAAGCCCGCCATCGACTTCTCCGGCTTGTGCTCCTTGCATGCCGCAATCCATTCCTGCCGGTGCCCGATCGACCGCGGCAGCGTCTTGGGCGGCAATTGGAATTCCTTCCGCCGCGCCGCCGGGAACAGCCCCGGCTGGCCGGCCCACCCGCCGCAGACCATCGTCCCCTTTTCGCCGATGAACATGATCCCGTTGTCCGCCAGCTTGTACGCTCCTTCAACGTCCTTCGGCGTCGCCGGCATCTTCCCGCCGTCGTACCAGATCATCTTGACAGCCGGCCGGTTGCCCTTGGCCGCGAACTCATAGGTGATGATCTGCCACGCGGGGAACGATTCCTTCCTGATCGGGCTCGTCTGCGCCTCGGCCGCCACCGGCGCACCAAGATCCAGCGCGAAGAACGCCGGATCCATGTTGTGTATCGCCATGTCGCCCAGCGCCCCCGTCCCGAAATCAAACCACCCGCGCCACGCCCGCGGGTGATACACTGAGTGATACGGCCGCACCGGCGCCGCCCCCAGGAACAAATCCCAATCCAGATCCGCCGGCACCGGCATCGCCTCGGCCGGCCGGTCCATGTCCTGCTTCCAGAACGTGCCCGGCCGGTCGCTCCAGCAGTGAATCTCCTTGACGATCCCGATCGCCCCGGAATCCAGCCATTCCTTGGTCTGCCGCAGCCCCTCGCCGGCGTGCCCGTTGTTCCCCATCTGCGTCACCAGCCCCGTCTCTCTGGCCACCGTGGTCATCACCCGCGCCTCTTCGATGCTGTGGGCCATCGGCTTCTCGACATACACATGCTTGCCCGCCCGCAAGGCCGCCAGCGAAATCGGCGCATGCATGTGGTCCGGCGTGGCGCACATCACCGCATCGAACGTCTTTGCGATCTTGTCGAACATCACCCGGTAATCCTTGAACCTCTCGGCCTTGGGATATCTCCCGAACGTCCCGGCCGCTTTCTTCCAATCCACATCGCACAGCGCCACGATGTTTTCGGCCTCCATCTCCTTCAGATCGCCGCCCCCCTGCCCGCCGATGCCGATCCCCGCGATATTCAGCTTCTCACTCGGCGGCACCAACCCCTGCCCCAGCACATGCCGCGGCACGATCTGCAACCCCGACACGCACACCGCAGCCGCGGACACCTTGAGAAACTGACGACGATTCATGAACGACTCCTTGGTTTGCTGCAACAGTGAATATACCCGCCAACCCGTGCCGCGTGGCGGCCGCAGAATGAAGCATCACCTGAGCCACCGATCACAGATCACCGTTCCTCCGTGTCAGCCGTGTTGCGACATTCCCCCACCCACCGCATACTACTCGTAGGTCGACTCACAAGGGAGACATCATGCTTCGTCGAATCATCTCGGTGGCGTTGGGTATTGTGCTCGCCCTGCCGGCAATCGGGCAAGTGCTGGCGGATCGCGTCCCGGCCGACGCGGTCGTCTATGTCGGCTGGGCCGGGGCCGACGAAATGGGGCCCGCCTACGCCAAATCGCACCTGGCGGCCCTCATGGCCGACTCCGCGATGCCCCAGGTCTTCTCCGATCTCCTCCCGGCGCTCGCCAAACGCATCGCCCGCGAAGACGCCGAGGCCGGGGAAATCTTCGGCACCATCCTCGCCGTCGCCGATCCCCTCTGGCACCGGCCGTGCGCCTTCTACTTCGGCGGCGTCGACTTCGCCAACAAGGGCAACCCCGTCCCCCGCGTCGCCTTCATCTGCGATGGCGGAAACAAACCGCAGGATGTGCTCAAGGCGATCAACGATGCGCTGGGAAAGGCCAACGCGCCGTTCAAAGCGGAGCTGCAGGCCGACCGGTTCGTCGTGCTGAGCATGGGAATGCCGCTTCCGGCGGAACTGGCCAAACTGCTCAAAGACCCGGCCGGCGCAGCGTCGCTGGCGAAGGACGCTGACTTCGCCGAGTCCATCCGCAAGACCCGCGCCGGCGGCATGCTCACCGTCTACTGCAACGTCGAGTTGCTGGTGAAAATGGCCGACCAGGGCATGGCCCAGGAAGCGCCGGAGCCTTTCAAGGACACCTGGCGGAAGATCCGCAAGTCGCTCGCCCTTGACGGCATCAAGCGATTCGCCGCCACGGCCGGGTTTGACGGCGCCGACTGGGCGCTCAACGCCTACGTCGAAGCCCCCGCGCCGCGTCAGGGGCTCGCGGGCATGTTCGATGCCAGGCCGCTGTCGGATGCCGCGCTCAAGACCATACCCAAGTCGGTCTGCTGGGCCGCCGCCGGGCAGTTCGATCTCGCCAAGCTCGTCGGAGTCATCCGCACCGTCAGCGGCGAAATCGAACCCTCCATCCCCCAGGTAATCGACAACTTCCTGGCCGAGGCGACCAAAACCACGGGCGTGGACATCGACAAGGACCTCCTCCAGTCGCTGGGGAGCGAGTGGGTGGTCTACGGCTCCGACGCCACCGGCGGGCCGAGCATGATGGCACTCACCGTCGTCAACAAGTGCCGCGACCCGGCCAAAGTGAAATCGTCCCTGGAGAAACTCCAGTCCTGGGTCAACAAGCTGCTGCAGAAGGAAGTGGGCAAGGAAGTCACCATCGCCATGCGCACGGTGAAGATCGGCGGCGATGAGATCCACTACCTGGCCGTCCCCGCGGTGGCGCCGGCCTGGACCATCAAGGATGGATTCCTGGTCATCGGCCTCTACCCGCAGACCGTGTCGTCGGCCGCCGCCCACATCGGCGCCAAGGGCCCGTCGATCCTCGACAACCCGGCCTTCGTGCAGATGACCAAACGACTGGGCGTGGACAAGCCCACCTCCATCGAGTTCTATGATCTGCCCAAGACCACGCCGAGCACGTACGGCGAAGTGACCTTCATGTTCCGCCTGCTGCTGGGGATTTCCGACATGTTCGGCGTGCCGGCCCCCGAACCAGTAGTGCCGCCGCTGGACAAGCTGATGGCCCACATCGCGCCGTCGGGCAGCGTCTCCTGGTCGGACGACAAGGGCTTCTACATGAAGAGCCTGTCCCCGTTCCCCATGGCCGAGATCTTCGCCACGCAGTCCAACATGTCGGTCATGCAGTACGGCATGATGGCCGGCATGATGATGCCGGCGCTCGGCTCGGCCAAGGAGCGGGGCAACCGCGTCAAGTGCGCAGCCAACCTGCGGCAGATCGGCCAAGGCGTCCAACTCTACCAGAACGACAACAAGAAGTACCCGGCCACGCTGGGTGATCTCCTCGATGAAGACATGCCTGCGGAAGCCTTCATCTGCCCCGATTCCGGCAAGGCAATCCCGGCCGACATCGCCCGTGACAAGAAGAAGCTTGCCGCGTGGGCCAACGCCAACAGCGACTACGTCTACCTCGGCGCCACCATGAAGGCGGCCGACCCCGCCGAGAGAATCCTCGCCTACGAGAAGCTCGAGAACCACGATGGCGAGGGCGTGAACATCCTCTACAACGACGGCCACGTCGAATGGCTGATGCACGATGACGCGAAGAAGGCGGTCGAGGAACAGACGAAGAAGTAACTGTGTAGCCGCGATCGTCGATCGCGGTTGGCTGTAATCTCATGGACCATCGCGGTTTTCCGCCAGCCCCGTCAGGGGCGGTACACATTAGCCCACGACGTAAGTCGTGGGAGAAACATGGCACGCACAACACAAGCCCCGAAGGGGCGGCAGAACTTCTGCCGCCCCTACGGGGCTTGGTTGTGCTACGGAATATGTCACCCACGACTTACGCCGTGGGCTACGATGTGTCGCCCCTACGGGGCTGGGGATGGCTACGGATATTGACACCCATGGCTTACGCCATGGGCTAACATGTATCGCCCCTGACAGGGCTGAATCTCGTTCCGTGCCGTCAACCCACGGCTTACGCCGTGGGCCAACCTGTATCGCCCCATCCGGGGCTGGTCACGCCGCGTTTCTCCCGCAGCATTTCTTGTACTTCCGCCCGCTGCCGCACGGACACGGATCGTTCCGGCCGATCTTGGGGCCTTCGTTGACGATCGGCTTGGTGACCGCCGATGCCTCGGAGCCGACGGCCTGGCCTTCCTGCTGGGGTGCGGCCGCGCCGCCGTACTGCTGCACGTTCTCGGCAACGCCATAGCTGCCCGCATCCTGGTGCGTCGCGGCCGTGACGTTGTACGCCGATCGCGCCTGCACCGGCCCGGCCAGACGCGCGCGGAAGATGAGGTCGGTGACCTTGGCCCGCATCTCCTCCATCATCTCCTGGAAGTAACGGTAGCCCTCCTTCTTGAACACAACGCGCGGGTCCTTCTCGGCGAAACTGACCAGCCCGATGCTGCTGCGCAGCATGTCCATCGCGTAGAGGTGGTCCTTCCAGTTCTGGTCGAAAATGGAGATCAACACGAACTGCTCGAGTTCGGACAGCTCGCGGCGGAAGAACCCGCGCGCGGCGTAGACCATGCGCTGGCGCGGAAGCTCCTTGCGCATGACGCCGGGCTCGGCCGTGGGGAATTCGCGCGTCTCCGAGACGTCGGCCACCGAAAGGCTCGTCACGAACCGCTCGTTGAACGCCTTGGCCAGCGCCGCGGGCTCAGTGACCCGGGCCGTTATCTCATCCACTTCCTTCTCGACGCGGCCGTCTTCGAGGTACTGCTCCTGCAGGCCGATCAGCCGGTCGCGCAACCGCCGCTGCTCGGGCGAGTGGGCCAGCGAACGGATCTCATCCAGCGAGATCTCTTCACGGTATCTCTGGAAGACCCAGACCTGCACGTATTCCGCTCGGTACGGATCGTCGGCGTTGGCGCCCTCGCCGCCGTAGACATACGTCAGCAGGTGGTCGATGGGATACTCGATCTCGCGCTGGGCGTACACCTCGCGGGCGCGGGTCTCGATGATCTCCGCGATCTGTTCCACGGGCTTGCGGACGTGCCGCCCAGGGTCGGCGACCATCTCCATCGGATCGACCTTGAGGCCGAACTTCTCGCGGGCCCAGTTGGCCAGTTCCCGCTCGGCATGGAACGGCTCGAGGAACTTCGCCAGCGGCCCGCAGTCGCGCTTGTCGATCTGCTCGATGGCGGCGACGATGAGCATCTGCTCCACCTCGTCCGGCGACATCTTCTTGAGCTGCGCCTGCGACAGGTTCACCTGATAGCGCCGCATCGATTCCGACACCAGCGACCGGGTGTCCCATTCGCGGGCCTCGCGGTCCTCGCCCATGTACTCGGTGAGCAGCGACGAGATGTCGCTCTCGACGTCGCTACGGGCGTGGCCTTTGATGAAGTTCTCCAGGTCAACCAGCGTCTTCAGGCCCGAATAATCGGCCGGATCGAGGTTCCCCAGCCCGAACTCCGTCTTGGCCCACTCGCACACGCAGGCGGCGACGTAGTCCTCCTCGATGTACTTGCGGACCGCGTCCTCCACGGCGTGCCCGATCATGCCCCAGATGACCTCATCGACAGCCCGGCCTTCGAGCACGCGCTGGCGCATGCCGTAGAACTGCGTGCGCTGGAAGTCCATGACCTCGTCGTACTCCAGCAGGTTCTTGCGGATGGAGAAGTTGCGCTCCTCCACCTTCTTCTGCGCCCGGACGATGCCCTTGGTGATGCGCTTGTCCTCGATGGCCATGCCCTCTTCCATGCCCAGAAAGCCGAGAACCTTGATGACCCACTCGCCCGCGAACAGCTTCATCAGCTCGTCCTCGAGGGACACGTAGAATCGCGACGAACCAGGGTCGCCCTGGCGGCCGCCGCGGCCGCGGAGCTGGTTGTCGATGCGGCGGGCCGTGTGCCGCTCGGTGCCGATGACGTGCAGCCCGCCGGCCACCTTGGTCTGCGGCGTCAGCTCCAGTATTTCCGCCCGCGGATCGTCGGAGTCGAACTCGGTCACCTTCTCGCTTCCGCGTTGCGTGAGCTTGTAATGGTGCTTGCCCTCGGCCGCGGGCCTGCATTCGACCTCCCACAGCGTTTCCACCAGCAGCTTGATGTCCGTGCCGCGCCCGGCCATGTTGGTGGCGATGGTGACGTTGCCGACCCACTCGCCGGCGGCGTTCTGGTGCCGATGCCCGGCCTTGGCGACAATGTCGGCCTCGCGCTCGTGCTGCTTGGCGTTCAGCACGTCGTGCTGGATGCCGTATTTCCGCTTGAGCAGCGTCGAAAGCATCTCGCTCTTCTCGACGCTGGTCGTGCCGACCAGCACTGGGCGGCCCAGGTCCGAGCAGCCCTTGATCTCCTCGATGATCGCCTCCCATTTCTCGCGCGCCGAGCGGTACACCCGGTCGTCGTGGTCGCGGCGAATCACCGGCCGGTTGGTCGGGATCGTCACCACTTCCAGCTTGTAGATCTTCATGAACTCCTCGGCCTCGGTCTGGGCCGTTCCGGTCATCCCGGCGATCTGTTTGTAGAGCTTGAAGAAGTTCTGCAGCGTGACCGTCGCCAGGGTCTGCGTCTCCTGTTTGACGGGCACGCGCTCCTTGGCCTCGACGGCCTGGTGCAGGCCCTCCGACCACTGCCGGCCGACCATCTTGCGGCCGGTGTATTCGTCCACGATGACGATCTCCATCTCGCCGGAACGCTGCCCGCGCTCGATGACGTAGTCCTTGTCCTTTTCATAAACGACGTGGGCGCGCAGCGACTGCTCCATCAAATGCGGCCACTCCATGTTGGCGCCCGTGTAGAAGGACCCGACGCCCGCCTCGTCCTGGGCGGCCTGAATGCCTTCGTGCGTCAGATGCACCGATTTGCGGTCGAGCTCCACCTCGAAATACGCGACCAGGCCCTTCTTCTTCTCCTCGAGTTCGGCCATCTTCGCCTCGGCATCGGCCTGGCGTTTCTTCGCGGCCTCCACTTGCTCCTTGTCGCCCTTGTGCTTGTCCTCATCGCCTTCGGCGGCCTTGATGGCCCGCTTGCAGGCGTCGATCTGGCGGTCGATGTCGCCGTAGGGCTTGTGCAGCTCGATGATCTTGCGGGCCACCTGATCGGAGGCGATGTACTTCTCCGCGTCGTCGTGGGCGGCGCCGGAGATGATCAGGGGCGTGCGTGCCTCGTCGATGAGGATCGAGTCGACCTCGTCCACGATGGCGTATTCGAGCTTGCCCTGCGCCTGCAGGTCGGCCCGCTCCTTCATGTTGTCGCGGAGATAGTCGAAGCCGAACTCGCTGTTGGTGCCGTAGGTGATGTCGCACTGGTACTGCTTGCGGCGCCCCTCGCCGCCGGGCTCCATGTCGGACTGGATGAAGCCGACGGAAACGCCCAGGGCCTCGAACGCCGGCCGCACCCAGTTGGCGTCGCGCCGCACCAGATAGTCGTTGACGGTGACCACGTGGCAGTGCATCCCCTGGAGCACGCGCAGGAAGCACGCCAGCGGCGCCACGAAGGTCTTGCCTTCGCCGGTCGCCATCTCGGCGATCTTGCCTTCGTAGAGGACCAGCCCGCCGATGAGCTGCACGTCGAAGCAGCGGGCCCGATAGGGCGGGCGCGACTCGGGATAGAGTTCGCGCACGGCCTTGTACAGCCCCGGCGGAATGGGCACGCGCATCCAGCTCTCGCCCGTCTGGATCATTCGCCGCTGCACCGAATCGTAGAGTTCCAGGTCGGCGTCGCTGAGGCGGTCCGGGTCGAACTTGTTGAGCGGATCCTCCTCGGTGTTGAAGATCTGGCGGATGCCGATGTTGCGGTCCATGGACTCGCGCATGATCGCCATTGCTTCGGACTGCACGTCGGCGATCTTGATCTTCCCCTCGCGGATGCCCTCGCGCATCTCCTGGGTTCGCTTCGCCAGTTCCTCGTCGGTCAACGCCGCGATCTTCGGCTCCCATTCATTGATCTGGACAACGGCGAGGCGGTATCGTTTGAGCAGCCGCTCGTTGCGGCTGCCGAATATCATGGTGAGGATTTTCTGAATCGAGAAGGCCATTGGAGGCTCCTGTCGGTGGTGGGACAGACATTCTTGTCTGTCAATCAATCGTCGGTAGGACAGGCATTCTTGCCTGTCGTTCAACAGACATTCCTGTCTGTCATCCCGTTGAGAGGTAAGTGGAATCCGCTGGAATTCAGCAGGCGGGAGGAGGCAGGCGATAGCGGTGCAGCGGCGCGGGATCGTGGGCGGCCGGGCGGGAATCGATCGCCAGCCGCACGTGCGGCTCGGCGGCCAGTCCCCCCTGCCGCCGGACTTCCTTGACCTGGGCGGCGGCCACGGCATGGCGAAGCGTGATGACCAGCCGCCCGGCCAATCGCCGGGCGAGGTCCATCGCATCCATGGTGCGCAGCGAAGGCGCTGCGGCGACCACGCGGTCGGCGCAAAGGGCCGTGGCGACAAACGCCACCATCAAAACCCGGCGCGTCCGATTCATAGACATGCAATTATCCCCCACGTCCGGGACAAAGTAAAGCGGGGTTCGGGGTCCACGACCGACGACCGTTGTCGCCAGGGGCTGACGCGGTTCCAGCCCCGTAGGCGATAGATATTAGCCCACGACGTAAGTCGTGGGTGAAAAAGGGCAAGGCACAAATTCAGCCCCGTAGGGGCGACAGAAGCGTTCTTTCGCCCCTGATACGGGGCTGGCATCACCTGATGGCCAATACTCCCATGGCTTGCGCCCTGGGCTAACGTGTTTCGCCCCGACGGGGCTGATGCTGCGCGTCGAGGCCGCCTCAACGACGGTCGTGTACCCGTCGACCGTCAACCGGCCGCCCGCGAACCGGCCATCAGCACTGCCAGCAGGCCCTTCTGAAAATGCAGCCGATTCTCGGCCTGGGCGAAGACCATGGAGTTGGGGCCCTCGATGACCTCGTCGGTGATCTCGTAGCCGCGATAGGCCGGTAGACAATGCAGCACGATGGCGTGCTTCGGGGCGGCGGCCATCAGTCGCTCGTCCACCACGAAGCCCTGAAAATCCTTCACGCGCTGGGCCTTCTCGGCCTCCTGGCCCATGGAAACCCAGGTGTCGGTGTACACCGCGTCGGCTTCGTGGACGGCCTCGACGGGGTCTTGCGTCATCACAAAGTCGAGGTCCGGCACCTGGGACATGATGCGGTCGACATCCTGAGCCGGGAGGCAATAGGCGGACGGGGTCGCCAGCACGAACCGCAGGCCGAACCGGCCGCAGGCGGTGGCCAGAGCGCGGGCGACGTTGTTGCCGTCGCCGATGAAGGCCAGCGTGCGCCCCTTGAGGCTGCCGAAGTGTTCCTCGATGGTCATGAGGTCGGCCATCGCCTGGCAGGGGTGGCTGAAGTCGGTCAGGCCGTTGATGACCGGGACGGTGGCGTACTTGGCGAGGTCGGTGACCTTGGCGTGGGCGAAGGTGCGGGCCATGATGCCATCGCACATGCCGGAGAGAACGCGGGCGACGTCCTTCGTCGGCTCGCGCTTGTCCAGGCCGACTTCCTCGTCGCGGATCATCATGGCCGACCCGCCGAGATGGTGCATGGCGACGGTGAAACTGACGCGGGTGCGGAGGGACGGCTTCTCGAAAATCATGGCCAGGGTCTTGCCTTGGAGCAGCGGATCGTTGCGGCCGGTGTCTTTGTGCTGTTTCTTGAGCCGGCGCGACACGTCCAGGAGGTAACGAAGTTCCTCGTAAGTGCAGGTGGAAATGGAAATGAAATGTCTCATGGCCTGGGCTCCTGCCGGATGGCGGGCTGGTTCGGAACAGGTGGTTGTTAAAGGATGATCTCGGTGCCGATGCCGGCCTCGGTATAGATCTCCAGAAGCAGCGAATGGGGCACGCGGCCGTCGATGACGTGCGCCTTGGCGCAGCCGCCGCGGAGGGCGTTGATGCAGGCTTCGACCTTGGGCAGCATGCCCGAGGAAATGGCGCCGCTCCGGACCATCTCCTCGATCTGGGCGACGTTGAGGTGCGGCACCATCGTGGCCGGGTCCTTGGGGTCGCGGCGGATGCCGTGGGTGTCGGAGACGACCACGAGTTTCTCCGCCTTCATGGACCCGGCCACCGCGCCGGCCGCGGTGTCGGCGTTGACGTTGAGCTTGCCGCCGGCCGCATCGCGGGCAATGGTGGAGATGACGGGGATGGAGTCGGCCTGGACGAGCAGTTGCAGCAGGCGCGCGTTGACCTGGTTGACTTCGCCGACGAGTCCGATGTCGATGCGGCGGCCGTCTTCGCCGGTGAGGTAGGTCTTTTCGCCAAAGAGGACGTTGGAGGACAGCGAGTGGAGGCCCATGGCCTCGCAGCCGGCGGCCTGGATGAAGTTGACGATGAACTTGTTGATCTGGTTGCAGAGGACGTGCTCGGCGATGGCGAGCACGCGCTCATCGGTGTAGCGGCGGCCCTGGACCCACTGGGGCACGAGGCCGGCGGTCTCCATGGCCTGGTTGATGGCTTTGCCGCCGCCGTGGACGATGATCGGCTGCATGCCGACGTAGTTCATGAAGACGACGTCGGTGAGGATGTCGGAGAGTTTCTCCTCGTCGTCCATGATCGAGCCGCCGACCTTGACCACGACGGTCTTGTTGTGGAAGCGCTGGATGTAGCTCAGCGCTTCGACGAGCGACGATGCCTTGTTGATTGCAGCTTCCATCGGTGCAAAAAGCTCCTGCCGAAAAAGGGAAAAGGGGGTAGTCTATGAAGCCGGGGGCGGGGTGTCAAAAGGGAGATAGGCTTGGAATGGGCGGGATTGCACTTACAATCCGCGGACGTTCGTTCAGCCAAAGGAAACGATCATGCTTCGACTGTCTGGTTTTGCTGATGAGATCTCGCCGAACCTTGATGAACAGATTCGCGTGTGCCGCGAGTGCGGCGTGACGCATTTCGAGCTGCGTGGGGTTTACGGCAGGAATGTCATGGACTTCGACGCCGCGCTGCGGCAGGAGATCAAGACCAAACTGGCCGACAACAGTCTGGGCGTCATCAGCATCGGCAGCCCCATCGGCAAGGTGAAGATCAACGAATCGTGGGAGGCGCACTTCGACCGCTTCAAGAAGGCTGTTGAACTGGCCGAGTACTTCGCGGCGCCGCTGATTCGCATTTTCTCCTACTATCCGCCGGAACCGATTCAGGACGTGCGTAAGAACCGCGACGAGGTGATGCGGCGGATGCGGGCCAAAGTGGAGTACATCCGCAACCGGCCGGTCACGCTGGTGCATGAGAACGAGAAGGACATCTACGGCGACAAGGGCGTGCATTGCCTGGACCTCATGAAGACGGTGAACGACCCGAAACTGCGGTGTGCGTTCGACTTCGCGAACTTCGTGCAGGTGGGCGAGGATCCCGCGGTGAACTGGCCGCTGCTCAAGCCGTATACGACGCACATTCACGTGAAGGATGCGGTGATGGGTGCGGGGAACATCGTGCTGACGGGCAAGGGCGACGGGAAGATCGAGCCGATCCTGGTCGATGCGTACAGATCGGGATACCGCGGCTTCCTGACCCTCGAACCGCACCTGCGCGTGGCCGGGCATTCGCATGGCGAGACCGGCCCGGATTTGTTCAAGGTGGCGGCCGACACGTTGCGCGAGTTGTTGCGGCGAAACGGGATCGAGTTGGCCAGGGCATGAGGACGAGTGACCGCGGATTTCAGATGCAGACTTGACGTCTCACAAGTTTCAAATCTGAGATTTCAAATTTGAGATTCGTAACTCCGGCTCCCGTTCCCCGTGGGATAGCAGCGTATGAACGACCAGCCCGCCAAACCGGCCACGCAACCCGAACACGGCGCGACGTTCCCGTCGCGGGTGCGGCTCTACCTCATCGCGATGGGGTTTCCGTTGGCCGCCGGGGTGGTCCTGTATGGATGGCGCGCGGGGTTATCGTTGCTTGTCCTGGTGTTGTGTACCTGCTGGGCGGGCGCGTTGTGGCGGCGGATCGGGCCGCGCGGAGCAGCGCTGTCCACGCCTCATCTGATCTGCATGGCCATCCTGCTGGGGTTGATGCTGCCGCCGCATCTGCTGATCGCGCCTCGACTGGGCCGCTCGCTTGGCGACTGGCAGCCGTGGGCGGTCGTGCCGGCCGGGGCGATGCTGCTGGCGGCGGCGCTCTGGCTGGTCGGACATCGCGGGCTCAAGCGAATCCATCCGCTGCTGCTGACGTTCCTGGCGCTGGCCGGGCTATTTCACCACATCCTCATCCCGCACAACGTCCTGTGCCGGGGGAAGATGCTGACCGGCGATCTGGCCGACGCCGTTCCGGTGCTGAGCGTCTCGGAAGAGCCCTGGTTCCGCCAGATGAGCGCCGACGACGATCACCAGGCCCGCTGGCTGGAGGCGACGGCGGCCAGGCGGCTGTCGGATTACACCAGCGCCCGGCGCTCCCAGGGCGAATGGCTTTCCCTCGAGGCGCTGATCCGCGGCGCCATGCCGCCGCTGGAGGACATCGTCATCGGCGGCCACCCGTCCGCCATGGGCATGTCCTCGGCCATCGCGGTGCTCGTGGGCGGGCTGTTCCTGGTCTACCGGCGCGTCATTCCGGCCGGGGTGCCGCTCCTGATGGTGCTCACCGCCTACCTCTGTTTCTTCATCCTGCCGGTGCCGGTCGTCGTCACCCCGCAGGGCCCGCTCTGGCGGCCGCTGGTGGCCCCGCGGGCCCACGAGGACATCGCCACCGTGATCACTTTCGCCAACTACGAGCTGATGGCCACGCCGCTGCTGTTCGTGGCCTTCTTCCTGGCGCCGCTGGGGGGCATCTGTCCGCGGCGGCGGGCCGCGCGGACGCGCTATGCGTTCCTGCTCGGCGCCGCGATCGCGGCATCTCAAATATACGTTTCGGCATCGTTCGGTCCCTATCTGGCCCTGGCGATCGTGAACCTGCTGTCCCCGACGCTGGAGTCGCGGCCGGGGGACTAGATCGAGCCCTCACCCCGGCCCTCTCCCGGAGGGAGAGGGGGTGCCGGACTCACTCGACCTCGCCCTTGTCCCCCTCGGGGCCTTCGTACACGTTGGGCATGTCCCACGCGGGCGGTTTCATCTGCGCCGACCACTCTTTCCATCGCGCCTGCAGGTCGCGCAGGATCTCCGGATGCTGGGCACTGAGGTCGCGGCCTTCGCCGGGGTCCTTGTCCAGGTCGAAGAGCCCCTTGCCGAGTTCGCCGTTGTCGGCCCACTTCCAGTGGTCCTTGCGGATGCCGACGCGATCGCCATACCGCCAGTAGAGCACGTCGTGCGGCGAACCGGGATTCTCGCCGCTGAGATACGGCAGCAGGTTGACGCCATCGAGCCCGTCGGCCTTGACGCCCGCAACCGCCAGCGCCGTCGGCGCGATGTCCAGCGCCGACACGGGCTTGTCGAACCGGGCGGGCTTGATCTTCCCCGGCCAACGCACGGCAAACGGGACGCGCACGCCGCCCTCGAACGTGGCCCCCTTGCCGCGGCGCAGATTCCCGTTGTGGGAGCCGCCCTCACCCCCCGTGCCGCCGTTGTCCGAGAGGAAGAACACCAGCGTCTTCTCGTCGATCCCGCAAGCACGCAACTTGCCCATGATCCGTCCCACGCCGTCGTCCATGGCGCTGGTGATGGCCAGCATCGTCCGGCGGCCGGCATCCGCGACGTCCTTGAAACGGTCCAGGTACTTCCGGGGAGGATCTTCGTAGGGGCTGTGGACCGCGTTGAAGGGAACGTAGAGGAAGAAGGACTGGTCCTTGTGCCGGTCGATGAACGCCTCCGCTTCCGCGGCGAGGGTATCCGTGAGGTACTCCGTGTCATCGACGGCTTCTTCGTCGCGATACAGTGGCGTGCGGCCCTTCTTGAACTTGCCCCAGTAGGATCTCGACCCGGGAATGAAGCCGAAGAAATCGTCGAAACCCCTGGCGTTGGGCCGGAGTTCCCGGACCGCGCCCAGGTGCCACTTGCCCACCAGGCCCGTCGCGTAGCCGGCCGATTGCAGACGTTCCGCGAGCGTGGGCACGTCCGCCGGCAGGCCGGGTGTCTTGGTCTTGTCCTTGAGGGGCGCCACGTTGAACTCAAAGCCGCAGCGCTGGGGATACATGCCGGTGAGCACGCCCGCCCGCGACGGGCTGCAAACCGGCGAGCAGACGTAGCCCGCGGAGAACCACGCCCCCGAACCCGCCAGGGCGTCGATATGCGGTGTCTTGATGTCCTTCGAGCACTCGGGATAGTAGCCGACGTCCGCGTAGCCGAGGTCGTCGATGAGGATGACCACGATGTTCGGGGCATCCTTGCGGGTTGGGTGCGGCTTCTTCACGAACCGCGGACGGCGTTTGCCCCGGCGTCCCCAGCGCCACCAGGCGCCGGCCGCCCCGACCGCCGCGGCGGCCGCTCCGATACACAGGCCGATGAACTGTCGTCGTTTCATGGGGGGCATTGTAGCCCGGGCAGCGGGTGGTCGGTAGTGGTCGGGCGTCGACGGCATCTCGCTCTTTCACGCTCGAGCCGCGTCGTCTGTTCGCCGGAGTACCGGCAAACAGCCAACGCGGCGTTTCGCACGACGGGTTGCGGATTGCTTGCAGGACTGGGTTTGATACACTCGAGCGCGTCGATCTGGTTGGCCAGGCCGCCGTTGCGGATTGCTTGCAGGACTGGGTTTGATACACTCTTGACAACGCCAGTATGTATCCGTAGGATGGTTGCGGATTGCTTGCAGGACTGGGTTTGATACACTCCGGTCGGGTCGGGGGTGAGCTTCTCCACCAGTTGCGGATTGCTTGCAGGACTGGGTTTGATACACTCGGTATTCTGTGGGAACGCGAGTTGCAATCTGTTGCGGATTGCTTGCAGGACTGGGTTTGATACACTCTGGACGATGGATACGGCTTGCGGGCCGTCTGTTGCGGATTGCTTGCAGGACTGGGTTTGATACACTCCCAGTCGCATTTGACCTGGATGCGCTTGCTGTTGCGGATTGCTTGCAGGACTGGGTTTGATACACTCCGAATCAAAACGCATCGCAGCAATCCGCAAGTTGCGGATTGCTTGCAGGACTGGGTTTGATACACTCCGATCCGACGCATCCGCTGGCCAGAACACCACTTGCCGCTCCGGCAGCTCAGAAAAACTCGAGCTGCCGGGGCCCAGGCGCCGGTATCCGCCGCATTTCTCCCCAGAAAATCCGCATCCGCTCAAACTGCTTGTCCGTGATCGTCAGGATCCGAACCTCCCCGTCCGGCGGCAAGAACGCCTCCACCCGCTGAATGTGGACCTTCGCGTTCTCCTCGCTGGTCGTGTGCCTGGCGTATACGCTGTATTGCAGCATCGTGAACCCATCGCGCAGCAGGTGCTTGCGGAACAGCGCGTACTCATGCCGCGCCTCCTTCGTATCCACGGGAAGATCAAATAATACGACCAGCCACATAAATCGGTACGCCGAAAGCTCCACGCCCCCATTGTGCCCTCGCCCACTTGAGCGATGTAAACGCAAATCCGCCGGCTTTAGCCTCGAAATCCCGCCGCCCCGTCAATCTGCGTAGACTGTGCCGACTGTTCGGAGTCCCGCCTGAAGGCGGTACTACGAACAATCCGGCAACTCCATCCGCTTCGCCTTCCCCGCATAACACTCCACCAGCGAGGTCGTCATCCGCCCCAGCGCCACCATCAGCGG
>JBIOJL010000095.1:0-15660 GCA_044450885.1 Tepidisphaerales bacterium
CCCCGGGAGGGCCGCAGTCCCCTGCGGCCGTTTCGCGGCGCGACCATTCCGGCCGTGCAGAAGCACGGCCCTCCCGGTGCCCCTTCACAGGAGGCCAAATGCCTTACCAAGTGACGGACGTTCAGCCGACACCCAACCCCAACGCCCGCAAGTTCGTGCTCGACGCCCGGATCGCCGAACAGCCCGTGAGTTTCTTTAACGCCGAGGCGGCCAGCGATCACCCCGTCGCTTCAAAACTATTTGCGATTGATGGAGTTACGAGCATTCTGCTGCTCGGCGATTTCGTGACCGTTAACAAAAGACCGGATGCTCCCTGGACCTCGATCACGGCCAAAGTCCGCACGGCGCTGGGCGAGGTCTGAGAATACCGTACTTTTTTTGTATCATGACGAACCTCGAAATGGACTCTGCGTATATACTATTGCGAAGTGTTTCTCCCCTCCTTGCCCCGTAGGTCTCACCCACGCCTACGGGGTCTTTTCTTGGTCGGAGGCGGGGTTGGGTGTTTGGGGTTCAGGGTTCAGGACGTGGGACAGGGGACGCATTTCTTGTCTGGGCTGGGTTGAAACCGAACGGGGCGGGTTTACACTGCGGTCCGTTTGACTGGTCGGCCTTCTCACACGAGGAAACACTCATGCGACAACACCTTACGCGTCGGATGCTTCTGGCTGCTCTGCCCGCGGCCGTTCTGGCCCTGCATCTTCAGGCGGCCGAGTCGGACGCCGCCAAGAAGAACCTTTTCGTCGAAAAGACCGGCGATGGCGACCTCGCCATTCAGCCGATCAATCACTCCGCTTTGCGGTTCGAGTTCAAGGGCAAGCAGTATTACGTCGACCCGGCCGGTCAGGCCGACTGGGCGAGCATGCCCAAGGCCGACGCGATTCTGATCACCCACGAGCATGGCGATCACCTCAGTGCGCCGACGGTGAACATCCTGAAGAAACCGGGGACGGTCATTCTCACCAACGAGTCGACGGCAAAGAAGGCGGGCTTTGGCGACGTGTTCAACGTGGGCGAGACCAAGCAGGTGCTGGACGTGAAGGTGGAGGCAATCCCGGCGTACAACATCACGGCCACCCGGCTCCAGTTTCATCCCAAGGAGCGGAAGGACAACGGCTACATCTTCAATTTCGGCGGCAAGCGGGTGTATGTGGCCGGCGATACGGAGGGCACGCCGGAGATGAAGGCCCTGAAGGACATCGACATTGCGTTCCTGCCGATCAACCTGCCGTACACCATGCCGCCGCAGGAGGCGGCCGAGGCGGCCAAGGCGTTCAAGCCGAAGCTTCTGGTGCCGTACCACCAGGGTCGTTCTGATCCGGCCGAGGTCAAGAAACTGCTGGCGGAGACGAAGGAGATCGAGGTGAAGGTGCTGGCGTTGCCGTAACGGAGTTCGAGCTTCGCAACCGGCGCCTGGCAGGGACACCGCCGAAAGTGTCATCGACCCGAAGCAGCAGGATGCCGCCTCAGCGAAGCGCTCCGCCCGCATCGTGGAGGCGAACGCCCCTGGGCGTGATTTTCTCTCTGGCGATCTCGACGGGAACATGGCGCGGGACGTTGGCGGGGATTCCCTGCGGGCGGGCCCAGTGGACGGCGTTATAGATCACCCGCTGAATGAGCGGGTTGTGGTAGATCGGATACGCCTCGTGGCCGGGGCTGAAATAGAAGATGCGCCCGCTGCCGCGGACCCAGCAGTTTCCGCCGCGGAAGACTTCGCCGCCCTCGAACCAGGAGATGAAGACCTGCTCGTCGGGCATGGGAATGCCGAAGGGCTCGCCGTACATTTCCGACTGTTCGAGCTCGATGCAGTCGCCGATGCCCTGGGCAATGGGGTGGCCGGGGTTGACGTTCCACACGCGTTCGCGTTCGCCGGCTTCGCGCCAGCAGAGTTGGCAACTGGAACCCATGAGCCGCTTGAAGACCTTGGAGTTGTGGCCGGAGTGCAGGGCGATCAGGCCCATGCCCTCGATGACCCGCCGCTGCATGCGGTCGACGACGGTGTCGCTGACTTCATCGTGGGCGGCATGGCCCCACCAGGTGAGGACGTCCGTCTGGCTGAGAACCTGCTCGGTCAATCCGTGTTCCGGCTCGTGCAGCGTGGCCGTGCGCACCTGCAGCTCCGGATGCGTTTGCAGCGCCGACGCCAAGGCGCCGTGGATGCCCTGCGGATAAATCTGCGCCACTTCGGGATGGGCTTTCTCGTGGACGAATTCGTTCCAGATGGTTACTCGAATGGGATTCATGGGAGATTTGTTTGACCGGCTGAATGGTCCTGTTCGGTCTGCTGGTTGTCAAGCGGCCGCTCGAGCCGCGTCAGCCCCTGGCAAGGACGGTCGTGCATGGATGCATAACACTTTCCGTGGTCGTGGTCTTGGCCCCGAAGCCGAAGGGGCCGGAGGCACGGCCCCTACAATGGTGGCGAACATCCCCCTGGCGGTCAAAAGGGCTGATGTCTACCCGATACACGACATTCACCCGATCCTTGTCGATCTCCACGCGTTTGACCAGCAGCCGGATCAACTCACGCTGCGTCGCCCAGTCGGCCTGGCCCAGCGCCGACTTGACCACCGCTTCGAACAACTCCGCGTCCACGATGGCCGGGACCGGAATGGCGATCCATTCACCGGCCGGCCGAAACTAAACCACCGCGCCACCTCTCGACTCTACCGTTGATCGCGGCTACAGACAGGCGGTCTGCCAAAAGAAAACGGGCACACCCTGCGGCCTACAATAACGGCGGTTGCAACGAGTCGGTTTACTTCAACGCGGAAGGCAAGCTCATGCCACAGCACTCCCCTGGCCGTCATGTCTCGTTCTCTCGCCGTGTGTTTCTCAAGACCTCCACCGCCGCCGCCTGCGCGCTGGCCGGAGGCGCTCCGCTGGTCCTGGCCGACGACAAGGCCGCCGATCCGGCCCCCATTCTCGGCGACGGCGCGTTCAAGTACGAATGCCGGCACGGCTGGGCGCAGCTCCCCGGCGACATGCGCCTCGGCAACACCCACATGGTGCAGGAAGATGCCCAGGGCCGCATCATCGTCCACCACCAGGGCGGCTCCGGCGGACAGACCGGTTCTATCTGTATCTTCGACGCCGACGGCAAGTTCATCAAAGCCTGGGGCCAGAAGTGGTCGCCCGGAGCCCACGGCCTGCAGCTCCGCAAGGAATCCGGCGCCGAATATCTCTACCTCGCCACCACCGGCCAGGCCAAAGTCGCCAAGACCACTCTCGACGGCGACGAGGTCTTCGTTCTCGACTATCCCAAGGATGCCGTCGATTCGGCCGGCAAGCCCTGCTATCCCGGCGGCAAGGGCTACGCGCCGACCAACATCGCCTTTGCGCCCAACGGTGACTTCTACGTCGCCGACGGCTACGGCCGCAGCTTCGTTCACCAGTACAACATCAAAGGCGAGTACATCCGCACCTTCGGCGGCCCCGGGTCGGCCGACGGGCAACTGAATTGCCCGCACGGCATATGGGTCGACACCCGCGATGCGGCCAACCCGCTGGTTCTGGTTGCCGACCGCGCCAACGAGCGTCTGCAGTGGTTCACGCTCGATGGCAAACACGCCAAAACCCTCAAGCCCGAAGCCAACGCCTTCCGTCGCCCTTGCCATTTCGACCAGCGCGAAAACCACCTGCTCCTGCCCGGCCTGGACGGCCGCGTCAGCATCCTCGATCCGCAGAACAAGGTCGTCGCCATCCTCGGCGACAACACCGACGCCGGCCAGCGCGGCCGCAACAACGTCGGCCCCGGCCAACGCCGCCCGGGCGTCTTCGTCTCGCCCCACGGCGCCTGCTGGGACCGCGCCGGCAACATCTACATCACCGAGTGGGTCGCCGACGGCCGGATCATGAAGCTGCGGCACCTGGCCTGAGTGCCTTGTCGCCCGGCCTGCTCGGCTCGAACAGCCGCTCGCGGAAGATCCACAGGGTCGCCGCCGCCAGCGCGGTGAAAAGAAACTCGGTGATCTCTTCCCAGAACGTGTGCCAGACCTGGTTCTGGTGAAACGCGGCCTGGAGGATGAGGCGGAAGAAGCTGAAGCCCATCGCGCCGACGCCGGCGGCGAAGAGAATCTTCGACAGCCCCACGGGATGCCGCTCGAAGAGCCAGAGCACCAGGAATGACGCCGCGAAAAGGACGACCGCCAGCACCGGCAGGAAACGGATCTCGTACATCTGGTGGATGACTTCGTGCAAGTAGGCGTAGGTGGTGCCGAAGATGCGTGTGTTGTAGGCATCGGTGCGGTAGGGGGCCGAGAGCGGGACTGTCGCCACGACGGCCGCGGCGGGAAGCAGCAGCAGGAACAATCGGCGCAGGCCGCACGGGGCGTCGGTGTGTTTGATGCACCGGCCGCAGAGATGCAGGAACGCGCAGCGGTCGGTGGGCGCGCTGTAGGCGACGATCCGCGTGTCGAGCGTCTCCATGGCCGCCCAGGCGGCGAAGGCGAAGGCGAGGATCATGCCGTAGTTGTGGAGGTATTCGAAGAGCAGCGAGCGGTCGGCGTAGAAGATGTAGTCGAGCAGGCAGGCAAGCTCGCCGAGGAAGAAGAGGATCATCGACCAGCGGAGGGCGACGAGGTCGGCGGCGCGGCTGCGGAGGAGCACTCCGGCAATGGCGAGGCTGAGGAGCATGTAGACGGGCTTGACGGCGAAGCCGGTGACGACGGCCGCCCATTGCTCGACCGCCGGGGAGTTCTTGTGCGGGAGCCCGGTGGTGGATCCATTGGCCACGGCAAGTGCCATCCCGACGGGGCACGACGGCGAGGCCTCGGCGATCCATTCCTGCATGCCGCCGCGGATGTTGGTGGCGAGATTCGGCGAGAGCGCGTTGAGGTGTTGCGTGGCCATGCCGCTGCGCCAGCCGGAATTGCAGAACAGCAGCAACCGCCGGCCGGCGAGATGCGGCGGGACCTGCGCTGCGGACAGGGCGAGGATCTGATCGAGGGGCCAGTTGGCGGCGCGGTCGAGGTGCCCCGTCTCGTATTCGGCGGGGGTGCGGACATCGACCAGCGCGTAGCGCTCGGGTTGCGTGGCGAGGAGTTGCTGCGCCTCCGGCACGCGGACGGTGGGGAGGCGGCCCAGCGTCAGCCAGTAGAGCACCAGCGGCAGCGCGCCGGCGACGAGCACCATCGCGACGACCAGGAGAGTGTACGTCCGTGTGATTCGCATCGGTTCACCTCCGCAGGCAGTTGTGTACACATGCCGGCATCAGCCGGCCGTCGGGCAGGGGATAGACCTGGCAGCACTTGCGCACGCGGGAGACGTCGAAGTTATCGCGGTCCATGAAGTGGTGGATGAAGATCGACTTCATCGACTTCTCCGCCACCTGGGTGGCCGAGGCGGCGCAGAAGCGGCCGCGGGAATTGATCGAGTCGAGGATGCGGCGGATGGCCTGCATGGCCCGGGCCGAGTCGGGTGCGAGACCGGCCGGTCCGGACCAGAGGTCGTACAGTGCATCCTGAATCTGTGAGAAGCTGTCCAGGTCGGTGCCGGGCAGGGCGCGGTTCTGCACGAGGTCGAGGTAGCGGTCGGTGTCGAGCAGGCGACGCACGGGGAGGAACTCGCGCGAGTCATCGGAGACGCGCAGATAGAACGCCAGCGAGAAGCAGGCCGGGTGGCTGCACGGCAGGGGGGAGAAGTCGTCGGCGCGGACGAGTTGCGGGCACTGCTCGGCCAGCATGCGCGTGATGTCGGGGATGGTCAGGGCGTCGTCGGGGCGGGGAATGCCGCTGCCCGTGCCGATGTAGGCCATGGGTTGGATCATGACGCTGAGGATATGGTCGCGCGCAAAGAGAAGCCGGACGGGCGCGGCGAGTTCGCTGTCGTTGAGCCCGTGGGCCGCCGTCAGGGTCAGCGACATCCGGCCGCCGGCCTGCTCCACGGCGTCGATCAATCGCAATTTCTCGTCGAGCATCCGGCGGCCGCGCATCGCGAGATTGCAGGCTTCGTTTGTGCCGTCAAATTGCAGGGAGATGATGACATGGTTGTCGGCGAGGAACCGGAGCAGGTCGTTGTCCCGCGCCAGCCGCAGCCCGTTGGTGGAGACGCTGACGTAGAGAATCTCGCGGCGGGACGTGCATTCTTCGACGATCTCGCGGAAGGCGGGGTTCGTCGTGGGTTCGCCGCCGGAGAGGTTGAGCACGTCGATCTGGCCCTCGGAGGCGATCAGGCCGTCGAGAATCCGGCCGACCTGGGCGCGGTCGAGGTGGAATGTCCCCGGCGTCTTCACCATGCAAACCGGGCAGGCCATGTCGCAGTGGTCGGTGATTTCCAGGATGGGCATGCACACGTGTTGCTCGTGCTGCGGGCAGAGGCCGCACGAACCGGGGCAGGGCGAGGTCATCTCGGTTTGGAATTTGTGCGGGATGGAGCCGGCGCGGTGGAAGCGGCGAAGATCGAGGTATTGCTGCGCGTCCCCGTAGATGCGCACGCGCTGGGGGCCGTGCTCGGGGCAGTGTTTGCGGAAGAAGACGGCGCCGTCTTCGAGCCACACCTGTGCCGGGATGAGCCGGCCGCATTCGCGGCAGGTGGATGTTGTGGTGTTCAGGTAGGCGGCGTCAGCCATGAACTGCCTCCTGGGGTTTGGGATGCGGCCGGACCGAGTGAAAGAACTCGCGGAACTGCCGCAGCCGGGGCCGGCGCATCATGCTCTCGGCGAAGCCGCGGCAACTGGTCCAGCACTGGGCGCATTTCTGCTCGCGTTGCCGCTGCCAAAGCCGGCCGCGAATCTCGTCGATGTCGTCGGTGAGGATGTTGCCCACGGGCTGGTCGAGCATTTCCGTGCAGCGCGAGACGTTGCCGCGGGTGTCGATGTTCATCAGCAGACGCCCGGTCCGGCAGTTGCCGATGCCGCCGTCGGCGATGGCGCGGTCGAGTTGCTCGATGTACGAGGTGAGGGTGACGAACTCCGGGTACCTGGTCTTGAGGTCGAGCAGGTGGCGGGTGACGCTGTGGTCGGGCAGCCGGCAGGTTTTGGCGCCGCGGTTCCACGAGTAGAGGCTGAGCATGTAGGTGACCCCCAGGTCGCGCGAAAGCTGGATCAGCCGCTCGATGTCATCGAGATTGTCATCCATCAGCACGCTGATCATGTGGACCCGGCGGCGGGTGTCGGGTCGGGCGTGATTGAGCAATTCGAGCGCGCGGATGGCCCGTTTCCAGGCGCCGTCCAGCCCGCGTTGCTTGTCGTGCCGCGCGGCGTCCGCGTAGTCAACCGACACCGAGATTTCCTGGAGGCCCGCCTGCGACAGGTCCCGGGCCAGCGTCTCGTTCACGTACCAGCCGTTGGTGATGAGGATGGGAAAATGGCCGGCGTCGTTGAGGATGCGGATGATCTCGCAGAGGTCCTCGCGGATGAGCGGCTCGCCGCCGGCCAGCGAGACGATGAGCGTGCCGAACTGGTTGAGCTTGCGGCCGATCACACGCACGTCGGCCAGCGACATTTCCTCCTCACGGCAGTGGCTCTCCTTCCAGAAATCGCAGATCTGGCAGGCGAAGTTGCAGCGATAAGTCACCTGGAGGTTGGCGTGGATGAAGCGCCCGGTGGCGAACCCCAGGGCCAGCCGCAGGGAACGGTACTGGTAATGCACCTCGCGTTGAATGTCGCCGAGCATCACGCCTCCCGCATTTGTCAGTAGGACAGACATTCCTGTCTGTCACAATCCTTCGCACGTCGGTTCGACAGGCATTCCTGCCTGTCGTTGGTCCGTCGGTCCGTCATAGAATCGCTTATCCTTCATCCGATAGAACAAATTGTAGGCGCAGGCCGGGATCAGTCGTCCATCCGGGTCGGGCACCTGGTCGGGGCAGGCGGCCAGCCGCCCCAGGTCCAGCGTGTCCTCGTCCATGTGCGAGTGCAGGTAGACGGTGAGAATCTGCTCCTCGGCGAGACGCTGGCGGGTGAAGCGGTCGATGGTCTTTCCCGGCGGATAGAGCGCATCAATCAAACCGCGAATTCGCTGCAACAGCTCCTGATCGCCGCCGCCGGCCCAGAGGCGGTCCAGTGCCGTCTTGAAGAGATCGGCGTTGCGGTCGGCCGGCTGCAGCAGGTATCCGCCTTCGAGCATCTGCCGCAGTTCGGCCGGAGAGAGGAAATCGGTGAACGACCGAAGGCGATCGCTGCCGCGGAAGTAGTAGGCCACGCTGTAGCAGAGCGGATGGGCGCCGGGATGGGCCACGAAATGGTCGCCGCGCATCTCGCCGTGCGTGGCGGTTTCGATGGCGCCGGCCGCTCCATCGAGCGGCATGTGCTCGCCCCGCGTGAACCGCCCGCCGCCCTGGCCGGTGAAGGTCATGGTCTGGACGGTGATGCTGCGCACCACCGGATGGCGTTTGGCCAGTTCGATCACCCGCCCGATCTCGTCGTCGTTGACGCCGCGGATCATCACGTTCAGCAGCGTCACCCCGATGTTGTGCCGCTGCAGGTTGTCCAGGGCCCGCAGTTTCTCGTGTACGACGTCGCGGCCATGAATCAGCTCCGAACGCGCCGGGTCGAACGTGTCGAACGACAGGATCACATACACGCCGTGCTCGGCCAGCATCCGGCAGAGTGCTTCATCCTTGGCTATCCGCAGCCCGTTGGAGTTGAGCGTGATTCGCCCGATCTCCGGCCGGCGGCATTCTTCCAGCAACTCGGCGAGTTCCGGGTGCAGCGTCGGCTCGCCGCCGGTGATGTTGATCAGATCCAGCGGGCCGCAGCGGCCGATGACGTTGTCCAGAAGTCGCCGAAGTTCATCACGGCCCATGAAGTATTTCGGGTTCGCCCGGTTGTAGGTGAAACAGATCGGGCAGGCCATGGTGCAGGCGTTGGTGATCGAGAAAACGGGCAGATGGCAGACATTGGCGTGCAAGGCGCATGGGCCACAGTCGTGCGGACAGCCGTCGCGCACCGGCCCGCATTCGGCTTGGAACGGCCGGCAGGACACGGGCGTGGCCGTGCGCTCCAGGTACCACTTGAGGCTGTCGGCGATTCGCGCCCGGGCGGTGCCGCAGGTCGGGCAGAGCCGTTCCTGGTAGACGGCATCTCCCTCGGCCACGATGCGTGCCGGGACGATCTTGCGGCATTGGCGGCACATGCCCTGAACGGCGCCAAGGTAGGTGTACGGCCGCGTTTCCCTCATAATTTCACCTCCGCCGCCGGGCGGCAGATCTCCGAAAACAGCACGCGCAAGTCGGCGGCACGGCAGTACGAAGCCAGCGGCCGCAGTTGCAGGCGCATGCCTTCCACGCGAAGCATCTCCCGCCCACGAATTGTACCACATCCGCTCAGCAACCACGCCGTCTCATCCTTTTCCCGCACCGACAATTCCGTGGCCATGCTCTGCCCCGGCCGCAACGCCGACGTGAACTCGACCCGCTCCAGCGCCGTCACCAGCCCGACCTGGGCACAGTCGGTTGAAAGCATAACAAGCCAGTTCCCCAGTTGCAGCAGACTTTCCAGCGCCAGCGAGGCCGGCAATTCCGCCCGGGACCCCAGCGGCAGGGGGGCGCAGTATTCCTCGAAGCTGACGGCCTTTGTCCCGCGAATTGACTGGCCGGGCTCCCAGGCGAGAATCTGGTCCACCATGCGGAACTTCATCAGATGCCTCCGTCGATGAAGATCGCCTGGGCGTTGATGTAGCTCGCCCGGTCGCTGGCGAGAAACGCCACGGTCTCGGCCACTTCCTCCGGCGTACCGGCCCGGCCGAGCGTGCAGAAGCGTTTGTATTCCTCCTGCTGCTTCGGCGGCACGTTGGCGCTGACGCCATCGGTCAGCATGCCCGGCACCACCGCATTGACGCGAATCCCATAGCGGCACATTTCCTTGGCCAGCGACAGCGTGAAGCCGACGACGGCGCTTTTTGCCGTCGCGTAATGCACCGGCACATCCAGCACGCGCATGCCGGCAAGCGAGCCCATGTTCACCACCGCACCACGCTTGCGCCGGATCATCCCGCGGATGAACGCCTTGGTCACCAGGAACATGCCCTTGACGTTGACATCCATCAGCAGGTCCCAGTCCTTTTCTTCGATCAGCGCAAATGGCATCACCTGGGTCACGCCGGCGTTGTTGATGAGAATGTCCACGGGGCCCAGGTCGCTCTCAATCTGCTGGGCGAGGGCCACCGCCGCCGGGCCGTCGCGCACATCGAGTTCGTACGACCGCACACGGTCGGCGAGTTCGGCGTCCAGTTTCTTCGCTGCCGCCGGATGCTTGCTGTACGAATACGCCACCCGGCAACCTTCGCGCGCCAGCACGCGTACGACCGCCGCGCCCACCGCACCGCTGCCGCCGCTGACGAACGCGATCTTCCCATCAAGCATCGGCATGACGGACCTCCTTCGTCGGCGATGTGCTTCCGGCTCCCTCTCCCTCGGGGAGAGGGTTGGGGTGAGGGCCTGCATCTGTTGTCGCCAGCCCCTCGGGTCGCTTTCCGGTCGCTGGCGTCGCGATCTTCGCCGCAACCTTCCGCTGAATCAGATGCACAAACACCGACACCGTCAACAGCGACGGCAGCGAGGTTGTCCGCAGCGGCGGCGCCAACTTCTCCTGCGCAATCTCCGGCAGCGCCGCCCGCAGCTCGGCCAGGGCCTCGTCCGTCAGATACCCATCCTTCTCGATCTGCATTCCCGGCCGCTTCTCTTTCGCTCCCCGCGTGAATTCATCCGCCTCGATACGGATCCGGAACTCATCCTCGATCAGGAAGCTCAGGTCCAGCAGGTCGAGCGATTCGGCCCCGAGGTCGCTCATCAGCACCTGCTCCATGCCGATCGCGTCGGCCTCCGCGCCCGTCACCTCGCTGATGTGCGGCCGCAGCCGCGATAGAACCTCCTGCTCAGTCATTACAGCCTCGCTTTGCGGAAGATGATGGTGGCGTTCTGTCCGCCAAAACCGAAGGAGTTTGACAGCACATATTGTCCGTCGAACGGCCGGGCCTCGTTGGGCACATAGTCCAGATCGCAAGCCGGATCAGGTTTGTGCAGGTTGATCGTCGGCGGCACGACCCCGTAGTGCAGCGTCAGTGCCGCCGCGACGGCCTCGGCGGCCCCACTGGCGGCGATCATGTGCCCCGTCATCGACTTCACCGCATGCACCGGAATCCGCCGTGCCCGCTCGCCGTGTACCTGCTTGATGGCGGCCGTTTCCACGATGTCGTTCTTGGGCGTGCCGGTGCCGTGCGCGTTCACGCAGTCGATCTCCCCCGGCGCCAGCCCCGCATCGCGCAACGCATGGTTCATGCTCAGCACGGCGCCCCGGCCATCCGGCTCGGGGTCGGACACGCGATAGGCATCCAGCGAACTGCCGTAACCGATGATCTCGGCGTAGACCCGTGCCCCGCGCTTGGCCGCGTGTTCCAGCGATTCCAACAGCATGAACGCGGCCCCTTCGCCGAGCACCGTGCCGACGCGCGACACATCAAACGGCCGGCACGCCTCGGCCGGCCGGTCATTCTCCGCCGACAACACCCGCAGCAGCGAAAATCCACCCAGCCCGAGCGGGTTGAGCATGCTGTCCGACGCCCCGGCCAGCGCCACCTCGACCGCTCCGCGCCGCACATCTCGAAACGCCTGTCCGATCGCCTGCGCCCCGGCCGCGCACGCCGAGCAGTTGGTGAACCGCCCGCCGCCGATGGCATACGCATCGCCGATCAGTGTCGCCAGACGGTCCAGCGGTGTCTGCAATTTCGGAGCCCCGCCGTCGGCGCCGCCCATGAGCGCTTCCGCCATGCCGGCCGCCCCGCGCGTGAAAGCCAGATCCTCCAGGAAGAACGCCTCCAGTCCGACGCCGACGATCAGGCGGGCCGCACGCAGTGCATCGGTGGCATGGCTGGCATAGGTGGCATGGGCTTCCAGCCCATGGTGTCGGTACTCCGACACATCCGCCGTTGACCGGCTTTCTTCCAAGTGATCGAGCGAAGATGCCGCGGCGTACCGCGGCACACGGGCTGGAAGCCCGTGCCACGAAAATCCCGCGTCCGCAACCGCCTCCGCCGCGGCCGCCAGACCCAGCAGAATCTTCCGGTCCCTCTCGCCGCGCGTCTGGGGAAATCGTTGCAGCAGTGTTACCGCGTCCAGGTCCTTCACCTCCCCGGCGATACGCACCGGGAACGTGGACACATCGAACAGCGTCACCGGACCGATCCCCGAGCGGCCTGCCGTCAGACCGGCCCAGAACTTCTCCCGGCCGCTGCCGACCGGGCTGACCACGCCCATTCCGGTGATGACCACCCGTTGTTTCATGCCGGTCCCTCCAGCACGAACACCGCCTGTTCGCTTCCGTGGCCGAAACAATGTGCCACCACCCGTGAGCCGTCCTTCGCCAGCACCGCCGCCATCGCCACCTGCATGGCCGCCGCCGCCGCGAACAGATTCCCCGCGTGCTCCTTGGGCCGGATAATCCGCTCAAACGTGGGCCCTTCGGCCAGCACCCGATCCTCCGCCTCGCGCAGCGGCACGTCCCCATCGCCCCCGGCCACCAGCACATCGCACCGGGCGGACCGCTCGCCGATCGGTCCGTCGCAGGGTCCATGACACTTTCGGCGGTGTCCCTGCCAGATGTCGGTGGGACAGACATTCGTGTCTGTCATCGAATGGCTGAGCGAGGGGCATTCTTGCCCCTCCAAAGCCATTCGAAGGGGTCCCGCCGATTCTGTCATGCACCCTCCGTCGCGCGCCGCAATCGGCGGTTTCGGTGAAACCGCCCCACCCTCGCCGCCCACAAGCTGCCGGTACGCCTCCTCGCGGCTACCGTTCACGCTCGCCATCCGCACCTCCGCGATCCGCGCATAAACCCGAGCCCCGCGCTCCGCCGCCCGCCGCTGCGATTCCAGCACCAGGAACACCGCGCCTTCGGCGGGGATGCTTCCATGGCCATACTCTCGCCACGAGTCCAGCACGCCCCATTGCTTCAGCGCGATCAGCCCCAGTTCGTGCGTCTTCACATCGCAGCCGCCGGCCAGTACGCACGCCGCATCCCCGTCGCGGATCGCGTCGATCCCGGCCGCGATTGCCTGCGCCCCCTGGCCTTCCCACGGATTGTAGATGGCGTTGGGCCCCTGGATTCCCTCGAAGATCGAGACGAAGCAGAGCGGCATGTTCGAGAGGATCTTGAACGACAGCACCGGCCGGACTTGCTTTAGCCCGGTTTCGCCGAGTTTCCGAAGATCCAGCCGCCCGGATTCGTCCGCCGCCGATTCCACGAGCCGCGCCACTTCGCCCAGCGGCACGCCCGCCAGTCCGGTTGCGCCGAACAGCCCGACTTCTTCCGCCCGATAGTCCGCCCGCCCCGCCTCAGTAGGACAGACATTCTTGTCTGTCGTCGGACCGACCGCCAGCGCGCCGGGACAGACATTCCCGAGCTCGCTGGCCAAGTGGGGCCGACGCCCTCGTCGGCCGGGAATGAAGACGCCGCCCGAAGATGCCGGTGAGGGCACCGGCTCTACTTTCATCGCCCCAATTCTCAACCCCGCATCCCGTATCGCCAGCCGCGCCGCCGCCGTCGCCAGCAGCGCATCGCGGCTCATCAGCCGCACCGTCTTGGGCTCCGGCACCAGTGGTTCCGGATCGAATCCGCTGATCTTCGCCCACACCGGACACGCCTGGGCGAACTCGCCCCCCAGTTCCACCGGGCTCGCCGCCGACTCGCCCGCGAGAATCCGCGCCAGCACCGCGTCGGCCGATTGGCCCAGCGGCGTCACCAGCCCGATCCCCGTGATGACCACATCATCATCCATCGTCATTCCCCGTCGTCGCAAGCCTCGTCCATCCACATCGCCAGCAACTCCCGCCGCCGCCGGTCCAGTTCCGGGTCGTCCACATACTTGAACGCGAACACCATCCCCGACTCGGCCACGCTCTCGTCGCCGCGCAGCGCCTCCACGGCCACCTTGCCCCCGGCCTCATTCAGCGATGTCACCCGCGTGCGATACACCAGCGTATCGCCCGGCCTCGCCATCTCCCGGAACCGCGTCCGCTCGACGATCGTCATCACCGCCTTGGCATCCTTGCCGTATTTCTGCTTCAGGCTCGCCTCGAGCAGCAGTCCCGAAAGTTGCGCCATCCCCTCCAGGATCAGTACCCCCGGCATCACCGGCCGGCGCGGGAAGTGGTCGTCGAAGAAATCCTCGCTCAGCGCGATGTTTTTCAGGGCTTCGGCGCTCTGTCCGACGTCCCACCGCGTAATTCTGTCGATCAGAAAGAATCGCATGAAGAACCCATCCCGGTCGGCGTTCAGGTGGGGATTGTACAGTCTCCGCCGACCATTTTCCCGCTTTCCGCTCTATCGCGTATAATGCGGGAACTGAGACCATCACCCTTTGACCCCGACAACCATGACCACCGACAGACTTTCCAAACTCCATCAACTCCTCGCCAAGACCCCTGACGATCCGTTCCTGCTTTATGCCATCGCCCTGGAGCACAAGAAATCGGGTGACTTCGCCGAGGCCGTCCGCCAACTGCAACTCACCCTGCAGAAAGATCCCGGCTATGTCGTCGCCTACTTGCAGATGGGCCAGACCCACGTCGAGGCCGGCGACATCGCCTCCGCCCGGAAGGCGTTCACCGACGGCATCGCCGCCGCCAGGAAAAAGGGCGACAACCACGCGGCCTCGGAAATGGAACAGATGCTCGGCCTGCTGCGATGAGTCGGCGGATACACCATGCGATTTGTCCTCGATTTTCTTCAGCACCCCGAATGGAAACGCCAGCACGGCTGGCGCAAGGCCATCTTCGACGCCATGGCCCGCCTCGGCCTGACCGGTATGCACGGGCTGCCGCTCAATCGCCGCTGGATCGAGATTCACCGCCGCAACATGCCGCTGCGCGGGCTCGCTCCGTCGCTCGACGGGCTCAAGATCGTCCAAATCTCCGACCTGCACTACAGCCCCGTCGTCTGGCGGCGCTACCTCATGCAGTTCATGCACTGGGTCAACGACCTCGAACCCGACATCGTCGTCGTCACCGGCGACCTCATCACCGGCGGCTACAAATACGCCCGCGGCGTTGCCCGCCTGCTCTCGCACATCCGCGCCACCCATCCGGTCATCTGCACCCTCGGCAATCACGACTACAGCATGATCGGCAAGCACCACCCGCGCGAAGGGCGCCGCCGGGCCGACTTCCTCGAAAAATGCCTCCAGGACAGCGGCCACATCGTCTTGCGCAACCAGGCGTGGCGCCTGGCCGCCCCCGGCGGCGGGTTGCCGCTGACCATCGTCGGCCTGGATGACGAATGGACCGGCAGCATCGACCCCGACGCCGCCTACGCCGGCGTCAACCCCGCCGACCCCATCATCTGCCTCAACCACAACCCCGCCAACTGCCTGGAACTGATGCAATACCCCTGGCAGTGGATGCTCTCCGGCCACACCCACGGCCGCCAGCTTGCCACCAACGCCGTCGGCCGGCGACTCTATCCGCACAAGCGCCGGCGCTACACCCACGGCTACTACTGCGTCGCCGGCCGAAATCTGTACGTCAATCGCGGCCTGTCATACGGCCAGCGCCGACACCACTGGTGCCGCCCGGAGATCACAGTCTTTACACTGAACCCCGAACCCTAACCTCTATGACCGGCGCATCAACAACTGTCGGGCCTCTTGCTCCGGGTGCCACGGCTTGGGTACAGCAAGCCCGGGGTGGGTGACCACCAAGAACGGCGTGCAGTAGTCAAACCCTGGCACC
>JBIOJL010000096.1:0-15619 GCA_044450885.1 Tepidisphaerales bacterium
ACGATTCCCACAACACCCAGCGCGCGATTTTTCATGATGGATCCCTCACTCTCGATATCTCTGGTTTCACCACTTCCGACCAACAGACGACGCTAGGCCACGACCAACCCAAGGTCAAATCAGAATCCAACCTTTCCAGGTCGGATTGTCACATACGTCGGGTTACATACTCAATCGATTCCCCTTGACTTCGGCAAACATATGTTCTAAATTAATGATTGAAACGTATGTTTGAAACAGACGTTCGAGGCATCATGACCAAGCCGGAAACAACTGATTTGCCCGAAATCCAGACCCGCCTCATCGAGGCGGCCGGGGAGGTCTTCGCCGAGCAGGGATTCCACAGCGCCACCGTCCGCGACATCTGCCAGCGGGCCGGGGCCAACATCGCAGCCGTCAACTACCACTTCGGCAGCAAGGAGAAACTCTACGAGGCCGTCCTCCACTACGCCCACAAGCGATCGTTCCAGCATGCCACCCGCGAGCAACTTCAGGAGGGCCCGCCCGAGGAACGTCTGCGCCTCTTCATCCGCGGCCTGCTCAAGGGCATCCTGGACCACGGCGAGCCGGCCTGGCTGCACCAGCTCATGTCCCGGGAGATGATGCAGCCGACGCCGGCGCTGGACATGCTCATCGAACACGAAATCCGGCCGCGCTCGCAGATGGTGCGGGCGATCATCCGGGAAATCGTCGGGCCGAAGCTGTCCGAACACGAAGTCTGGCTGTGCTGCTTCAGCATCGTTTCCCAGATGTTTTTCTACCACCACTCGCGCCAAGTTATCCAGCGCCTTCATCCCGAGTTGCGGATCGATCTGTCGATGCTCGATGAACTGGCCGACCACGTCTGGCGGTTCGCCCTGGCCGCATTGCGGGCACGGGCGGCGGAGATGAAACCATGAACATCGTCGCGTTCAAGATGCTGGTCGGCGACCGGGCCAAGTACATCGGCATTGTCATGGGCCTGACGTTCGCATCGCTGCTGATCACCCAGCAGGCCGGAATATTCTGGGGGTTGATGTGCCGCACCTACGGCTTCATCACTGACCTTGGGCTGCCGGACATCTGGGTGATGGACCCCAAGGTGCAGTTCATCGACGATGCCAAGCCCATGCAGGATACGGAACTATACCGCGTCCGGGGCATCGCGGGCGTGGAGTGGGCCGTGCCGCTGTACAAGGGTCTGATCAAGGCGCGCCTCGAAGCGGGGAATTTCCAGACCTGCAACGTGCTGGGGCTCGACGATGCCACGCTCGTGGGCGGACCGCCGGAGATGGTGATCGGCAAACTCGACGACCTGCGGAAGGCCGACGCCGTGATCGTGGACGAGGTCGGCGCCAACGACAAGCTGGCCCACCTGGGGCCTGACGGAAACAAGATCCCCATCGGTATCGGGGACACGATTGAGCTGAACGACCACCGGGCGATCGTCGTGGGCATCTGCCGCGTGGGGCGCACGTTCCAATCCCAGCCCGTCGTGTTCACGACCTACTCGCGGGCGACGACGTTCGCGCCCAAGGAACGCAAACTGCTGACCTTCGTGCTGGTCAAGGCCAAGGCCGGCGTCGACCAGACGGTGTTGTGTGACCGGATCCGAAAGACCACCAGCATGGCGGCCTACACCAAGGAGCAGTTCAAGCAACTGACGTTCGACTACTTCATCAAGTACACCGGCATCCCCGTGAATTTCGGGATCTCGATCGCGCTGGGTTTCATCGTCGGCACGGCCATCGCCGGGCAGACCTTCTACAACTTCGCCCTGGACAACCTGCGCCACTTCGGCGCGCTCAAGGCCATGGGCGCCGGCAACTGGATGTTGCTGCGGATGATCGTGCTGCAGGCGATGACCGTCGGCTTCGTGGGCTACGGGCTGGGCGTGGGCATCGCCTCGTTCATCGGCGCGGTCACGGCCAAGAGCGAACTGTCGTTCAAGCTCCCGTGGTGGCTGTTGATCGCCAGTGCGGCGGCCATCGCGGTCATCTGCGTGTTCTCGTCGATCCTGAGTATCAGGAAGGTCATCAAGCTCGAGCCGGCGATTGTGTTCAAGAGTTGACGCAGGAGACACTGACGCACGAAGGCATGAACCGGTGTGCTGAAGCACACCCTACGCAGGAGTTTGATATGGTTGCCACGGCAACCGACATCGCGGTTCATTGCCAGGGCGTGGTCAAGACCTACGGGTCGGGATCGTCGGCCGTGACCGCACTGCGCGGCATCGACCTGGCCGTCCACCCGGGCGAGCTGATGATGCTGGTCGGCCCCTCCGGCTGCGGCAAGACCACGCTGATCTCCGTCATCGCCGGCATCCTCGACCACGACACCGGCGACTGCACCGTCTTCGGCCACGACCTCAAAGCGATGGGCCCGCGGCAGCGCACCAGCTACCGCGGCCACAACATCGGCTTCGTCTTCCAGGCATTCAACCTGCTCCCGACGCTGACCTCGGCCGAGAACGTGGCCATCCCCCTGCTCATCAACGGCGTACACCGGCGCAAGGCGCTGGCCCGGGCCCAGGAGATGCTGGAACTGGTGTCGCTGTCGGACAAGATCCACAGGCTGCCGGCGGATCTGTCCGGCGGCCAGCAGCAGCGCGTCGCCATCGCCCGTTCGCTCGTCCACGATCCCAAGCTGGTAGTGTGCGACGAGCCGACCAGCGCTCTGGACCACGAAACCGGCCACAAGGTGATGGAACTGATGCGCAAGCTCGCCGTCCGCGAGGACCGCGCCCTGATCATCGTGACCCATGACAGCCGCATCTTCGAGTTCGCCGACCGCATCGCCCGCATGGATGATGGGCACGTGGAATCGGTGCTGGAGCGGGAAGAAATATTGAGAAAACAATGACGAAATTCGAATGGTAGATTTGCCGGTACTCCGGCCAGGAGCGCTTATGTTCCGCAAATATATGCTGCCGGTGTTCGCCCTCGCGGGCATCATCTTCGCCGTCTGGACCGTGATCCAGGGGAACAAACCGCCGCTGATGGCGCAGCCGGTGACCCAGCCCGCCAAGGCGCCCTTCACATCCTACGTCGCCGGGGCGGCCATCGTCGAAGCCAGAACCGAGAACATCGCCATCGGCACGCCCGTGGGCGACATCGTCACCGACGTGTATGTCCAGGTCGGCCAGCGCGTGAACAAGGGCGACCCGCTCTTCCGCCTGCGCGACATCGTGACCACGGCCACACTCGAAGTCCGCAAGAGTGCAGTCGCTGCGGCCCGGGCGCAGGTCGCCGCCGCCGCGACCAAGGTGGCGTCGTCCAGGGCGAAGCTGGACAAACTCAAGGCCATGCCCCGCCAGGAGGACATCCCCCCGGCCGAGGCCCGCCTCGCCGAGGCGAGGGCGTCGCTTGATGATGCCAAGAACCAGCTTCGCTACTGGGAAGATGTGAGCGACAAACGGGCCATCAGCCAGGAGGAGCTGGACCGCCGGCGCTGGGCCGTCCGCGTCAGCGAGACCAAGCTCGCGGCCGCCGAAGCCGAACTGCTGCAGCTCAAGGCCGGCGCCTGGAAGGCCGACATCGCCATCGCCGAGGCGGACATCCGCGCGGCCGAATCGGACGTAGCCACCGCCCAAACCGCCGTCGCCCAGGCCGAGGCGGCCGTCAAAGAGGCCGATGCCGAGATCGAGCGCCGCACCGTCCGGGCCCCGGTCGATGGCACCGTGCTGCAGGTGAAAGTTCGCGCCGGCGAGTACGCCATGACCGGCGTGCTGGCGACGCCGCTGATGGTCCTGGGCAACATCGACACGCTGGTCGCCCGGGTCGATGTCGACGAAAACGACGCCTGGCGGCTGGCGCCGGATTCGCCGGCCGTGGCCGCCGTGCGCGGCAACCCCTCCCTCAAGACGCCGCTCACGTTCCTGCGCGTCGAGCCCTACGTCATCCCCAAACGCTCGCTGACCGGCGACAGCACCGAACGCGTCGACACCCGTGTTCTTCAGGTCCTGTATACGTTTGATCCCAAGAACATTCCCGTTAGAGTTGGCCAGCAGATGGACGTCTTCATCGAAGCCCCGCCCATCACCGCCGAAACCCGGCCAGCCGTCACGCCATCAGTGGAAGGAGCGAAACAATGATCGCCGCGAACACGCCAACAGGCGCCACATCTCCCGACTTCGGTGGCACAGGCTTCCAGCCCGTGTCTGACTCCCTCTCCCTCCGGGAGAGGGCCGGGGTGAGGGCGTTTCAGCCGTCGGATCGACAACCGATGTGTCGGAGTACCGACACCATGGGCTGGAAGCCCATGCCACAGTTGCTGGTCCTGACGCTGGCCGGCCTCCTCCTCGCCGGCTGCAAGGTCGGCCCCGACTACAAGAGCCCGGAACTCAAGCTCCCCGACTCGTTTGCGTCGACCCCGGCGGCCTCGCCCACGACGCAACCGACCACCCGCCCGGCCGAGGATCTCTCCCAGTGGTGGACCGTGTTCCACGATCCGGTGCTCGATTCCCTCATTGAACGCGCCGTCAGGTCCAACCTCGACCTGAAACTCGCCGCGGCGAGACTGCGCGAAGCCAAGGCGGCGCGCGGCGTCGTGGCCGCCGGCCTTTGGCCCACGGCCAACCTGGCCGGCTCGGCCACCCGCTACAAAGGCAGCGAAAACCTGCCGGGCATGAACTTCCCCGGCTTCGAGAATCCCGCCGCCCAGGAACAATCCAATTACCAGATCGCCACCGATGCCCTGTGGGAACTGGATATCTTCGGCGGCACCCGGCGCGGGATCGAGGCCGCCGAGGCTGACATCGCCGCCGCCGAGGAGGCCAACCGCGACGTGATGGTCAGCCTCATGGCCGAAGTTGCCCTCAACTACATCCAACTCCGCGGCAGCCAGCGCGAACTGGTAATCGCCCAGCAGAACCTCAAGCTGCAGCGCGACACGCTGGAACTTACCCAGACCCGCTTCAAGGCCGGGCTGACCGGCGAACTCGACGTGGCTCGTTCCCGGGCACTGGTGGCGTCCACCGAAGCGGTGCTGCCGCCGGTCCAGCAGGTCATCTCGCAGTCCATCTTCCGGCTTTCGGTGTTGATCGGCCGCGATCCCGGCGCGCTGCTCGGCGAACTGTCGCCCGAGGCCGTCATGCTGACGGGCCCGGTCGCCATTCCGCCCGGCATGCCCTCGGAGCTTCTCCGCCGGCGCCCGGATATCCGCCGCAGCGAGCGGGCACTGGCCGCCGCCACCGCCCGCATCGGGGTCGCCACGGCCGATCTGTTCCCCAAGTTCACCATCACCGGCAATCTCGGCGTTCAGACGAACAAATACAAGTACATCGGCGACGCCCACAGCGGCTTCTGGTCGATCGGCCCCGGCGTGAGCTGGCCGATCTTCGACGCCGGGCGGATTCGTTCCCAGATCGCCGTGGAGTCGGCCCGGACCAATGCCGCCCTGGTCGGCTACGAGCAGACCGTCCTGCTGGCTTTGGAGGAAGTCGAGAACTCCCTCGTCGGCCACGCCCGCGATCTGGAGCGTCGCGCCTCACTGGCCGAGAGCGTCAGCGCCAACCGCCGGTCCGTGGAACTGGCCAACGAACTCTACAGCAAGGGCCTGGTTGACTTCCTTTCCGTGCTGGATGCGCAAAAGAGCCTCTTCTCCTCGGAAGAGCAGCTCGTGCTGGTCGACCGGGCCATCGCCGCCGACATCGTCAGGCTGTACAAGGCCCTGGGCGGCGGGTGGACGGCATCGCCGGAGAAGAAGGACGGCGCCAACGTCCGATAACTCCCTTTTCCACTTTTGACGTATTGTTCCGAAGGCTCCGCTCCCGATATGCAGAGTAGCGATACCAGTCGGATGATCCGGCCGGAGGTAAAACAATGCTGCTCAAGATGCATGACGCCGAAATCGAAGCGACGGACGAGAAACCCGAACGACGCCGGGGATTCCGTATTCCGCAGGATCGCCCCGTCAAAGTCTACGAGCCGGCCGTCGGCCGCTATTACGGCGGGAAGACCCACGACCTGAGCGGCACCGGCCTGCGCATCGAACTGCCCGTCTCGACCCCCCTGGTCGCCGGCCGCATCGTCAACCTCCACATCGGCAACTACGAGCCCGGCGAATCGCTGGTCGCCGACCGCGAAATGGTCCCCGCCCGCGTCATCTGGCTCGACCGCAACGACATGGTCCGCGGCCGCCTCCTGGCCGGCGTGCAACTGCTCAAACGGGCCGCCATGGCCATGGACGCGGCGTAAGCCAACTCACGCTCCCGCCAGTACCGAGCGAAGCCCTTGGGCGATCAACGAGGCGCGGCTGATCTTTCTTTGCGTGGCGAGAGCATCGACGCTGTCGAGCAGACCCTGTTCGATACTGACTGAAATGACGCGGTGTCCCTTGCCCACCGTCGGCCGGCCGGGTTTGCGTCGAAGGCGCTCCCACCGCTTGCGATCCGCGGCGCTCAGTGGATGCCCGGGCAACCCATCGCGCTCTGCGTCAAACTCCCGCGTTGCTTGGCGCAATTCTTCAGTATTCATCTCCCAGTACGGTCTGCTTTGGGGCTTATTCTTGGGCATTGGTCTCATTTCCACTTGCGGCGAAGATTGCGCTTCTCTTTGTCGGTCAAGGGCCGTGAGTGAATTACATAGATCGTCTCATCGGGATCCAGAACAAAGACAACCTGAAGGTAACCACCGTTCTCGGTCTGACCCCAGACCGTCCACTTGCCGCCGCCCTCGTCCATCGGAAAAGGGCGTTTCGCATGGCGGACCACATACTCCGCCTCGGGTGGGATAACGCCGTGCTCGCCGATGTGCCCGACATTCCACACGTTCCAGCGGAAGTCCATCAATTAACTATAGAACAAAATATCTGATTGGCAAGCCCATGGTGATTCCCAGGGTGTTCGCAGCCGGGAACCGCAATCAACGATCGCGGCTGCAGAAGTCGTTTGCCAAGAACTGCAGGCACGCCCGTTTCCGAGGACGCACGTCATTCTCGTGGAATTCCGCCGCATCGCAGGTTATACTCCGGGTATGAAGACAGCGATTTCCGTCCCTGATGGAGTCTTCCGTGAAGCGGACCGGCACGCTCGCAAGATGGGCAAATCCAGAAGCGAACTCTACTCCCAAGCCATGTCCGAGTACCTCCTTCGGCACACGCCGGACGCGGTGACCGAATCCATGAACAAAGTCTGCGATCGGATTGGCGGCGAGCCTGACATCTTCGCCACCGCCGCGTCACGTCACCTGCTGAGGAAAGAGACGTGGTAACCATCAACCAGGGCGAAATCTGGTGGGCCGATCTGGACGACCCGGTGGGTTCGGCGCCTGGCCACCGTCGCCCAATCGTCGTGGTGCAGGGCGATGCGTTGAATCACAGCCGCCTCGCCACGGCCGTCTGTATTCCCCTGACCAGCAACCTCGCGTGGGCCGAAGCGCCCGGCAATGTGCTCCTGCCCGCAAAGCTCACCGGACTGGCAAAGGACTCGGTAGCCAACGCTTCGCAAGTGCTGACGTTGGACAAAAGCCTGCTGACCGGGCGCACCCGCAAATTGTCCGCGAAAGCCGTGCAGCAGATTCTCTCCGGTATCGACGTGATTTTGGGCAGGTAGAACAATGATCCGGTCCTCTATGACCATGGGCGTGCCGGAACAAATCTCGGAAGTCGTCCGTCAATGGATTTCCATCGACGCGGCGTTCGCAAAAGCGATCCAGGAGGGGGCGTCACCCGGGCAAGCGTTGACCAGGCTGGGTATTCGCCTGTGCGTGCAGGAGCGTTATACAGAGTCGTTGCTGATCCTGCGCACCGCCATCGCCCTCGCACCGGACGACCCCGCTGGCTTGAGCAATCTGGCCGTTGTGCTGGAGCGTACGGACCAGACCGACGAAGCAATCCGCACCGTCGAGTGTTCCCTGGCATTGTCACGCGCCCAGCCCGATTCATGGATCTTCCTCGGGAACTTGAGAAAGAAGCGGGGTGATCTCCCCGGAGCCCAGGCCGCATATGAGGCGGCCATCCCGCTGGAGACAACCTCTCCTCTGGCGTGGCAGGGTCTGGGGCTGGTCAAGCAGGCACAGCGCAAGTATCGCGAGGCGATTGAATGCATCGCCACCTGTATCAGGCAGAGTGCGGCGACGGCGCCGCTGCTCTCGATACTCGGCCAGTTGTTCCATTCGACGGGCCAGTTTGAAGAAGCACGCGACGCCTACGCCGCCGCTGTTGAACTCGATGGAGCTAATCCGGTCTATCGCCGCATGCGCCGTGACACGCAGTTCATCTGGGCCGCGATCCACGGGAATTCCCTGGAAGACGCAATCGATGCCTACTCGCTCGACCGTTCGGCATTTCCAGGAAACGACGGCAATGACACGGACCTGGAAAAACGTCTGCACGTCACCTTCTGTCTGTTGTGTGCCTACGGCCATAAAGATGCCGCCCTTCGTCTGGGCGCCAAGCGCGTCGCGTTGTTCCCTGCCAGTGCCACGGCGGCATATCTGCTGCATGCCGTTACGGGCGATCAGTCCATCCCGCGATCCCCGGATGCCTACCTCGTCGAGCACTTCAACGAATACGCCGACCGTTTCGACCAGCACCTGGTTGACATGCTGGGCTACGATATTCCACAAAAACTCGGCGCCGCGCTCGCCGGGTTGATGCCGGCCGGCGCCCGCGCGGACGTGCTCGATGCCGGCTGCGGCACCGGGCTCTGCGGGCCGTGGGTCCGCGGTTTTTCGGCCTCGCTCACTGGCGTCGATCTGTCGCCGGGAATGCTGGACCACGCCCGCCGCCGCCAGGTCTACGACCACCTGGTTTGCGCCGAACTCACTTCATTCCTGGCGGAATCGCCGGCCCGTTTTGGCGCGATCGTCGCCGCGGACGTCTTGATCTACTTCGGCGAACTGACGCCGCTCGCGGCGGCCATCGGCAAGTCTCTTCGGGCCGGCGGCCTGCTGGCGGTCAGCACGGAACGCGCCTCCTTGCCCGGCCATCGGATTCTGAGTTCCGGCCGTTTTGCGCACGATCCCGATTATGTCCGCTCGGTATTCCACTCCGAATTCACGGAATGCCTGTGTGAGGACACCACTGTCCGCCTCGAAGCCGAACTGCCGGTCGCGGGAAACATCTTTGTCTTCCGGCGTCGATGAGCCGGTCGCGCCGGTACTATCCGCCAAGGTAGGCTTTCTTCACATCCGGGTGTTCCAGCAAGCTGGCCGCCCTGTCGGTCAGGATCACCCGGCCCGTCTGCATCACGTAGCCGCGGTGGGCGATCCGCAACGCCATATGCGCGTTCTGTTCCACCAGGAAGATCGTCGTGCCGCGGGAGTTGATGTCGCGGATGATGCCGAAGATCTGCTGCACGACCAGCGGCGCCAGGCCGAGCGAGGGCTCGTCCAGCAGGAGCAGTCTCGGGCGGGCCATCAGGGCGCGGGCGATCGCCAGCATCTGCTGCTCGCCCCCCGACAGCGTTCCGGCGCGCTGCCGCTGGCGTTCCCCGAGTCGCGGAAACAGCGAGAATGCCTGCTCGATGCGCTCGCGCAGGCGTTCCCGCGAAGGCTCCTGGTATCCGCCCAAAAGCAGGTTCTCGCGCACCGTCAGGTTCGGGAAGACCTGCCGTCCTTCGGGGGCGTGGCTGATGCCGCGGGCCACGATGGCGTGGGGCTTCAGTCCGGTCAGTTCCTCGGCGTCGTTCCACAGAATCGACCCGCCGGCCGGACGCAGCAGGCCCGAGATGGTCCGCAGGAGCGTGGTCTTGCCGGCGCCGTTGGAACCGATCAGGGTGACGATCTCCCCCGCCTCGACCTCGAGGCTGACGCCCTGGATCGCCTTGATCATGCCATAGGCGACTTCGAGATTGGAAATGCGGATGAGGGCCATCGGACCGGGCTAAGATAGCCGGACCGCGCGTGTTGTGGAAGAACACCGGACCACAAACACCGGACCACGGTTGTTGGCAACATCGCCATGGGTAGGGCGGTTTCGCCGAAACCGCTGTTTCCCGCCGGGCCGCCGTCAGGTACGGACACGGACGGCTCGGCAAGCCGTCCCTACCACAAGGCTACTTCTCGCCAATGGTGATCGGCCGCATCGTCTTCGCGACCGTCACCTTGCGGATGGCCAATTCCAGCGACTCGCGTGCCGCATCCTGCTTCTCGGTCATCTCGGCGGTCTTCTCGCGTAGCCGTTGGATGTCCTTTTCGAGCTGCTCGGCCTTCTCCGGCGGGCGGGGGCGGGATTCGCCGAACCCGGTTCCAGTCATCGCCTGGTCGCGAACTTTGGTCTGCTCGGCCAGAAGCTGGTCCAGTTCCGCCTGCATCCGCTGAATCTGCCGATCTGCGGATGCGCCCGACTGTTTCATGGCCGCGACCTTGGCGAGGGCTTCGCGGACGGCGGCGGGAATTTCCACGTCGCGCGACAGGGATCCCACCGTCTCCACGTCGGCCGACGCCAGATCGACTCCGTCGGCTTCCGTGATCTGTTCCTTGACTGCGAGCCGCGCCCGGCTCGCGGCCGGAAGCGCCTGGCGGAACCGGTACACCGTCTCCGTGGTTTCCATCGGCTCGACCGGCGCGACCAGCCGCCAGCCCCGGCGGATGGGGTGTTCGATGATCAGAGACCGGTCCTTCTGGTCCTCGTTCTCCATCACGTACTGCCTGGTGTAGACGTGCTGCCGGTCGAGGCGCAGCACGCCCGCGTCGATCGCGGCCGCTTCGATGCTCGTGCTGTGTACGAACTCGGTTGCATCCACGAGCACCGGCAGGTCGATGCCCCAGGTGATCAGGCCGTACCGCCCGGGAGCGAGGTTCTCGATGCCCGCATCGCCCGCATAGTTGCCGTCCTCCAGCACGGTGGCGGTTCCCTGAAGGAGGTAGTGTTTGGATGTGTTGCGGATCCGCGCGCCCTGCAGCGCGTTGCGCCGCAGGATCGCATCGTTGTACACGGCCACGGGTTCCACGGTAATGGCATCGCTCATGATGGGCACGACCGCCGTGCTCTGCCGGGGAACGGTAACGTCGGCCAGCGTGTAGCGGAAGCCATCCCGCGCGCTGATCACCGGGCCATCCGGCGAGCGCCCGGCATCGTCGTGGGCGGGCGCATCCCGCCGGGGAACGTCCAGCGAATCCCGCGACGGTAATGGGCGTGGCCGCCGGAAGGATTCCCCGGCCGGAACGCCGGTGCCTTTTGCTGCTTTTGTGGCGGCGGACGTGGCTGCGTCCGCCGTGGCATCCTGTGCGAGCAGGAACGGGCGGCCGCCCATCAGGTTGAGCTGCACGCCGTTCCAATCCGTGTCCGTATCATTGGCCAGTGTCGCCCATCCCTGGAGCGACGGCTTGTCCGACAGCACCAGACGATAGCTGACCTTCCACGGCGGCGCTTCGATGGTATAGCCGACGCGCACGGAGCGCTCGCCCTTGCCGCGCAGGCGCACCGAGACGGTCTTCCTGTCCGCGTCCTTCTGCCACAGCGCCTCGACCGCCCGCTTGACATCTTCCTGCGCCCGCGGGTCGCTCAGCTCGATCCTGCGCACGTCATCCAGCCTGATGGATTGGAGCGAGTTGCCGCTGAGGACGTTCAGTTGCCGCGTCGATCCCGCGCCTTGTCCGTTGGTCTTCTCACTCTTCTCACTCTTCTCGGCCTTATCGCTCTTCTCGGTCTTCTCGGCCTTCTCGCTCTTTCCCGGCTTGTCGGAGGGTTCGACGCCCTCGATGCTGACGATCGTCACTTCCCGCATGTCATCGCCGACCTGCAGCCGCACGCGCGTCCCGCGAAGCTGCGCGAGCAACTCCGCCCGCGTCGGGTTCTCGGCCAGATTCACCCGACGCGCCGACTGTGTCGTCGCGGCCGGTGGATCCATCGGCTGGATGGTCGTGGACAGCGCGTTGGCGCCATCCTCGACGATCATGCTGCGCAGCACCCCGGCAACCTGTCCGTTCTTGAACGTCAGTTCCATGGCGGCGTCGCCGTTCACGGCGCCCTTATGTTCCAGGCGCGCAACGCCGCTGGCGTACAGGGTCACGGCACTCACCGGGAGCTTCGTCTGGCCGTTGGCCGACGCGGGCGTTTCCTGCTTCTCGTCACGTTTCGTCTCGTTGCGCGATGCCGGGCCGTTGTCACAGCCCGCCATCGTCGCAAGGACTATCAACACGCACCAACGCATAGCTGTTCTCCGTTCGCACAAGCCCGTTCAATCATTGCGCAGCAACTCATTCCTGTCGCCGGCTTTCGCCGGCTTTGCCGACCCGTTGGCCGCATGCGATGTGGCCGACGCATTTGATCCGCCGTAATAGCCGTGGTCGTCCGGCTCGGCCGGCAACCGGCCGCCCATCGCCGCCTTCATCACTTCAAAGATGGAAGTGTTATCCACGAATCGCCCCACGACGGGGTCGTTGCCGATCACTTTCGCGGAGAACAACTCCGATCCGGCGCCGCGCACCAGCAGCGGCACGAGGCTGTTGCTGTGGCCGCCCGTATTGAACGACACTCCGGGCATCCGGTGCGTGCCGCGGTCGACGATCGGGTCGAACGGCTCCTTGTCGGAGTTCAGGCCCCACACCAGTCCGGTTTCGTGATCCGAGGTTACGATCACCAGCGTTTCATCCCAGTTGCTGTGCTGGCCTACCCACTCTTCCACCGCCTTGACGCTGCTGTTGAAGTCGACCATTTCCTCGATCATCCGGCCGGGCTGGTTGGCATGTTCCGCCCAGTCCACCGCCCCGCCCTCGATCATGACGTAGAACCCCCTGGGGTTTCGGCTCAGGACGTTCAGCGCCGCGCGGGTCATGGTCTTGAGCGTCGGCACGGTCGGGACAAACGGGTCCTTGAACGGCCCGGCCATGCGTATGTCCAAATCGTCAACCCGGCCGTCCTTGTTCCAGTCCCGCGTCTGCCGCCGCTGCTGGAGCGTGTTGGCAATTCGCGGGACGCCCACGACCCGGGCCGGCGCCGGTCCGCTGACAAGGGCCTCGAACTCCGCCTTCGACTGCACCAGTTTCCATCCCAGCGCGTGTCTCCCGGACACCAGCAGGTTCCAGGTGAACGATCCGCCCACCCAGTCGTAGTCGCTTTCCCTGGTGGGTTCGCGCGGCGCGCCATCGTTGTCGTACTCCGGGTGTGCCGCTCCCATGATGAGGTCCAGGGTGCCACTGTTGAGCATTTCGTTGGCGATCTCGCGCTTGTTGCCGCGGAGCACGTTGTGGGCGCCGCCCAAGGTTGCGGGTGTCGCGTCGGACCACTGCACGCTGGTCACCACGCCCGTCGACTTTCCCATGGCCTTGGCAATCTCCGCGATCGTCCTGCCGTGCATCGGCACCACGTCGTCCGTGTCATCCACCTCGTAGTTGATCGCGCCGTTGTACGTCTTTGATCCGGCCGCCAGCGCCGTCCCCGCCGCGGCCGAATCCGTCGGCGATTGCAGGAGCGAAGCATACGACTTGAACGGCACGCCCCCGGCGATCGCCATCGCGAAGGCGCTGTCGGCCACCCAGATGCTGGCGGCGTCGTACGTGCGGTTGCCTTCGCGGGCCGGCTTCTTCGCCACATCGTTGATGGTGTTGGTGGAGATCGTCAGCGATCCATACTTGTGCCACCCGCGCTGGTCATAGACCTGTGCGCCCAGCCGCCCGTGCTCGTAATAACTGGCCGAGTTGTACGCTCCGAAACCCGCTCCGTCGCTGATGAAGATGATGACGTTCCTGGCCTCCCCTGCCAATGCCGCGCCGGCCTGGGTCAAACCCAACACCAGCAGCGCCATGAGACTGCGGAAACCGACACTTCTGCGGATCATAGATGCACCTGCCCTGCTGCCTGTACATGCGAAGGCGGGCGTCGTTGCCCGCGATGACGCCGGAACCCGGCCTGACGCAGTGGCGCGGATATTAGCAGCCTTCGGTTATTTGGCGTGGGTCCTTCGGCCGTAAACCCTGTGAAACATCGCCCTTATGTTCAGTATCGACGAGTTTCGCATGAAGAAAGGGTTTTGGGACCACCCACGTCCAATAACTCCGGCAAATGCCGGCGTCTTCGCTGATCCTTCAGTGTCCCGACCTATACTTACCCAACCCACTTACGGAAGGAACCGTTCCATGTTCTTGGCCGCTCCCTGTGCCATCGTCATCTTCGGCGCCTCCGGCGACCTCGCCCGCCGCAAGCTCATCCCGGCCATCTACGAACTGGCCCGCGAGGGTCTGCTACACGATCGCTCTTACATCGTCGGCTTCTCCCGGTCTTCGCTCACCGACGAGCAGTTCCGCGAGGAATGCCGCGCATCCATCGCCCAGTTTGCACGCACCAAACCGCTGGACGACTCCGTCTGGCGGAAACTCCTGGGCCGCATCTACTACTGTGCGGCCGACTACGCGTCCGCCGCCGACTACGCCCGCGTGGCCCGGCGGCTCGGCGAACTCGACCGGGTTCATCAGGCCCACGGCAGCCGCCTTTTCTATCATCTGGCGACCCCGCCGGCCCAGTTCCTGTCGATCATCGAACAGCTTGCCCGGCTCATTCCGCCGAAGGATTCAGCCTTGCCTGCGGCCGACGCCGCCGATGCCGTTTGGCATCGGTTGATCATCGAGAAACCTTTCGGCCACGATCTCCTGTCCGCCCAGCGCCTCAACAGCCTTGTACACCGCCATTTCCGCGAAGAACAGGTGTTTCGCATCGATCATTTCCTCGGCAAGGAAACCGTCCAGAACCTCATGGTCATGCGCTTTGCCAACTCCATTTTCGAGCCCATCTGGAACTACAAATACATCGACCACGTGCAGATCACCGTGGCCGAATCTCTCGGTGTCGGCTCGCGCGGCGGCTACTACGACCAGTCGGGCGCGCTCCGCGACATGGTGCAGAACCACATGTTCCAACTCCTCGCGCTGGTCGCCATCGAACCCCCGGTCGCACTGGACGCGCAATCCATCCGCGACGAGAAGGTCAAGGTCTTCCGCAGCATCCGCCAGATGCGCCCGGCCGTCATCGAACAGTCCACTGTCCGCGGCCAGTATGCCGCGGGTTCGCACGCCGGACAGTCCACAGAAGGCTACCGCCGCGAAAAGGGCGTGTCGCCGGATTCCCGCACCGAGACCTTCGCCGCGGTGAAACTGCACATCGACAACTGGCGCTGGTCGGGAACCCCGTTCTATCTGCGCACGGGCAAGTTCCTGGAGCAGAAGCTGAGCGAGGTGGTGGTGCGTTTCCGGTCGCCGCCGCTGACGCTGTTCCAGAAACAGTGCGAGTCGCCGGTTTTTCCCAACGACCTGGTCATTCGCGTGCAGCCCAATGAAGGCATCAGCGTGCGTCTCAACGGCAAGGTCCCCGGGGGGCAGATGAACATCCGCTCGGTCGCCATGGACTTCACCTACACCAACGCGTTTCAGACCGAACCGCCCGAGGCTTACGAGCGGCTGATCCACGACGCCATGGCCGGCGACCAGACGCTGTTCATCCGCGCCGACGAGGCCGAGGCGGCGTGGCAGGTGATCGACCCGATCGAAACGACGTGGGCGCAGTCCAGCCGGGCCCCGGCCGACTACGCCCCCGGTTCCTGGGGCCCGCCCCAGGCGCTGGACCTGATCGAACGCGACGGCCGCCGCTGGCTGCACAGCACGGGCGAGGCCGAGCCGATCATTGCGTGCTCGGTATGATGGGAATACGGCGTCTATCTACTCCATCGCGGCTCAAATGGCATTGCGGTTGTGGGGGGGGGGGG
>JBIOJL010000097.1:0-15575 GCA_044450885.1 Tepidisphaerales bacterium
GATTCCAGGCCAGCGAGGACGCTGGCCCCACTTGGCGAGCCGCCCGTTCGAGGAAGAAGACCGGCTAAAGCCGGGACTCCGAACGACCCGCCCATTCCTCATGCAGCTTCGTCAGCCGCGCGACGATCTCCGGCTGGTCGGCCGCCAGGTTCTTCTTCTCGCCGATATCCTCGCGCAGGTTGCCCAGGAAACGCTCGATCCGGTCTTGCTTCCTGTCGCCGGTGCTGGTGTCCCAGGCGTTGCCGATCAGCTTCCAGTCCCCCTCGCGGACGGCCCACTGGGCATTCTTCCCGGAGTCCACCTGCCAGTACACCACGCCGTGCGCGGTGGGCGCGTCGGCCGACTTGATCACCGGCATCATGCTCGTGCCGTCCAGCGCGTCCGGCGGCTTGATCCCGCACAACTCGGCCACCGTCGGGAGCCAGTCGCAACTGTGGACCAGTTGGCCACGCACCTGGCCATCGGGCAGATGGCCGGGCCAGGAGATGATGCCGGGAACACGGATGCCGCCTTCGAAAAGGCTGAACTTCGCCCCGCGATACGGCCCGGCGCTGCCGCCGCCGAAATGGGCCCGTTCCTCGGTCGAGTGCCCGTGGTCGGACTGGAACAGCACGATCGTGTTCTCGCGCAGGCCCAACTCATCCAGGTTCTTCAGCAGCAACCCGATCCGTTCATCCAGCGTCGCCATGAACGCCGCGAACAGGTTTCGCGGATAGGGCAGGTCCTTGAAATGCTCCCGCCATTTGTCATCGGGCTGGTACGGATAGTGCGGCTCGTTGATCGCGAAGTACATGAAGAACGGCCGCTCGCGATTCTCGGCGATGAACCGTCCGGCTTCCTCCACCATCAGGTCCGCGAAGAACCGGCCGGAGGCGTAGATCTCCTTGCCGTTGCGGTAGAGGTCGTGGACGTTCGGACCCGCCCAGTAGAAGAAATGTGACCAGTTGTCGATGCACCCGCCCATGTGCCCGAAGGAGTAGTCAAAGCCGCGGGCGTTGGGCATCGTCTGTGGCGTGTAGCCCAGGTGCCATTTGCCGATGTGCGCCGTGGCGTAGCCGGCCGCCTTGAACATGGCGGCCATGGTCGTCTCCTCCGGCGGCAGGCCCCCTTTGGCGCCGCGCTGCGACGCCGCATTGCCCAGCACGCCGTTGTGCAGCGGATAGCGCCCCGTCAGCAGCGACGCCCGCGACGGCGAGCAGACCGGCGCGGCCGAGTAGAACTGCGTAAACCGCACGCCCCGCCCGGCCAGGGCATCCAGGTTCGGCGTTGCCAGGTCCTTCGCCCCATAGCACCCGGCATCCACCGATCCCTGGTCGTCGGTGATGATCACAATGACGTTTGGTTTGCGCGCCTCGGCCGCCCCGGCCACCTGCGAAGTGAGTGGCAGCGCCGCCATCCCGGCCAGCGATTGCTGGAGTATCTGTCGACGTGTCATGATGCAATGAAGTACCCGGCGAACGGAGCGTTGTTTCGCACCAAGCAGGGCCAGCGTCCTCGCTGGCCTCCCTGTTCGTAGTACCGCCTTCAGGCGGTCTGCCAGGAACCGCCTGAAGGCGGTACTACAAACGGGCCAGGCGAGGTCGCTGGCCCTGCTTGAAGAGCCGTCTTGGCTACCGGCTTTCCAGCGGTCCATAAGGCTGAGGACCCATGCCGGGACTATGGACTTTCACGCCGCCAGCCCGCTGACGTCGTCGGTGACGCAGTTCCGCCCGCGCTGCTTGCTCAAATACACCGCGGCTACACCCAGCACTTCCTGATGAGGTACTGCTTCACGCCCTGGGTCAGCAGCACGTAGCACACCAGCATCCCCAGCAGGAGCGGCCAGTACATCGCCGGGAGCGGGACGAAGCCCAGCCAGCTTCCGACGTGCGTGGTGGGAAGCCACAGGCCGGCGACCATGATGACGACGGTTGTCACGATCAGCGGCCAGCTTGCCCGGCTCTGGAGGAACGGAATCCGGTTGGTGCGGATGATGTGGATGATGAGCGTCTGGGTGATGAGCGATTCGACGAACCAGCCCGTCTGGAAGAGCGCGGCCGCATAGGTCTTGTCCGGCTCGACCGCATTGCTGAAGCGGGCGGCCAGGTCCGCCGGCACCGTCAGGGCCAGATTATTGCAGTGGAAGAGGAACCACATGATGCCGTACGTGGCGTAGTCGAAGACGGAGCTGCACGGGCCGATGAACACGATGAAGCGCTGGATCTCGCGGATGGACCAGGGGCGCGGCTTGGCGATCTGGTCGGGATCGACCTCGTCGGTGGGAATGGGCACCTGCGAGAAATCGTAGAGCAGGTTGTTGGTCAGAATCTGGATCGGCGCCATCGGCATGTAGGGCAGGAAGACGCTGGCGCCGAGCACGCTGAACATGTTGCCGAAGTTGGAGCTGGCGCCCATGCGTATGTACTTGAGGATGTTGGCGAACACCTTCCGGCCTTCGAGCACGCCCTCTTCCAGCACCATCAGGCTCTTTTCGAGCAGAATGGCATCGGCCGACTCCTTGGCGATGTCCACCGCGGAGTCGACGGATATCCCCACGTCGGCGGCCCGCAGCGCGGGGGCGTCGTTGATGCCGTCGCCCATGAACCCGACCACGTGCCCGCGCGACTGCAGCGCCTTGATGATCCGCTGCTTGTGCGCGGGCGAGAGCCGCACGAACAGCGCCGTCTTCTCGGCCGCGTCCGCCAGCTCTGTATCGGTCATCGGCTCGATCTTCGGGCCGGTGAGGACGATGTCGACGGGCAACTGCACTTCCTTGCAGATCTTGCGGCTGACAAGCTCGTTGTCGCCGGTGAGCACCTTGACGGTGACGCCGTGTTTCTGCAGCGCGGCGATGGCCGGGGCGGTGGTTTCCTTGGGCGGATCGAGGAAGGCGACGTATCCCTTGAGGATCAGGCCTTTTTCGTCGTCCCTGGAGTAGACCGGCTTGGACTCAAAATCGCGATAGGCGATGGCCAGCACGCGGAAGCCGTCGGCCGAGAGCTGGTCGTATTCCTCCTTGAGATCATCGAGCAGCACCTGTTCCATGGGGTAGGTTTCGCCGTCGAGCTCGAACTGGGTGCAGCGGTCGTAGACCACTTCGGGGGCGCCCTTGCAGATCAGCCGGTGTTTGCCCTCGGGCGTCTGCACGACCACCGACATCATCTTGCGGACGAAGTCGAAGGGGATCTCGTCGACCTTGAGGAATTTCTCGATGGGCGCGAGCTGGTGGACCTCGGTGTGCAGGAGCACGGCGCGGTCGAGCACGTTGCGCAGGCCGGTCTGGAAATAGCTGTTGAGGTAGGCCAGCAGCAGCACGGTGTCGTCCTCGCCGCGCACCACGTCGCAGTGGTGCTCGAGGATGACGTGGTCCATGGTGAGTGTCCCGGTTTTGTCGGTGCAGAGCACGTCCATGGCGCCCATGTTCTGGATCGAGTTCAGGCGCTTGACGATGACCTTCTTGCGCGACATGGCCATGGCGCCCTTGCTGAGGCAGACGGTGACGATCATGGGCAGCATCTCCGGCGTCAGGCCCACGGCCACCGCCAGCGAGAAGGAGAACGCCTCGACCCATTTTTGCTTGAAGATGCCGTTGATCACGAACACCAGCGGCACCAGCACGGCCATGAAGCGGATCATCAGCCAGGTGAACTGGCTGACCCCTTTGTCGAAGCTGGTCTGCGTGGTCTGGCGCGCCAGCGAGCCGGCCATGCCGCCGAGATAGGTACACCTGCCCGTTTCGACGACCACCGCCAGGGCGGAGCCGCTCTCGACGCTGGTGCCGAGAAAACAGATGTTGCGCAGTTCCAGCGGGGCCTTACCGGCGACGGTGTCGGGCATCTCGAATTTCTCGACCGGGAACGATTCGCCGGTCAGGCTCGACTGGATGACGAACAGGTCCTTGCAGGAGAGGATGCGCACGTCGGCCGGGATCATGTCGCCGGCGGCCAGTTTCACGATGTCGCCGGGGACCAGCTCGCCCAGCGGCAGCTCGCGCTCCCGGCCGTCGCGGATAACCGTGGCCGTGACGTGGATCATGGCCTTGAGCTTGGCCGCCGCCGCGTCGGCCTTGGTCTCCTGCACGAAGCGCAGCACCACGCCGAGCACGACCATCAGCATCATGACGATGCCGGCGCGATTGTCGCCGGTGGCGAAGGAGACGGTCGCCAGGACCAGCAGGAGGATGACCAGCGGGTTGAGGCAAGCGTGCAACAGCAGCCGGAGCCAGGTGTTGGATGATTCGGCGCCGACAGCGTTGGGGCCGTGCTTTTCGAACAGCGCGGCTGCGGTTTCGGAACTCAGCCCGGCCATCGTCGTGCCCATGGTGTCGAGCGTTTGCTGGTTGGGCTTGCCGGCCAGTTCAACCAGCCGCGGCGAAACGCGGATGGCGGCCTTCTTCTGCGGCTCGGCGGGCGCTGCCGGAGACTGCTGGGCGGAGGGAGTTGTCATGTCATCCTCGATTGCTCGGCCGGAATTCGTGCTGTGATGCGGCCTGGCGCCGTGACACCAGGTGGCGGGCATTCTACTGGACTGGCATATTCGGCCAAGCGCGTGGGGCGGTGAAATGGCGCCGGAATCCGTGCGCGGTCGAGATCATTCCGGGTCGAGGTTGTCGACGAATCTGGCTCGCAGCTCGGGCGAGGGGAGCATGCAGCGGGAGCGGCTGAACCAGCGGCGCCGGCGGCGGGCGAAAGCGGTGTAGGCCCAATCGCGGAGAAAACGTGGGATCAGGCGCATGCCCGCCAGCAGTGGCCACGGCCAGCGGAGCCGGGACGCCACGCGGAGGGCTGCGGAGGAACGCGTGAAGGCACGGGAGTTCTCGATGAGGACGACGGTGTCGCCGGCCGGCAGTTTGTGTCGCGCCAGCAGGGCGCGCCCGGCGGCGGACTGCAGCGGAGCGAACTGAAACCGGCCGGACGGGTCGCGGGCGTGAATGAAGCTGACGGCGGCATTGCAGAAGCCACAGTCGCCGTCGAAGAGAACGATGGCGTGATCGGGCGGACGTACGGAGTTGGATGCAGGCGAAGGCATCTGTCGATCCTATGCGGCTCGACCGAGAAGGTCCGCCAGGGCGGGCTCAAGGTCGGGGAAACGAAACTGGAATCCGGCGGCCAACAGGCGGCCGGGCACGACGCGGCGGCTCTTGATCACCAACTCGCTTTCCGTCCGCAGGAGGAAGGTCCCGATTTCGAGCATCCATCGCGTCGCGGGCAGGCCGATCGGCATGCGGCACTGGCGGCGGAAGATGCACATCATCTCGGCATTGATCACTGGATTGGGCGCGGCAAGGTTGACGGGACCGCCGAGGTCGGGGTGGTCGATCACCCATTGAATGGCCCGGCAGAAGTCGTGCTCGTGAATCCAGGAGACGTATTGGCGGCCGCTGGCCATGCGGCCGCCGAGACCCAGGCGCACGAGGCGGCGCAGCACGGAGAAGACGCCGCCACCGCCTCGGCCAAAGACCATGGCCGTGCGCAGGGCGACCTTGCGGGTCCGGGGCGTGTCGGCGGCGGCGAGTTCGCGTTCCCAGGCGGTGGCGACCTCGATGGAGAACGCGTCGTGGGCCTCGGGTGTGGGCCCGATCTGGCCGGTGGATTCATCCATCGGCTGGTCCAGGCTATGGCGGTAGATGGTGGCGGTACTGGAGTTGAGCCAGACAGGGGGTGGGCAGGAGCAGGCGGCGATGGCGCGGCCGAGAATACGGGTGGAGTCGATGCGCGAGTCCATGATGGCGCGGCGGTTGGCGGCGTGGTAGCGGCAGTTGACCGACCGCCCGGCGAGGTTGAGGATGGCCGCGGCCCCTTCGAGTTCGGCCACCCAGGGGCCGAGCGTGCGGCCGTCCCAAGCCACGGCCCGCGCCGGAGGCGCGACCCGTTCCGGGCGGCGGGCAAGGACAAGCACGTCCCAGCCGGCCGAGGCGAATGTCGGGGCGATCATGCGGCCGAGGAAGCCGGAGCCGCCGGGGAGGACGATCCTGGGTCTGGTTGTGTTCATGACGCCGGATCGTATGCGGGCCGGTTGGTAATGGCGATTAGTTCAGAACTTTCAATTGGTATGAAATATTCGATCTTCGGCGCCCTCTGTCATATTGTCCGGATTTTGGGATACTGCACGGTTCCGCCGGAATGCCGGCCATGACAAAGGGCGTGACCATGATTCGGGGTGGCCGTGCTTCGGCACGACCGCGGCCGCACGGAGTGCGGCCATCCCCGGAGATTGGCCCGGCCAGGACAGGAGAACAAATGGACCGCAAACGCAAGGATCAACCCCGCCAGATTATGGAGGCCCTCGAAGGCCGCACGCTTCTCAGCGGCATGTTCGGCAATTCGCTGCTGGCCGTGTCGATCGCCGACTCCTCGGCAACCGAAAGCAGCAGCGCCGCCGCCGACATGACTTTCAGCGTCAGCCTCAACGCGCCGTCCTATCAGCCGCTGTCGGTGCAGTACCAGACCGCCGACGGCACGGCCACGGCCGGCACCGACTACGTCTACAGTTCGGGCGTGGCCTACTTCAATGCCGGCGACACGACGAGCTACATCACGGTGCCGCTCATCAGCAACACCCGCATCGGCCCCAACCTCACGTTCTCCGTCCAGCTTTTCAACTCGATCGGCGCATCCATCGATCAGGGCACCGCGACCGGCACCATTATCGACGCCAACCTGCCGGCCGTCGGGGTCAAGGCCGTGCAACCCACCGCCAGCGCCATCGGACCGGTCAACGGCACCGTGCGCTTCGTGCGCACGGCCGGCTTCACCACGAATCTCAAGGTGCTGTACACCGTCGCCGGCACCGCCAAAGCCGGCGTGGATTACACCAAGCTCTCCGGTTCGGCCGTCATCGCGGCCGGCAAGACCTACGTCGACGTGCCCGTGAAGCCCATCGCCGCGAGTAACAAAGTGGGAACCAAGACCGTGATTCTCACCGTCAAGGCCGGCACCGGCTACGTGCTGGGCTCGGCCACGAAGGCGACGGTGAACATCACCAACAAGGAAACCGTCCCGCCGACCGCGAAACTCACGAGCAATCCCGGGGTTTCTGTGGCGTCGGTGCTGAATTACCGGTTCACCGCGGTTTACACCGACAACGTGGCCATGAGCCTGGCCAGCGTCGCCACCGGCAACCTCAGCGTGACCGGGCCGAATGGCTACTCGCAGGTGGCCACGCTGCTCTCGAAGAAGCTCAGCACCGACGGCAAGTCGGTGACCGCCGTCTACAGCATTCCCGCGCCCGGGGGAAGCTGGGATCCTTCCGATAACGGGACGTACACGATTCTGGTCGTCGCCGGCCAGGTGAAGGACGCGGCCGGGAATTCCATCGTCGCCGGCGGGCTGGGAACGTTTGGAGTGGCGGTTGCGTAGAACGGTTCAAGAGTTCGATCTTCTTCGCGTTCTGCTTCGCGCCTTCGGGTCTTCGCGGCTAATGTTCCGTTTCGGTCCCGGGCATCGCGCTGGGATATTCGCGGTTCAGTAGTATCATATCTGTCGAAGCAGGCGGGGTGTGCCCGTCATTTCCGGCCCTCACCCCGGCCCTCTCCCGGAGGGAGAGGCAGAGATGATGCCGCGGAGTACCGCGGCCACGGGCTGGAAGCCCGTGCCACAGCAGGCAGGTGCGTTATGCGGCGATCGATAATCATTCTCGCGGCGGTGGCCGTGGCCGGTGCGTTGCTGGCGGCCGAGTCCGGCAAGAAAACCGGCGACGACGACCTCGACTTTCTCCTGGGCAAGGCCAAACCTTCCACCGCCACCAGCAAGCCGGCCATTCCGACCAGCCGCCCCGTGACCATGCCCGTCTCGGAAAACCCCGAGGCACGCAAGGGCGTGGTCATCCTCAGCAACGGCGAGAAGATCCGCGCCAGCCTCTCAACCACGCGCGAAAAGCCCGTCCGCTTATGGGATGAGAAGGATGAGAAGTACCGGGACATTCCCTTCGACCTGATCAAGTCGGCCGAGGCGAAGATCGTCTGGGAGCGCGACGAGAAGGAATGGCACTTCATCGCCAGCGGCAGCGACATCAAGGAATTCACGGGAAAGACCTATCCCGCACGCGAGCTGCAGTACGAGGTGACGCTGCTCAACGGCCAGAAGATCACCGGCGGCATCGTCGCGCCGATCTACGCCCAGGGCTCCGGCCAGACGCTGACCTACGTCCTGAACAAGCGTCAGAAGGGCGACGTCGGCCAGACGCTCAAGCAGCTGGTGTACGTCAAGAAGGTGGAGCTTGAGTAGGGTCCGCATTGCGGACCGGCTTCGGTGAAGGCACGGAATGGTCCGCAATGCGGACCCTACGGAAAACACCATGCAACCATTTGTACTATCGGAACAGACTTACGCCGCCATCCGCCAGACGAAATGGGACGCCGCCGTCCTGCCCTTCGGCGCGACCGAGCCGCACAACCTGCACATGCCCTACGGCACCGACAATTACCAGGTCGACGAGATCGGCCGCCGGGCGTGCGCCTTCGCGTGGCAGCGCGGCGCCCGCGTGCTGCTCCTGCCGACCATCCCCTTCGGCGTCAACACCAACCACCTGCAAGTTCCCTCGGGACACGCCATCAGCCTCATGCCGACCACCCTGCTGAAGATCCTCGGCGATGTGTGCGAGTCGCTCGAGGCGGCCGGGGTCCGCAAACTGGTCCTGCTCAACGGCCATGGCGGCAACGAACTCAAGCCGTTTATGCGAGAATTGCACAACCGGACCAAAATATTCCTCTGCCTATGCGACTGGTTCCGCATGGCTCCCGACGAAGTTCGGAAGATTTGCGAGAATCCGGGCGAACATGCCGATGAGCTGGAAACCAGCCTGGGAATGGCTTTCTTCCCGCAATTGCTGGACAAACCGGTCCCCGGCAGCGGGACGGGACGGCCAGCACGACTGGAAGCGGTGCGGAAGGGCTGGATCAGCATCACCCGGCCGTGGCATCTGCTGACGAGCGACACCGGCGTGGGCGATCCCGGCAAGGCGACGGCCGAAAAAGGCCGGGCGATCATGCAGATCCTGGAAGAGCAGATCGGCAAGTTCCTCGTGGAACTGGCGAAGGCGGAGATGGATGCGATGTTTCCGTATTGACGGGATGGTTCAAGATTTGCGGTTCAGTTGCATTGTCCGGAACACCAAACCCCGACTCATCAACCCTTCAACAAACGCTGCAACTGTCTCCCGCCGAATTGTGGGACTTTTGGCCACTACCGTCGCAGGAAGCAGACGGGTATAATTTGATCCGGTATGGACGACGGATGCGAGGTAATATGACCACGACAACAGAGATCATCAGGAATCATCTCAGTGGTTCGCGCAAGGTGGTGAAGGCCGCCCTTCGCACCAAGCAGTCGGCGCGCGCCTTTCTGGTAAAGGCCGGAATTTACGTGAAGACCAAGGGTGGCGTCCGGCTCGCGAAGGCGTACCGTTGATCATGTACGAAGTTCTCCCCTCATTCATTCTTGGTTTCCACGGATGCGACCAGGCCGTGGCCGAGGCAATATTTGCAGGCAAATCATTACTGAAGCCCAGCCAGAACGACTACGACTGGTTGGGACATGGCATCTACTTCTGGGAGAACAACCCGCAACGGGCTTTGGAATATGCCCGGGATCTGCGCAAGCGCCCCCGTGGAGCGGCGAAGATCAACCGGCCGGCCGTTGTGGGCGCGGTCATTGATCTCGGTTTCTGCATGAACCTGCTGGACTCGCAGTTTCTCCGCATGGTCAAGGATGGGTACGAATCGTTGGCGGCGCTCTCCAGACAGGCCGGCCGGCCGGCCTCTGCCGGAGAACCGCGCGGCCGGCGGTTCAACGGACCTGCTGCTGCGAAACCTTGACTGCGCTGTGATCGAAACGGTCCATCAGATTCGCGCAAGCCGGAAAGACACACCGTTCAGTTCGGTTCGAGGAGTTTTTGTCGAAGGAGAGAAGGTCTATCCGGGCGCTGGCTTTCATGCCCGCAATCACATCCAGGTCTGCATTCGCGACCCACAATGCATCAAAGGATATTTCCGGGTTCTGAAGCGAACGGGCTCCGGTATGCCGGGGGCTCTCTTGCCTGTTGAACCCGACCGCGAACGCTGACTGGAATTCGTTTCTTTCCCATTTGCTTCCCCGGTCGCAAAGGTGTATTTTACCCGCGGTTCCGAAACAGCGACCGGACCGTCAGCCGTGCTGTGTCGGAACCGGACCCGATGGAGCGGGTTGTCCATTCCCCCCCTCTCGCGGTCTTGGCCTGGGGATTACCGGCCAATTCCCGCTCCTGCTGCGTTATCCCGTCTCGTCGCTGGAAGGAGTCGCGCGTGATCTTTGACTCACTCATGGGCATGTTCAGCCTGGACATGGGCATCGACTTGGGAACCTGCAACACCCTGGTGTGCGTCAAGGGTCAGGGGATCGTGCTCAACGAACCCTCGGTCGTCGCCGTCAAGAAAGGCACCAACCGGGTGCTCCAGGATGGCAACGCCGTCGGCTTCGTCGCCAAGGAGATGATCGGCAAGACGCCCGAGAGCATCGAGGCCATCCGCCCGCTGAAGAACGGTGTCATCTCCGACTTTGAGATCACCGAGGCCATGCTCGCGTACTTCATCCGCCGCGTACACGGGCGGAGCCATTTCATCGGCCCGCGCGTGGTCATCGCCGTGCCGTCGGGAATTACGGGCGTGGAGAAGCGGGCGGTGCTGGACTCGGCCGAACGGGCCGGGGCGCGCCGCGTGTATCTGGTGGGCGAGCCGATGGCCGCCGCCATTGGCGCCGGGCTGCCGGTGACGGAGCCCACCGCATCGATGATCGTCGATATCGGCGGCGGAACTACAGAAATCGCCATCATTTCATTGGCCGACGTGTCGCAGAGCCGTTCCGTGCGCGTGGCCGGCGACGACTTCGACGAGGCGATCATCGGGCACCTCAAGCGCAACTACAACATGGCAATCGGCGAGTCGATGGCGGAGAAGGTGAAGATCCAGGTCGGCTCGGCGGCGCCGTTTGCCGAGAGCGAGCCGACCATGGAAGTTCGCGGCCGCGACATGATTTCCGGCCTGCCAAGAAAGACCAGCATCACCGCCGGCGAGATCCGCGAGGCCCTCCAGGATCCCATCCGGCAGATCATCGAGGCCGTCACCCAGACCCTCGAAAAGGCCCCGGCGGAACTGTCGGCCGACCTGGTCGAGAATGGCATCACCATGGCCGGCGGATCGTCGCAGTTGCGCGGGCTGACGCAGGTGCTGTCCAACGCCACGGGCCTGACGGTGAAGATGGCCGACGACCCGCTGACGTGCGTGGCGCGGGGCACGGCGGTGTATCTCGAGAACCTCGAACTGTGGAAGGATACGATGGAGAGCGACGCGGATGAGCATTAGCGAGGGACCACGGATGGCCCGAATACGATTCAACCACGTTTTCATTCCCCTGATGCTGGCCGCCGGAGTGGCCTCGTTTGTCCTGCCGCCCGGAGCGGGTCAGGGCATTCGCGGCCGGATCGACGGCGTGTTCACGCCGGTTTCCTATCCGGTGCGCCGCGTGGCCCATGCCGTCGGCGTCCGCTGGAACAAGCCCGAGGTCATCGGCCTGGATGTCTCCCGCATGCCGACGGATGCGCTGACGGAAATCCAGCGGCTGCAGAACCAGGTCGCCTCGCTGACCACGCAACTGGACGTGTTGCGCGAACTCAGCGCCGGCCGGGAACTCATGGGCGATGCCCAGCGCTACGCCCAGCCGTTCCGCGTGGTCGGCGGCGACGCGGCCGGGCGCGAGTGGCTGACGCTCAAAGCGGACGGCGGCGACGGGCTCCAGCCCGGACAAGCCGTGGTGCGCCGCGACAGCCTCGTGGGCAAGGTCGCCTCCGTCGGCTCCTCGGGCTCGAGCGTACGCCTCATCACCGACCGCGGCTTCCGCATCTCCGCCCAGTTCGGCCGCTTCCGCAACACCGCCGACGGGCGCAACGTCGAATTCGCCGCGCTCAAGAGCCCGCCGCCGCTGGTCGAAGGCCGCGGCAACGGCCGCCTGGGCGTGTCGAACCTGACGCTGGCGGCCGTGTATGACGCGGGACTCATCGCCGGCGACTACGTGGTGCTCAAGGATCCGGACGACTGGCCGGTGGTCGCCAACGGGTTCATCATCGGCCAGGTGGAGTCGATCGCTAAGCAGCCCAAGGCGACGCTCTACGCCGAAATCCAGGTCAGGCCCCGGCTGAACCTGATGCAGCTCAACGAAGTCATGGTGGTGACGGAAACGGCGCCGACCGCGCCCAAGGCCACCGTCCGGTCCGCGCCGGCCCAGCCGGCGCGCCCGGCGCCCCAGAAGGCCCCGGCCCAGGTCAAGAAGGGAGCGCGGTGACATGCGCTGGCTCAGCTTCGCCATACTCGCATACTTCATTCTCGCGATGCACCTGGCCTTGACGGGATACATCAACTGGGGCAAGGCATCGCCAAATCTGGTTCTGCCGATCGTCGTCTTCATCTGTGTCAACGCCCCGCGCCAGCACGCCCTGGCCGGCGTCTTCTCGCTGGGATTGCTCCAGGACCTGCTCTCCCAGGGACCGCTGGGGATGCACGCCTTTGCCTACGGATTGGCCGGCCTGTTCGTCCTCGGCACCCAGCCGGTGGTGTATCGCGATCACTGGCTGACCCACATGTTCGTGACCTTCGCGGCCGGGATGATCGTGCTGGCGGTGGCCGGGTTCAACGACTGGGCGTATCCGCGGCTGCACCATCTGGAATCGACGGGACCGTCGGTGATCGAAGCCTTCTTCGGCGTCCTCTACACCGCGCTGCTTGCGCCGCTGGTGCTCTGGCCGCTGGTGCGCCTGAAGCGGATCTTCGGATTCCGCCCGTTGCGGACGGCGCGCGCCTGAGTACGCAGAGAGAGACAGAGTTAAACACGAAGACACGAAGGCACGAAGCGGGTTTTGGTGTGCGATGTCGAGTTGAAAAGTTGACGCGATCGAGATGCGGAGACGAAGAATCTGAAATCTGGGATATCTGGGATCTGAAATCTCAAATTTGAAATTTGAAATTTGAAATCTAAAATCGCCCCTCCCCGCTCCGCTCTCCACCGCCAGACCCCGCTTCGTGTCTTCGTGGCTTCGTGTTTAATCCGCTGCCTTGAATTCTGATCCGGGACCGCCATGTTCGAACGCCGCCTCAAGTTCTTCCTCGCATTCCTCGCCGGCATCGTCGGCCTGCTGGTCCTCCGCGCGGCCAACCTGCAACTGGTCAACGGCGAATACTGGCGCAACCGCTCCCACGAATCCCTCAAACGCACCACCCTCGTCGAAACGACACGCGGCCGGATCCTCGATTTCCGCGGCCGGGTCGTCGCGGTCGACGAGCCCTGCATCGACGCCGCCGTCGATTACCGCGCCATCGAGAAGTCCCCCCCGTGGATGCGCCAACAGGCCCTGGCCCGCATCTTCCAGCGCACGCCCGCCGAATACCGCAAGGCCGGGCAGGATGCCCGCCACCAAATGCTTGACGAGGCCACCGACGGCGTCTCCCACGACATCGACGTGATGTGGGATACGCTCGCCTCGGAGTCGGGCAAGACCCGCGAGGACATCGAGGAGATCAAGGCCGCCATCGACCGCCGCGTCGATTTCCGCCGCCGCGTCGTCTGGTACAAACGCATCGAGCGGGCGATGAAGGACCGCGCCGAACCGGCCGGCGCGCCGGAACCGTGGTACCGGGAGTTCCTCTCCGCCGAATCCGCCGCCCCGGAACTGGACAAGATCACCGTCGAGGTGGCCGAGCAGTTCGAGGCCCACGTCGTCCTCCCGGCCATCTCCACCGAGACCCACAACCGGCTGAAGAAGCACATCGAAGACTACCCCGGCCTGGTCCTGCGCCCCAGCAAGCACCGCTACTATCCCTATCAGTCGGTCGCCTGCCACACCATCGGCAACCTCTCGGGCGTCAAGAAAGAGGACCAGGACGCCGACCCCAACTTCGGCGACGAACTGCGGCACTACCTTCCCTCCGACCTGGTCGGACAGTCGGGCGTCGAGGCCCTGTGCGAGCAGACCTTGCGCGGCGTGCGCGGGCAACTGGTCCGCATCGCCGGACACGACGAGATCGTCGAGCAGACCGAGGCCGTCCCCGGCCGCGACGTCAGCCTCTCCATCGACATGGAACTCCAGGCCCAACTCGAAAACGTCTTCTCGAAGATGGAGTGGCAGGAGAACGGCATGGTCGTCGAGTCGCACCTGATGCACGGCGCGGTCGTGATCATTGATGTTCCCACCGGACAGGTGCGGGCACTGGTCTCCTATCCGACCTTCGACCTGAACCATTATGACGACCTGTATGCGAAGATGGCCCTGGACGACGTCAACCGCCCGCTGAGCAACCGGGCCACCCAGGCGGCGCTGGAGCCGGGTTCCACCGTCAAGCCGCTGGTCGGCATCGCCGCGGTCGGCGAGGGCATCATCAACGTCAACTCGACGATCGAATGCACCGGCTACCTCATCATCGACGGCAAGAAGCAGAAGAACGGCCGCTGTTGGACTGCATCGCAGTTCGGTGACAGGCACGACGTGGACGTGAGACATCACCAGATGCCCTACGGCGCCGAACATCCCACCGGCTTTCTCACGCTGGTCGACGCCATCCAGCGTTCGTGCAACATCTTCTTCGAGACCCTCGCCGACAAGCTCGGGCTCGAGCGGCTTTCGGTGTGGATGGACCGCTTCGGCCTGGGCCGGCCCACGGGCATCGGGCTGCCGGAGCGCAGCGGCGAGTTGCCCCGGCGGTATCGCGGGCCCGAGCGTTCGGTGACCTGGTTCTGCGGCATCGGCCAGGCGCACGTCCTGGCGACGCCGATCCAGATGGCCAACGTCGCCGCGACCATCGCCCGCGATGGAATCTGGATGAGGCCCAAGCTTGTGCGCGGCTGGGTTCCGCCGACGGGGACGACCGAGGACCGCGTGGACCTGCATCTCGACCCTTCGGCCGTCGCCGCCGTGAAGGAAGGGATGTGGCGGGTCGTGAACACCCGCGCAGGCTCGGGCTACGACGTGCGCCGGTCCGACATCGCCGTCTGCGGAAAGACCGGTACGGCCCAGGCGATGGATTTCAGTTACATCGAGCGCGACGAGCGGGGCCGCGAGTTGACCGACGAGCGCGGGCGGCCCCGGCGCATCTTCCCGGCGATTTCGACGCGTGAGAAACCGAACACCGCCATGCCCTGGTATCGTGGCACCGGCAAGAATGGGACCGTTCTCTCGCACGCGTGGTTCATCGGTTTCGCCCCGGCCGACAACCCGCGGATCGCCTTCGCCGTGATGCTCGAATACGGCGGCGCCGGCGGCAAAGACGCCGCCCCCGTGGTCAAAGCCCTGCTCGAAGCCTGCAAAGAGCACGGCTACCTCGGCGCCCAGTAGGACAGACATTCCTGTCTGTCATCCAATCGGTACGACAGACATTCTTGTCTGTCGTCCGCCCAGTACGACAGACATACCTGTCTGTCATCCGCCCAGTACGACAGACATTCCTGTCTGTCATCCGCGCGGTACGACAGACATTCCTGTCTGTCGTCCTGCAGGACTCTGTTTGCGGACGTGGTCTTGGCCCCAAAGGGGCCAGAGAGTCCAGCCCAGGGTTGAGCGCAGCTCTACCCTGGGTGAGA
>JBIOJL010000098.1:0-15564 GCA_044450885.1 Tepidisphaerales bacterium
CCAGCGCGCCGACCAGCGCCGACACCGACCCGCCACCGGGCGTCGGAGTCCGGGCGGCCGTCGCGTTGAGGAATTCATCGATTCGCTTGGATGCATCGAACATGCGTGGTTCTCCCTGCAAACTCATCCCCGCCGCTATTTCCCGCGAGCGTCGTGCTCGACGCCCTTCGGAGTCAAATCCACCGGCGGAAAGACACTATACGACTTCTCGCCCGGCACAACGCCGACCTCTTTTGGCGCGTTGGTTGTCACGGTCACCACACAACTGGACAGCAGGGCGCGGCTCACCCTCTGTACATCCTCCAGCTTCACCCGTTTGATGCGCTCGCCAAACTGCTGGTGATACGAACATCCCAACCCCAGCAGTTCGTCGACGGCGGCCGTCTCCGCCTGCAATTCGGCCGTTTCCATCTCCAGTGCATCCGCGGTTACAATTAACTGTTTGCTGCGCTCGAACCAGTCGGGCACGAGGTCCTTCTCCGTCCCCTGCAACCTCGCGATGTTCAGCAGGATGCCATCGACGACGCGATTGACGTTCTTCGGGTCGCACCCGGCGTACACGACGAACGCGCCCCGCGTGTCGGCGCTGGCTCCGGGGAAGACGTAGGCGTTGACGTCGTAGACCAGCCCCTCGCCCCGCAGCGTGTCGAACAGGTAACCGGTCGGATAGCGATATCCGCTGCACATCGTGTCCGCCACGGTCAGGGGTGCAATGTCCTTGTCTCCGGCGTAGCTGTCGCTGTCGAACATGAGAATCACGCCGGCCTGCGGATTGTCGGTTGGGTTGATCTTCACATCGCGGACCCGGATCGTGGGCTTGCCCGGCGAAGCGCCGCCCGTACGGAGAAAGCCCGAATTGACTACGGTGCTCCCGGATCGGCCGACCTCACGCCCAAAATACTTCTCCGCCAGCTTCTTTCCCTCCTCAACATCCACGTTCCCGAAGATCGCCAGCACGCGCTTCGCCGGGGCAATCTTCTTCGCATGCCATTCCGTCAGTTGTGCCGCCGTGAGTTTCTCGACGATTCCCTTGCGACCCGCCGGCATGAACTGATAGGGGGAATTCTTAGGGCCGAAATATGTCTGGCGGGCAAAGCGCATCGACTGGGCGAACCAGTCCGCGTCCTGATTCTCGATGGCCGCCGCCAGCCGCTTGCGGAGCGGGTCCACTTCCTCGGCCGGGAACTGCGGATTGCGGAACAGATCCACCAGCAGGTCGAGCCCGCGGGCAAAATCCCCCGGCATGCAGGTCAGCTTCAGGTCCCACGAGTTGTTGCCGCACTCGGCCTTGATCCCGCCGCCCAGTTCGTCCATCAGCTTCGCGATATCGCCGGCCGCCCGCGTCTTGGTGCCGCGCACGCACGCCTGCATCGTCAGATTGCCGATGCCGTTGTTCGCGGCATCCTCCGCCGTCACGCCACCGAGCGTGTAGAGGCTCAGGCTCACCACCGGCGACGACGGCATTCGCTTCAGCAGCACCACCGTCCCATCCTGCATTTCGTAGCGGACGATCTGGGAACTCTCTGCCGGCCGCGTGGTTGCCACACCAGCAACACCGCCCAGCAGCTTCTGTGCCCCAGACAATCCGGCTTTCCCGACAGCCTCTTCCGGCAAGAGCGCCGTGGTCAGCAACCTGCCCGAATCCAGGTACTTGCCCGCCACCGTCTTGATCTGCTCCACCGTCACCTTGTCGATCGCATCCAGATACGACTGCGTGAAATGCGGGTCGCCGCTGGTCAGGTAATCCTGCGCCAGCGTTTCGCCGATGTTCTCCGCCGTCTGCAGCGACATCGCCTTGGCCGCCCGCATCTGCACTTTCGCGCGGCGCAGCCGATCCTCGTCAACCCCCTGCTTCTTCACGCGCTCGATCACCGCCAGCACCGCCTTGGTCGCCTCGGCGATCTTCGCGGTTTCCACCGACATGTCGATCTGGAACGTGCCCGACACATAGTGCGGCGTGTCGTGCCCGGCCGATATTTCGCTCACCAGACCCTTGTCGCGAATCTCCTCGACGAGAATCGAACTGCTCCCCGCCCCCAGCACGGCGGCCAGCAGGTCCGTCGCATAAAGGTCCGGGCGCGCCAGCGGAAACGTCGGATACCCCAGTTCAATCTTCGCATCGCCCAGTTTCGGAAACGCCGCCACGGCCGTCCGCGGCGCCAGCACCGGCGGCTCATCCTCAATGGCGTGGCTGAAGCCGCGCCCCGGAGGGGCATCCTTCACGTATTTCTTCACGGCCGCCAGCATCGTCTCCGGATCGGCATCGCCAACCACCACAAACACCATGTTGTTCGGCTGATACGCCAGCTTGTAGTAAGCGTAGACATCATCCCGCGACAGCCCGCGGATGACCTCCTGGTAGCCGATGATGGGGATCCGCGCCGGGCTGACGCGATACCGGTTGCGCGCCTCCAATTCCTCCATCATCCAGTCCGGCTCGCCGGTGTCCTTCTCCAACTCCCGCTGCACCACCTCGTATTCCCGGGCATACTCGGCCGGCGGAATCCTCGCCGTCAGCATCCATCCCGTGACCAGGTCGGCCGCCTTGTCCAGGTTCTCCGTGGTCGTGTTCACGAAAAAGCTGGTGCAGTAGGTATTCGTATACGCGTTGGACTCGTTGCCGATCGACTGCAGCAGATCGCGGTTCTGCTCCTCCGTCCGCCGGCCATTGGTGCCGCCGGCCACCAGGTGCTCCAGCAGATGGCTAAGCCCGCCGCCGAGCCACTTTCCTTCGTACAGGCTACCGGCGTTGACATACCCGCGCACCGTCACCACCGGCGTCGAGACCCGCCGGACAATGACCACCATCCCGTTGGCCAGTTGGGCCATGACCTCGTCCGGACCGTAGACAACACGGTTCAGCTCGCGACCGAAATCGTCTTGCGGCGACCCGATGGGCGCCTCGCCCCGTCCGGATTCCTTCACGCCCGACGGCGCGCAACCCGTCACATAAACCAGCGTGGCCACCAGGATGGCGGCCACGCCCGCTTTGATGCTGTTCTTCATCTGTTGTCCGCTCCGCCGGCGTCCTCTTCGTGCTCGACTTCGTTCAGGTAGGTCAGTGCCCGCTCCAGTTCACCCTTGAGGTGCCGCACCCGAAGCAGACTCCGCACCCGCGTCAACAGCTCGAATTTGTTCACCGGCTTGCTTATGAAATCGTCCGTCCCGCACTCGTTGGCCTGTTCGATATCCCCCAATTCATTCAACGCGGTGACCATCAGGATCTGTATGTCCCGCGTCTTGGGATCGCCCTTGAGCTTGCGGCAGACCTGGAACCCCGACATCTTGGGCATCATGATATCCAGGAGGATCAGGTCCGGGTTGTGCTTCGCGACTTTCTCCAGGCCGTCCAATCCATCCACGGCCGTGAACACCTTGACCGGCAGCGTCTCGAGAAACGCCTGCAGCAACTCCAGGTTCTGGGCGTTGTCGTCAACGATCAGAACGGTGGAGTCCGCGAGGAAGGACTCATTACCGGTGGACTGAGGGCTTGTCGCTTCCGTCATAGGCACCCCGACTATACATAGCCGGTCCTTCAAGTAAAGCCGGGGGCGTCCGCCATCACCCATGGGGAACGGCATTGGCGATTGAATCCCGCGGCCAGTTGCGTCATCATGCTCACGAAATCACCCCCCTTCACCAAAGGAGGCATGGATGAACGCCGCATCCGCCGTCATCATTCAGCATTGCCGTTCGTGGCCCCGTGCGTACATATGCTTGTGTCTCCTTTTCCTGCTCACGCACTGCGCCCTCCCAGCCATGGCGCAGACGCTCCCGCCCCAGTGGATTGTCGCCGTCGCCCCGGACTTCCGCCAAGCCGTCGAGCCCCTCGCCAAACAGCGCCTGGACCAAGGCCTGCATCCCGTCATCGTGCAGACCAACGATATCCTCACCGCAGACGAAATCCGCGCCGGCAAAGCCGTCAAACTCCGCGACCATCTCCACAAGCTCTGCCGCCAGTCGGCTGGGGCCAGCTACATCCTTCTTGTCGGCACAACCCAGGCGGCCGATCCCAAAGACGCTGCCGGCACCGTCGTCCCGCCCCTCACCGGCACCACCGGCCGCATGGCAGGCCAGCCCAGCGACAACGCGTACGGTTGCCTCGGGGCCGACCTGCTGCCCACCGTCGCGGTCGGCCGCCTGCCGGCGCGGACCGTCGCCGAAGCCCGGCAGATGGTCGAGAAGATTCTCGCTTTCGAGCGCGACAGCGAGCGCCGCCTCTGGCAACGCCAGATCACGCTCCTGGTCGGCGATCCCGGCGGCGTGGGCGCGGCCGAGCGCACCGTCGCCAACTTCTACGTCAACACCGCCTGCCAGGGCACATCCGATCTTCTCCACCCCGCGTGGGATGTCCGCGCCATCTTCCACATCCCCGGCTCGGTGTTTTATGTGCCCGACGAGAAGCTTCACGAGCAATCGCTCGAGTACCTCAGCCAGGGCCAGGCTTTCACGTTCTTTCTCGGCCATTCCAACGCCGGCGGCCTCTGGTCCAACAACGCCCGCTTTCTCGACCGCGACGACTTCGCCAGCCTGAAGATCCCCCGCGGCCCCGGGATACTGGCCACCTGCGGATGCTACGCCTGCCAACTCCCCTCCCTCCTCTCGCTCCCCGGCCGCGGCCAGGAGGGCTACGGACTGGCCGCCATGCGCAACCCCGCCGGCCCGGTCGCCGTCATGGGTGCCAACGGCGAGAGCTACGCCGCCATGGGCCAGCTTGCCTTCGACGGCCTGCTCAACTGCTTCGCCGGCCCGGGCCTGCCGCCACACCTCGGCGATTGCTGGCTGCAAATGAAGACCGGTCTGGCCAAAGGCAACATCGGCTTCCTCACTTTCAAGATGTTCGACTATGCGGACGGCAGCCGGGGAGCGATTCCGCTGGCGACACAACGGCTGGAGCACCTGGAGATGTGGATGCTCCTCGGCGACCCGGCCATGCGATTGCCGCCCGCCCCCGCCGAGATCCGCCTGCAAACCCCGCCCGACATCGCTCAAGGTGCCAGCATGAACATTCGCGGCACGCTTCCCGCAGGGTTCGCTGACACTCCGGTGCGCGTGAGCCTGCTCCGGCCCATGAGCGGGCGGCCGCTGGATCTGCAACCCCTGCCCGATGCCCCGCCGGACGCCCGCGCCCAGGCCATCCTCGCCAACCACGCCAAGGCCAACGACAGGGTCCTGCTCACCAAGGAAACCCCCGCCCGCAACGGCCAGTTCGAGGTGAAACTCGATCTGCCGGCCAGCCTCCCCTGGCCGCGTTTGATCCTCCGCGCCCAGGCGACATCCGCACAGACGGACGCGCTGGGCGCTGTTCTGCTATCAGTAAGACAGGCGCAGACGCGTTGAAGCGGCTTGGGGCCGGAACGCGGACGACTGTCGGGTGTTCCTGCCCGGGTGCCACGGCTTGTCTACTGCAAGCCGTGTTTCGTGGTCACGCAGACACGGCTTGCAGTAGACAAGCCGTGGCACCCGAGAAGGGAAGCCGGGCCCGTTCTGATTGTGTTGAAGAAGTGGTGCCGGTGCCCTGACCGGCATCTCCGGCCGGCGTTTTCACGCCTTGCCGACGAGGGCGTCGGCACCACTTACAGCCTAAGAACCCGTCCAGAATCAACTCCGCAGGCCCGAAGGGCCGTCACCTTTGGTAGCCGTGGCCGTAAGGCCACGGTAATCAAGGCCCAATCATCTGAGGCCCGAAGGGCCGGCACTGTGCGAGACGACGAAACGGCGGAGTTGTTTCTGCACAGGTTCTAACGCTTGATCCGCGCCGAGCCGCCCTTGTACACATGCATCAATTCATCGAGATCGATCTGGCTGGTGTCGCCGCGCGTGGTCTGGAGCAGTGCGCCGTGGGCCGCGCCAAGATCCGCGCACTCCTGCGGCGTCTTGCCGGTCAGGAAGCCGTAGGCGAAGCCGGAGGAGAACCCATCCCCGCCGCCGACGCGGTCTTCGATCTCGAGGTTGTCGTACCGTCGCGACTCGTAGAACTGCCCATCGCACCAGAGAATGGCCGACCAGTTGTTGACCAGCCCGCTCCTGACCTCGCGAAGCGTCGTGCCGACGACCTTGATGTTCGGATACGCCTTGACGACCTTCTCCACCATCCGCTTGTACGCCCGCGTATCCAGCGCTGATGGATCTTCGCCGACGCCTTCCACCTCGAATCCCAACACTTTCTGAAAATCCTCCTCGTTGCCGATCAGGCAGTCGACGTACGGTACGAGCACCCGTGTCTTCTCCTGCGCCTTCTGGCTGGACCAGAGCTTGGAGCGAAAGTTCAGGTCATAGCTGGTGATCGTCCCGGCCTCCTTCGCGGCCTTGAGCGCCTCGAAGCACACTTCAGCGCAGCCTTCGGAAAGCGCCGTGAATATCCCGCCGGTGTGCAGCCAGCGCACGCCCTTCTCGCGAAAGAGCCTGGCGAAGTCGATCATCCCCGGCTTCATGTTCGAGCAGGCCGAGTGGCCGCGGTCGTACATGGTCACCGACGCCCGCACGCTCGTGCCGACCTCCGTGAAATTCAGCCCGATCCGGTCGGCCCGGCCGACGCCGTCGTACTTCGCCATGACCACGCTCGACATATCCACCCCCACCGCCCGGCCATGGTTCACGATGATCCGCCCCACCGGATTGTCCACCAAGCGCGACAGAAACCCCGTTCGCAACCCCAGCCGAGCCAGCGCATACGCCACGTTGTATTCCCCGCCACCCACCCAGACTTCCAGCGCCGTGGCAAACTCGATCCGCCCATGCCCCGGCGGCGACAGCCGGACCATGCATTCACCGAGCGACATCAGGTCGTATTGGCAACTGGACGCGGGCTTCATGTTCATTGCGAGACTCCTTGTGCCGGGGAGTTTAGCCGGTGAATGCCGTGGAACCAATGTTCTCCGATCACCGCGGTCACTGCGTGGCTTCGTGCCTTCATGGTGAATATGATGCATTGTCTGGAAGGAGATGTCCTTTGCGATTCATGTTCTGTTTCATATTGGTTCTGGCGACCGCCGCGGTGGCGGAGGAGAACTGGCCGCAGTTTCGGGGGGCTTCGCAGGAAGGGATTTCGGACGCGACGGGACTGCCGACGGCGTGGTCGGAAAGCCAGGGGGTAAAGTGGAAGACGGCCATCCCCGGCGTGGGCTGGTCGTCGCCGGTGATCTGGGGCAGGCAGGTCTGGCTGACCACGGCCACGCCGGACGGGAGATCGCGGCGCGCCATCGGCATCGACAAGAGCACGGGGAAGATCATCCACGACGTCGCGGTCTTCAAACCCGCCGTGCCCGAGCCGAAGAACCCGTTCAACTCGTACGCATCGCCGACGCCGGTCATCGAACAAGGGCGGGTGTACGTGTCGTTCGGCACGGCCGGACAGGCGTGCCTTGATACGTCGAGCGGGACTATTCTCTGGAAGAACGAGGAACTCAAGATCGACCACATGGAAGGGCCGGGGTCGAGCCCGATCCTCTACAAGAACCTCTACATCATTCATTGCGACGGAACCGATGCGCAGTACATCACGGCGCTGGACAAGCAGACCGGCAAGATCGCGTGGAAGACGCCGCGGAGCTACGACTTCGAGGGCACGCACCTGATGTGGCCGATGCGCAAGGCATTCGACGTGCCGACGGTGGCTCGGGTTGACGGCAAGGACCAGATCATCAGCGTCGGCGCGAAGCGGGTTTACGGATACGAGCCCGAAACCGGCCGGGAAATCTGGTGCTGCGACATCCCGGGTTTCTCGGTCGCGACCCGGCCGATCTACCGCGACGGCGTGATCTATGTGGGCACGGGACACATGAAGGCCGAACTCTGGGCGATCCGCATCGCCGGCGCCAAGGGGAACGTGACGCAGACGAACGTTCTCTGGACGTTGATGCAGGGCGTGCCGCTGAGATCGTCGCCGGCGGTGGTGGGCGAGCACATCTATTTCACGACCGATGACGGGATCGCCCGGTGTATCGAGCGCAAAGACGGGCGGCAGGTGTGGCAGAAACGCATCGGGACCGGCTTCTCGGCCTCGCCGCTGTACGCGGCGGGGAACCTCTACTTCTTCTCGGAACGTGGGCAGACGATCGTGATCAAGCCGGGCGGAGACACACCTGAGATCGTGGGCGAATTCGCGCTCGACGACGGTTTTTTGGCCAGCCCCGCGGTGTCGGGATCGGCCTTGTATCTTCGCACAAGGACCCATCTGTATCGGATCGAGAAGTGACGAGGGGATACACAACCCTGCCAGAGCAGTATAGGATCGCGGCAATCAGCCCGATGCCGCACCGTCCTGTACAATCGCCGCCGCCTCTTCCGATCGCCGCCACGCCCGTCGGCGTGACTCTCGACTACGCCACGGCACCGCGGATTGCCGGGGGCATCGCCTGGCAACGATCGGGACAGCGTCTTCACCTTGGGTTCGAAGCGCCCAGACCATCCCCCACCAACGCGCTGGCCATTGCGGGAGGCGTCATGATGCTGGGATTGCTTCTCATTACAGCCCTCCTCTTCTGCTCGGGAGTATTCTCCATGTCGTCCTACGAAGAGGGCAGCGGTCTGGCGATGCTCATCGGAGTCGTCGCCCTGGGCACCCCGGCGGTCGGCTACTCTGTGTTCCGCGTGATACTCCGGCGACGCCCCGTGGCGCGGCCCGTCGAACTCGACGCCACACCGGCCGGGCTGTCGCTGCTGGTCCCCGAAAGGAGCCCGGCGCCACTGGTCTGGCCGGCCGAACGTCTCCGCGAGATCCGTTGCACCGCGGTTCCCGGCTCGTTCTGTATTGAGGTATTCCCAGCCGACACTCCGCCCGAGGAGCACTGGTTCGACATCGATGGGGAACTCGCGCCGGAACTTCTCGAACTCGAACTGCGGCAGATCCTGCGGCTGGGCGAGGCCGTCGTCCCGGCGGATCGGGCCGCGCCGCTGAACTACGCCACGCCCGTCCGCCCTGCCGAACAGCGCGAAGCACGGATACCGTGGATCCGCCGCAGCGACTACGTGCTGGTCCTGCTGCCTCCACCCGGTTCACTGCCCTGGCACCAGATGATCATGAGCCTCGGGCTGGTCGGCGCCAGTGTGGCGTTCTTCTACACCCTGTCGTTTCTGCTGGACCACGGCGCGCCGGCGATCCCGGTCACGTGCCTGTTCGTCGGAGCGACATTGGCCGGCCTACTCGTCGCGGTCGTGAGCGGCCGCCGCAGCCGCACCAGCCCCGGCGAGCGGGATCGGGCCACGCTGGTGATGGCCTGCCCCGGGCGGCTCTGGCTGCATGTGCGCGGCACACGCACCCAGCCCGAGTCCTTCGACGCCGGACGGATCAAGGGGCTGAGCGTCACGGCCAGCGAACGTGGCTTGTGGCTGCATCTGAAAACGGACGACGGCGCCGCAGTCGATCACTTCCTGCCGACCCGGGCCCTGGCCGCCGGAGCAGCGCTCTGCGATGACCTGCGCCGCATCATGGGAACGCCAGACGGGCGCAGCGTGTGAGCCGCTACCGCAGGCGCTGGAAGAGTTCCGGACGGCGGCGCAGTTCGACTTCGGAGCGGCCTTCGAGCGCATCCAGGCGGGTCGGGGCGTCGCAGTTGCGCCAGGCCACGATCTGCGCGGCCCATGGGGTCTCGGAAGAGCGGTCGAAGTCCTCGCCCCAGGCGAGCATCAGTCTGGCAAAACGCAGGATCTCGCCTTCGCGCTGGAGGCCGTGAATCCGCGCGCGCACCCGGGCGCGGCGGACGCAGCGGCGCAGCCGTTCGTCGCCCATGGTGGCACACAGGACCGGCCAGGAGCGCTTGACGGCGGCGACGATGCGGGTTTCCAGGGCTTTGAAGGAATGGGCCAGGAGCGCTTCGTATTGTTCGGGGCGGAGTTGGAGCATGTTCTCTTAGTCAGTAGTCCGTGGTCCGTCGTCAGTAGTCGAGAGGGCAGTGCGGGGTGCTGGGCCCTGGACGCCAATTCCAGCAGTAAGGTCAATCCGATCCATCTTCAACAGTTTCTTCCTTTGCGAGAAACGCAGGACCGCATGGGTGTCCTCCTCTTCGAAGACGTACGAGTCCACCGGGCCGAAAACGCCGTCGGCCTCCTGCTCGTTGACGGTCGGCAGATAGACGCCGAAGACGCGGGGGTCATAGAAGCGGAAGAAGAGCGGGGTTCCGGACGGGCTGAGCACCATCAACAGCGAACGGAAATGCTCCCGAAGCGTATCCAGCGGCGCGCGCGACACGGCGTAGATTGCCCAGGAACGCCCCCAGCCGGAGAGCAGCCATTCCGAGAACGGCATGAGCGGTTCGAGCGCCACCAGACAGGGCGAGCGGCGGAGCAGATCGGGGGCGAAGTGGCGGCCATGCAGGGCGGCGTGTTCCACGCCGTGCTGCTCGATCATGGCGGTGACTTGCGGGCAGAAATCGGGGTCAACCACGGCCCAGGCGTGGCCGGATGGCGAGCCGAACAGCAGCGAACGGACTGCCTGGAGGCGCGACTGGGATGGAAGGTAGACGGGTTCATCCATTCGGGTTGATTCTCCCATCAGCGGCGGTCTCCAGGGGATCCTTCTCGGTGGCCGGCTCGGTCTTGACCCAGGAGACGCGCTGGTTCGGCGCATCGATATACCGGATATAGACCCAAGGTGCGACGCCGTCATCGCCGGCGGCCATCAACTCGGGAGACTGCACCTCCTTAAGGTCGACCTTCGCCGCCTCGGCAATGGGCAGAAACTGGCGTGTCGCGGTGCTGGCATAATAAAGCCTGGACTTGGCATCCTTGAGCAGCAGGACGAGGCCGTGATCCCGCTTGACGACCGAATCCAGGACCGTCAGCGGTCCGATCTCGTGATTCCCGAAGGACCAGATGTACTCGACGCGCGGGTGGGCGAGGTTGACGCGGGCGCAACGCAGTTGCGGCGCGCTGTCGAGGATGAGCCATGCGACCGGATCGGGCAGCGGCACCTCCTGGTCCGGGAGGGTGCGGACGCGCGGGAATTCGGCATCCATGAAGCCGTCCAGCCAGACGACGCGGTGATCGAGATTGACGATGGTGGGCGAGGAGAAGCCGGCCTTGCGATCGTCCAGCGGAAGCTTGCGCCAGACCAGCTCGCGCCCGCCGGGCGTGGCCCAGGCCACATGCAGCCGGGACTCGTAGTCCCAGATCCAGACACTCGCGCCGAGAGGCGAGTGCCTGTCGAGCGGGAGATCCACGGTCTCGCACGTCCCGTCGGGCGCGATGCAGAGCAGGGCACAGCGCCGTGGCGTGGCCTCGGCGCCAAAGGGGAGCAACAGCGTCCCGTCGCGGTGCGTGAGGGGGGACCGGAGGGGGACGCCGCTGTAGGGCGTCTTGATCGGAACCGGAGCCAGGGGCTTGAAGGTCTCCAGGTCAACGCCGCCCATCATGAGTTGACCGTGGTCCAGCCACACCAGATGACCGCGGATCGCGAGCGGATCGGAGATGGATGCCGCCAGGGCATGAACCGGATCGACGATGGCCGCGCCGATCATATGCACCGGCGCGCGGGGCAGGTTCCGGCTCTGCTGCTGGTAGAACAGGAGATACTTGCCGGTGTTGGGATCCGTCGGGGGAAACTTGTGGAGCAGAGCGGCGCCCAGGGGCGACTGGGCCTGGATCTGGCCGATGCGCGCGGTGTCCAGCGCCACCGGCGCGATGGGATGAATGCGAAAGGCAACGGGCGGGCTCTGCAGGCCCATCAGGCCTCGCTCGTACTTGGCGGAGACGTTGTACGCGCCGGGCGCCAGTTCCCCAAACCAGCCGAGCAGGTCTTCCCTGAGTTCCAGCTTCTGGTTGGGAGGCAGCGGCTTCACCTGCGGATCGACCGGGCCGTGGGAATAGAGCCCCTGCCGGCGCGCCGGGGTCTTCTGGGTCGCCTCCTGTGGTTTGCCGGCGGCATCGGTCAGCGTAAGAATCAGCGCCTCGTTCTGGCGGTAGAGGGTCGTGACATCCGGGAGGACGCGCCCGGAAATGTTCTGGATCGCCACCTCGAAGAAGATTGACTCGCCGCGGAGAGCCTGCTGGCGGTCGAGGGCGAACTTGATTGATAGTTCATCAGGCATATTCCACCCGTGGTTGGTCGGTTTTGTCAGGTCACGTTGAACTCGACGGAGGCCTCGGTGCCGTCCATGGCGAATTTCACCCTGACGCGGCCGACAGCCGTCCCTTTCACCTTGGCGACAACGCCCGCAGGCGTAATCGTCACATCGCCACCGCTAACGGCCTCCTTGGACCACGTGCCCGAACGGCTGAGGTTGATGCACGCGGTCCAGGTGCCGCCCCCGACGACGTTGATCGTCTTGGGCTGGGTCACCGCCAGCAGGTTCGTCTCGGCATTGTTGGCGATGCCGGCGACGGTCTCCTTGAGCGTCGCTCCGCCGCTGAGTTGCACGATGTGGGCAACCTTTGAGCCTTCGGTGATCTGATTGCCATACTCGGTCGACTTCTGCAATTCGGTCTTCTTGTAAAACCTCAGTCCCAGCGAGCAGAAGCCGCAGAAGTGGGTGCCGTAGTTCTTGAGCGCGTGGCGGATGTAACCCATGATGCAGGTGTAGTTGTCGTTTCCGTCGTGGTCCTCGAAGGCGCAGTTGCTCTTGGGGTCGACCAGGATCAGGTTGGTCGCAGTGGCCGAACTATCCTCATAAGTGACCGCCGTGCTGCGATTGGTCAGCGAATGCGAGAGGAACAGGGTGTGCCCCATCTCGTGCGCGCCGGTGTTGGTGAGCTGGGGGACGTTTCCGTGGTACATGTAGAAGATACGGTCGCCCATGTATTCGCCGAGGGTGCCGTCGTCGAGGTCGTTGGCCGGATGCTTGGCGAACAGGACGAACAGGCCGTCGGCGTCCTTCTGGTCGTTGTCGTCCGGGTTGGTGATCACCGGATTCGAGTGGGCGCAGGCGTACTTGATCAGCTCGCGCGTCAGGAAATGCACGTCCGGGTCGAGGTTGAAGTTGTAGGACTTCTGGCTGGCGGGGTCCAGGTCGACCTTGTTGTTGGTGCCGGCCTTGAGGCGACCCGGGATCAGCCCCGTGTTGAAGGCGGCCTGCATGGCGACATCGTTCGTGAAAAAGTTGTCGCCGGCGCCAGTGGGATTATAACGCAGCTTGATCGCGTCGCGCCAGACCTGCCAGGTGATGGTGAACTCGGCGATGGGCTTGATCACCTCGATGAAGGACTTGCGATACCAGGCGATCCAGGTGTCCCAGTCGATGATGTCGGCGACGCCGTTGCAGAGCACGATGAGGCGGAACTCGACCTTGCGCCACATGACGAAGCGCCCGGTGGTGTAGGCGCACGGCGCCTTGATCTCCTTCTTGGCGGCGTCATAGACCTTGACCAGGGCGCCGTTGACCTTCTGCGTCTGGAGTTCCTTGGTGCTGGTGACGCCTTTCTCCACCACGCCGCGCAGCGTGAGCAGGAACCGGTAGTTGTCGCCGTTGACCGGGGCCGGCAGAAAAGCGAAATCGCCGATGGCAATCTTCTTCTTGTTGTCGACGTCGGGTAATCCGGGAACGTTTCCCAGCTTGAGTTTCACCCGCGTGCCCAGCTCGTCCAGCGGCTTGAGATCGGACCAGGCCGCCTTGTCGGGACCCGCCACCTCGGCGGCGATCGGCGGTTTGGTGTAGGTCAGGCCCTTGAAGACGCCGCTGGCCTTGACGCACGCGGTCTTGGCCGGTTCGCGCAGGCCCGCGAAACTCTTGATGGCGTTGTCGTCGCCGGTGGTGTCGACGCCGCCGGTCTTGCCGTTGTATTTCTTGAAGAAGCCCTTGATGAACGTCAGCCGCGGGCCGTCGGTCTGGTCGAACTCCTCCCGCGGGTCCTTGACTTCCAGGAGCACCTCGAGGTCCTCGGCAACGTCGACCTGGACATCGCCGAGGAACTTCTTGACGATCACGCGGAAGGGAACGACGGGCTGCACCTCCGGCATCCAGCCGCGCGTGTTGTAGCTGTCCGGCTTGGACAGGGCGCCGCCAAAGACGGCGTTCAGGTCGGCCTTGGCGACGGCGTGATTGTCCGTGATCACGATGCGGTAGATCTCGTCGGGATCCGGATTGGAACTGTCACCCTTCTGGGCCGCCGGAAGCGCCGGCTTGGAGGTACCCGCCTTCGGATCGGCCTCGGGCATTATGTTGGCAATGATGGCCGGTGCATTGACAAGCGTTGCGCCGGGATCGGCGCGGGCGGCGTCGGGCGCCCCGACCGATGGCCCGTTCTCCTTCTTGAGCTCGTACTTGCACCGGTAGTTGGTGGCGTCGCGCTTGACCCGATCGTGGCCGAGGTAGTACAGGAAAATCTGGTAGCTGACCGGGTGGAGCTGGACCACGGTCACTTTCTTCTGCTCTCCCTGGACCTTCTTCAGGTCTTGGGCCGGAGCTCCGGATGATACAGGTGGATTGGACTGGGTCATCTGAGTTCCTCGCTATCTAGGCCAGGCCCGTCGGCGAACCATCGGAGCTGGAGGGCGAGCCGCCATCGGAGCCGCCTCCGCCCGACGAATCACCGGTGGCACCGGGCTGCTGTCCGGGATCTTCCACTTCGAGGAAGTCCCATTCACTGTTCACGCGATCGGTGAGTTCAATCGACGCGACCTCCGATTCGTCAACGTCGTCGATGCGAACGATGCCATTGCTGTTGGTCTTCTTGGACATCTCTTTCCCGTCCGACATGAGGATCTTGACCGGTTCGTTGGCAACGGGCTTGTCGTTGGCGTCGACCACCTCGAACTCGAACCAGGTCTTCTCCTCCGGCGGCGGAGGCTGCGGGCCGGGAGGAGTGGGTCCGTCGCCGCCGCCGCCCGGAGTGGGCGGGACGAAGGCGCCGACTTCCGTGGACCCGGGCTTGGCGGCCGTGATCGCGCGCTGTCTCGCCTTGATCTTGGTCATTTCGCCCGGATCGGCGGTGTCGGCCTCCTCCGGAGCGGCCGGATCCTTGGGCGCGTCGGGAGCGACCGCCGTACCGGAGCCCGGCGAGGCCCCGGGGCCGCAGGCGATGTTGACCGTGGAACCGTCGAGCGTGATCTTGGTTCCCTTGATGGTGACACCGGTGGAATCGATGACGATGTTGTTCCCGCCACAAACGAGCGAGATGCCGCCGCCGCCCTGGATGACGATGGTGCCGCCGGTTTTGAGGAAGTAATCGCCCGAGGTGTCTTCCTGATGATTGCCGGTGATCTTCTCGCCGACGCCGGCCTTGGCGGTGATGGAGTACTGGCCGGTGATCTCGATCGCCATCTTGTCGGCCACCTTGAGATACGCCTTGCCGCCGACCTTGGTACTGTGATCACCGCCCACGAGATCGCTGCGGGAACCTTTGATCTGGTAGAGTTGGTCTTTGGCGACGATGCGATGGAACTTGCCTCCGATCCACTGCTTGACGTCGTTCTTGACGCGGAGGTGGTGGTCCTTCTCCGCGAACATGAAGATCTGCTCGTCGCCCTTCTTGTCCTCAAGCCGGATTTCATTGAAGCCGCCGCTGCCCTTGGATGAGTTGGATTTGATGGTCGATTTGGTTTTGTGTTCGGGCAATGCATACGGCGGCGTTGCAGTGCCGTTGTAAACGCTGCCGGTGACCAGGGGCCGGTCGGGATCGCCCTCGAGGAAC
>JBIOJL010000099.1:0-15495 GCA_044450885.1 Tepidisphaerales bacterium
TCTGGGCATTGGCAGGTTGGGGGGCCGACGCTCTGGTGGGCCGCCTGCCAGCAACCGGGGACGGCCGCCGTGGGCGTCGGCCCCGCTTTTTCTCCGCACACTTCCCGGTTGATCGAGCAGGCTCGACGTGCGACACTGCCGTCCCACTACTGCCACACCGGCAAAGGCGGATGCACTATGCCACAACGATTGCGGCTCCTCGCAGGTCGAGAAACTTCTGGCCACTTCGTTCCGGAGCCTGCCCTGAGTACTCGAAGGGTCTGCCTCCGTGCCTTCGTGCCTCCCGTCGAGGGCATCGCCCACATTCGCGGGCTCCTGGTCCTCGTCCTGATCTGCCTCGGCGCCAACCGGAAACTGGAGTCCGTCGATCTCAAGCAGCCGGTCATCTGGACCAGCGAATGCGATGTCGGCAACGGCCTCACCTTGCGCTTCGGCGGCCAGGACCAGCAGGCCGACGACGGTCGTGTTCTCACATGGATTCGTGAGAACGGCCAGTGGAAGGACCTGTCGGATGAACTTCGCAAGAGCAATCCATCGCAGGCGCGCTGCGACGCCATCTGCAAGACACGCGATGAACTGAAACGGGCGGCCGCTCAACTTCGCCGGGCGTATTTCGATGACGAGCCGCTGCCCGAGGCGGCGAAGGCTGTGGTGGCGGCCGCTGTGCCTGTGGAGGCAGACACGCCGGACTGGCTGAGGAAGATCGGGCAAGCACAGATCGCCCTCGAACAGCTCGCCGAATCGCTCGACGCCCAGCCCGCCGCCCGTGCCCTCAGCCCGCTCGCGTTTGATGCCGCACATCGCCGCGTCTGGCTGTTTGGCGGCGATCACTTGGACTACCTCACCAACGACCTCTGGGCCTTCGACGTCGATAAGCACCGCTGGCAGCGCGTCGACGTCCCGGCCGCACCCGCCCCACGGGCCAGCCACGCGCTCAAGGTCGAGCCCGACGGCAAACTCACCCTCACCGGCGGATATACCTACACCTCCAGCACCGACTACGTCGGTGGGCAATACCGCGACATCTCCGACGGCCCGTTCACATTCGACCCCGCCACCGCCAAATGGACGGGCCAGGGCCAACTCGTCACCGGCACCTCGCGGACCTATCGCACCGGGCCGTACCACCCGGACTTCTACTATATCGACACACCCAAACCCGACGCCAAGGCCGTCGGCGCCATCCTCGACAACCTGCCGCCCAACACCTGGACCCGCATGCGCCCGCCGCGCCTGCCCAAACAGAATCGCGACTGGGGCACCGCCGTGCTCGACCCCTCTCGCCGTCTCATCCTCCGCTGGTCGGGCGGCCACAGCGCCCACGGCGGCACTGATGTCCTCCACTACCATCTGGCCAGCAACCGCTGGGAACTCTGCTACCCCGTCGAGTTTCCCCTCGGCCAGCTCTACTCAAACACGTCGTACCCCGAAGGCCGCAACTTCAACGGCCGCCCCTGGATCACCGGCCACAGCTACCAGTCCTACGCCCTCGATCCCCTCGGCCGCAAGCTCATCTTTACCGGCCGCCGCACATACAGCTACATCTATGACATCGACGCAGCCGACTGGACCGACCGCCACTCCAAGCCCGCCGGCATGAACTACGACAGCGGTTACTACACCCTGACCCTCACCCCCACGCCCAGGGGCCTGATCTGCTGGACCCACGACGGCCGGCTGTTCCAGCACGACTCCACCCGGTGGCAATGGACCGAACTGAAACTCACCGGCCGCCTGCCCGGCTCCGTCGTCGACAGTTCCACCCTGACCTTCGACTCCACCCGCAACCGCCTGCTCTTCTTCCGCCGCGAGTACGACTCCAAGAAACCATACGATGGCCAGGTGTACGCCGTGAATCTCGACACGCTTGAAGTCTCCCCGCTCAACCCCGCCGGCGCCGAACAGATCCGCGACATCCCCTACCTCTGCCAGATCCGCTACACACCTGACAACGACCTCTGCCTCGCCGCCGCGCGCATGACCGCGGACGGCGTTCAGTCCACGCCTGTCTACGACTGCGCCCGCGACGCGTGGACCTTCCTGAAACTCACCGGCGACGACCCCAACGGCAAGTCCGGCCGGAACGTCTCGCTCGGCCTGATGTACGACAACCAGCGCAAACTATTCTGGGCGACCGACACAAACTGCGAGGTGTACGTGTTGAAGCTGTCGCGTTGAACGGGTACGACCATTTTCCCGGGAGGGCCGCAGTCCCCTGCGGCCGCTTCGCGCGGCAACCACTCCCGGCCGTGCAGGAGCACGGCCCTCCCGGATTTGTGGTCACGCCCCGGTGAACCGAATGCCCTCTGCGTCCGGCCACGAAGACCGCACCTCGCGGTATAATCCCCGGACACATTTCAACGGAGCAACGCATGAGAAACTGGAAGATGATCGTCACGGCGGCCCTTCTGGCCCTGGTTCCCGCGGGTTTTGCCTGGTCTCAGCAGAAACCCGAGCCGGGACAGCACGCCCAGACCTTTGAGAAACAGATCACCGTCAAGCTCGGCTACCTTCTTTTCCTGCCCGAGGATTACGGCAAGGATCCCGAGAAGAAGTGGCCGCTGATCCTGTTCCTGCACGGCGCCGGCGAGCGCGGCGACGACATCAACAAGGTGAAGGTCCACGGGCCCCCGAAGATCGTGGAGAAGAAGAAGGATTTCCCGTTCATCGTGGTTTCGCCGCAGTGCCCGGCCAACGGCTGGTGGAATCCCTTCGAGCTCAACGCCCTGCTCGACAGCGTGATGGCCGCCAACAAGGTGGACGCGGACCGCGTCTACCTGACCGGCCTGTCCATGGGCGGCTTCGGCACCTGGGAGATGATCTCGCGCTACCCCAATCGCTTCGCGGCCATCGCCCCGATCTGCGGCGCCGGCAACCCCGCCATGGTCCGCCGCTTCAAGGATGTCCCCGCCTGGGTCTTCCACGGAGACGCCGACCCCACCGTGCCCGTCGCCCGCAGCGACGAAATGGTCGATGCCATGAAGAAGGCCGGCGCCGACGTGAAGTACACCCGCTACCCCGGCGTCAGCCACGATTCGTGGACCGCCACCTACGACAACCAGGAGCTTTACGACTGGTTCCTGGCGCACAAGCGCGCCGAGAAGAAGTAGCGTTCTGTAGCCGCGATCGCCGATCGCGGTGTCGGGGACGCGCTCGAGCCCGCGGTGAAGACAAGCGGGGCCGGCGTCCTCGCCGGCCTGCCGGAAGCGTGAGCGGCCTGGCAACCATGGCCAGCGGGACGCTGGCCCCACTTACAACTGTCGGCCTGCCCGCGTTGCACGCACGGGTCGGCCCCGGCACATCCTCCGTGCTCATACTGTGGAGCGGATCAAGGGTCCTGCGGCAAGTCGTGGATGCGGACTTCGTCGTAGCGGCCGTAGCTGCAGTAGTAACCAGCGATGAGGTGGCGGCCATCGGGGGAGATGGTGGGCCTGGGATAGCGCATCTCCCAGGACCGGTGGGCGCCGGTGCGGAGGTTGACGGCGAGAGTTTCGGTCCCCAACGAAGTGGCCGCGATCCAGTCGTTTCTGGCCGTCAGCATCAGATGCCCGGACAGGGTTTGGCCGGTGGGAGTTGAGCTTTGGCGTTGGCCGGTGAGGACGTCCCAGGTTTCGATGGTCAGATCGGTGTCGCCATGGAGGGCGGCGTAGAGGCGGCCGCCGTCGCAACAGCAGGAAGGGGATTCGACCCGGAAGGTCCGGGTGAAGGCGCCAGTGAGCGGATCCCAGACTCGGACAGTCGTGCTGGAGTCGTCGGCCGAGAGGACGACGGCCTGGTCGTGGCCGGCGGCGCGGACGATGCCGCCGATGGTGGAGCGATTGTCGAGGGCAGCGGTGTTGACCTGTTCGCCGGTACGCGTGTTCCAGGCGGCGAGTCCCTTTGAGCGGGCGAAGAACATCTCGGTTCCGATGCGGGAGTCCCAGGAGATCGGCGCACCGTAGCGGTGGACGATCTTGCCCGTGGCAAAGTCGATTTGCACCGCATGGTCCCCAGAGCTGCACAGGAGATTCCGGCCGTCAGCGGAGAGCAGCGGGCGGTAAGACCTGTCGTCGGGCCCGTACTGGATGCGGCACTGACTGCCGATGATTGCGCCGGAGTCGAGATCGACGCGAAAGATGCCATCGTCGAGCGTCGTATGGCGGAGAAGCCATGGGCGCTTGCCGGCGATGGCCCAGTTGGCGAGGGAGACCGAGCGCCATTCGATCCACTGGCTGGCGCTGCCTTGGCGCGGCAGGCGCGTGGCGGCAAAGACGTATGTGGCGGCGACGGATGCGAGGAGGAACGATGCGACAACCAGGCGCGGCCGGCGGCTGCGGCCAGGGACGCGGTTCTTCGCGGTGAGTTCCGTGCCGCATTCGGGGCATTGGAGGCTGGTCAGTCCGCGGAGGTTGTAGTCGCAATGCCGGCAGTATTGCTCGCCCGGTTCGTGGCGTTTCCTGGCGGCGCGAATCAACATCGGAAGGAGGATCACGCCCAGGCCAGCGGCCGCGATTTCCGGCCAGTAATGAACGATCGTTTCCCAGACGTTGACCTGATTGACCGCGCCGTCGACGTACGCTGTCTTGTTGTCGGGGGCGAAGCCGACGACGTTGACCGGCGTCCTTCTTCGGATGACGAGGGTGTGATCGGGCGGAGTTTCGGCGCGGAGGTTGGCGTCGGTCGCGAGGCCGAATTGGCCGCCGCTGTTGCGGGCAATGGTTTGCAGCGATTGGACGAGGGAAGGATCCGGGCGAGCCTCGTCGGGGTCGAATTCGAGGAGTGCGATGGTGTGGATCTTCGGGACGCCGGCGCGCGTGCGGTCGGCGCAAAAGCGAGCGACTTCATCGTTTCCCGGCACGGTGAAATTGTCGCTGGCCACGAGATAGATGACTTCGGGTTTGAGACGGAAGGCCAGTTCGAGCGCGGGAATGGGATTGCCTCGGCCGCGGGAGATCCAGCGTCGCATGGTGTCGCTGGCGTTGTCGATGTTGCGGGGTGCGGCCGGGAGGAGGGCATCCGGCGAGAGGGCGAGGCAATCCTGCCCTTGCGTGAGGATCACGTTGAACGATTGACCGGGCTCCAGCGAGCGGAGCGTGTTGGTGGTCTGCAGGCAGAGCTCGCGCCAGGACCGGCTGGTTTCGGCCGAGCGGTCGATGACGATGACGACGCTGCGGCCGGTGGCGCTGGAGCCGAGAAAGGAGAGGTTCCGGGCAGGCTGGGCGTTGGAGACGCCGGCCAGAGCGAGCAACAGGAGCGCGATGGGCCCGGCAGGGCGGAACATGTCTATACATACCGCGGGGGACGGAGAATGTTGCGGCGACGTAGACGAACCGAAACCGTGGCTGGACTCGCCTGAAGGCGGTACTATGCAGGGCGTTGACCCTTTGGTGCGGCGGCTCCGGCGGGCGCGCGGAAATTGTCTACGAGTACCCGATGTGGAATCCATTGGTCATGGGCGGAATTTCGGCGTCGCTGGCGGTAGCCGGCGCTGTCGCGGGCGTGCTACTGGCGCGGACGAAGCGCGCGTGGCTCGCGGGGTTCCTGGTTCCGCTGGCATTTGTGGTCATGATTCTCCTGTCGCGGCGGATTCCGCTGCTGGAATTCCGCTGGCCGTTTCGCTGGATCATGGCCGGGCGAACCGAGTTCCTGGTGCTGGCGTCGGCGTCCTCAATGATGCTGGTGACGTTGATCTCGCGGCTGCGGCAACGGCGGCTGCGTATTCTGCTGGGCATATTCTCGGTGATCTTCGTGCTCGATGGAGCAGTGCTCCCGTTCGTGCTTCCGCTGGTGATGCGCGGCCAACTACGCCGCGTGAACACGGTGATCGATGCCGACGGCGTTTGCCTGCAACAGACCGGCTACACCTGCGGCCCGGCGGCGGCCGTGACAGCGCTGCGGCGGCTGGACCTGCCTGCCGACGAAGGCGAACTGGCGATCTATCTCCAGGCATCTCCAACCGGGACACAGGCCGACATCCTGGCGGAGTTGCTGGCCCGGCGATTTGGCTCCAGCGGGCTCACCGTTGAGTACCGGGCGTTCCGCTCGGCCGACGAATTGCCCGCCGATGGCCAGGTGTTGGCGGTGGTGACGGCAAATCTGCTGTGCGATCATTTCGTGGTTGTGGACCGGGTGACGCCGACGGAGGTGGAGGTGTCCGACCCGCTCAGAGGAAAGTCGCGCTGGACGCGTGCGGCGTTTGACGCGCGCTGGCGCGGCTCGGGGGTGGTGCTGAGGCGGACGAGGCCGGACGGGTGAACGACGTTGGGCACCCGAGGCTTCCGCGTCGACCTCATTCTCCAGCAATGGCGGCCAAGTCTGCGGGAGCAAACGCCAAGATGATGGAGATATCCAAGGTCGCTTCGCGTGGCAGGGTCTGATCCACGATTTCCCAAATCGCATCCTGCCGTTTCAGTTGCGGCATCTTCGCAAAACGCTTAGACGTGATCGCAAACCGGTATCGACCATGCCCATTGATGGACTCAACGTCCACGCTTCCGTGAAATGCTCTCTTAAACGCCTGAACGAGTGACTTGACTTGTTCCTTGGTCATTTCAGCACCTCCTTGAGCCTGCGCACCCGATCCAATAGTCCGGCGGCTTCATCCATCAGCATCGTTTGCGATGAATATCTTGCCTGAATTTCACGGAATCAGCTTGTTCAACGGATAGGTGATGATCCCCGTCGCGCCGGCGCGTTTCAGGCGGGGGATCAGTTCTCGTTCCTGCTTCTCTTCCAGGATCACCTCGACCGCGACCCACTGGCCATCGGCCAGGCGGCTCACCGTCGGGCTTTTCTCTGCCGGGAGGAAACCGACGATCTCGGCCAGCTTGGCTTCGGGTACGTTCATCTTCAGGCCGACCTTGGCGCGGGCGTCGATGGCGCCCTTGAGGAGCATGGCCATGTTTTCCATCTTCTCGCGTTTCCAGGGTACGTTCCAGGCATCCTTCGAGGTGACGAAGCGCGTTGTGCTCTTGAGCAGGGTGTCGATGATCCGCAGGTTGTTGGCGCGAAGCGACGAGCCGGTTTCGGTGCAATCGACGATGGCGTCGAGAATGCGGGCCTTGATCTCGGTTGTGCCCCAGGAGAACTCCACGCTGACGTTGATGCCCTTGTCGGCGAAGTATTTCCGGGTGACTTTCACCAGTTCGGTGGCGACTACCTTGCCGGCGAGTTCCTCGGGCTTCTGGATGCCGGATTCCTCGGGCACGGCCAGCACCCACTTGATGGGGTTGGAACTGGCGCGGGAATACTCCAGTTCGCAGATCTCGACGATGTCCTTCTCGTTACCGTTTTCGACGATCCAGTCGTAGCCGGTCAGGCCGCAGTCGATCAGCCCGTCGCTGATGTAGCGGGAGATTTCCTGGGCGCGGAAGAGCACGCAGGCGATCTTGTCGTCGTCGATCCGCGGAAAGACGGAGCGGTCGGCAATGCTGACGCGATAGCCGGCCTTGTTGAACAGATCGACGGTGGCATTCTGCAGGCTGCCCGAAGGCAGGCCCAGGCGAAGCGATGTTTTGGGGAGTCGGTCGGTGGTCATGATGGTTTCCGTAGGGTCCGCACTGCGGACGGTTGTGTTTGTGATGAATGGTCCGCAATGCGGACCCAAAATCTTCCGGCTCGCGTACGAAATGGTCCGCAGTGCGGACCCTACTTCTTCTTGCGATTGAACACGGCCTTGCGCAGGCCGTGGAAGAAATCGTAGTATTCCTCGGCCTTGAGCTGATTCTCGATGAAGTGCTGGGCATCATCCAGCGTGGTTTTCTCGTCGAACATGCCGTGCTCGCGCAGGAAGTTCAGCGATTCATTGTCGACCGGCACGGCGGGCGTTTCAAAACCGAAGAGCATCACGTATGCCTCGACGAACGCGGTCACCTCGGGCAGGTCGCGGAGGTACTGGCGGGCGTCCTTCCTGGAGACGGTCTTGAGGCGGTCGAGCGAGAGCGTGTGCTCCTTCTCGAAGATGGCGTTGAGGCAGAGCGTGATCATGTCCACGCGCCGCTCGATGTCGGGGTAGCGCTGGCCGAGCATGTCCTGCACCTCGAGCTGCGTCGCCACGCGCAGTTCGTTGAGGTTGACGAACTCGCGTTCGATGGTCTTCATGGCGTCGTCGGCGCGGGAGTCGGAGACGTCGTACGACATCGCGCCGCGGACGAAAGCCTTGAGCGGCTCCTGTTTCTCCAGCGGCGGCGCCTTGCCGTCCTTCTGGAATGAGCGGAAGAGGCCCTTGAGGATGTCGGCGTATTTCGCGGCGTTTTTCATGGCGGTTCTTGGTTCGGTCCATCGGCCCGGGACCGTCTCACGACGGCTCGTTGTCAGATGTATGGGGTCCGGGCTGGGCTGACGGTGCGGCCTGGGCCGCCGCTTCCGCCCGTTTCCGGTCCAGTTCGGCGTTCTCCCTGGCGACCTTGTCGATCAGCTCCAGCACCGCCAGTTCCTTCCTGAGCTGTTCGTCAATGTGGAACTGGAGGAACGGCACCTGGCGGATCGACATTTCCTTCGTCAGCCGCGTCCGCATCAGCCCGGCCGAGTGCTTCAGGGCATTCAGGGCGGCCGTCTGCTGTCCGGGCGTGCCCATGATGGTCACGTAGACGTTGGCAATGGAAAGGTCTTCCACGAGTTCCACGCGGGTGACGCTGGGCATCCCGGTGAGCCGCGGATCGTTCAGCTCGTGCAGGATGATGTCGGCGAGTTCGCGCCGGATGATGCTGGCGAGTCTTTCTGCTCTTCGGTTCATGTCTCTCTATCGATCCGTTTGACGCCCCGGCTCTCGCCGGGGCTGCGGCGTCCGCTGAAGCGGACCCTACAACAGTTCAATCTGGTAATCGACGAGGTCCGCCTGGCCGACACTGCGCACGAAATCCACGATCTTGCTCAATCCGCTTTCCACGTAACTCCGGTCGCTGCTCACCATGGCCACCGCGAGGATCGCGGTCCGGTGCAGGTCCAGTGCGCCGGTTTCGGCCACCGAGACGTTCCGCCCGTTGGCAATCCGGTCCTTGATGCTCTTGACCACTCTCCGTTTGTCCTTGAGCGACATCGCGTCGCCGATCGACAATTCCAGTTGCAGGATTCCTATGGTCATTATCGTAGGGTCCGCACTGCGGACCATTTCACGGGTCAACCAACTCGAATGGTCCGCAATGCGGACCCTGCATTTGCCATGCGCGAACGGAATGGTCCGCAGTGCGGACCCTACAGGGTTCTCTCGATCGTTTCGCGGCTGTAGGCCTCGACCCGGTCGCCCTGTTTGATGTCGTCGTAGTTGGCGATCTTCAGGCCGCACTCGAAGCCCGATTTCACTTCCTTCACGTCGTCCTTCACGCGCCGCAGCGATTCCAGCGTGCCGTCCTCGATGATGATCTTGCCGTCGCGGATCAGGCGGATCTTGCTGCCGCGCTGGATGTGGCCGTCGGTCACCATGCAGCCGGCAATGTTGCCGACCTTGCTGTATTTGTACACGTGGCGGATCTCCGCGTGCCCGTGCAGCTTCTCGCGGATTTCCGGGGTCAGCATGCCCGAGAGCGACTTCTTGAGGTCGTCGAAGATCTCGTAGATCACCCGATACGTCTTGATGTCAATATGATGGTGCTCGGCCAGGGCCCGGGCGGAATCGTCCGGAACCACCTGGAACCCGATGATGGCCACGCGGTTGTCGGTCGGCTTGGTCTTGGTGGCGATCGCCAGCTCGACGTCGCTCTCGTTGATGGTGCCGACGCCGGAGTGGATCACCCGCACCTTCACCTCGGCCGTGTTCATGTTCGTGACCGAGTTCACCAGCGTTTCGGCCGAACCCTGCACGTCCGTCTTGATGATGAGGTTGATCGTCTTGCTTTCCGTCTCCGAGGTGACGGCGGTGAGGAAATTCGCCACGGTGGCGCGGTTCTGGCCGGCAAGCTGCGCCTGGCGCACCTTGGCCGCCCGTTCCTCGGCCACCGAGCGGGCGTGGTCGATGTCGTCGACGATGTAGAAGCGGTCGCCGGCGGCCGGCAGCGAACTCATGCCCGATACGATCACCGGCATGGACGCGGTCGCCTCCTCGATGACTCCGCCGCGGTCGTTGAGGATGTTGCGCACCCGGCCGTAGCCCTGGCCGGCGAGCATGACATCGCCGACCTTGAGCGTTCCGGCCTGGACCAGCACGGTGGCGACCGGCCCGAGGCCCTCGTCCATCCGTGCTTCGATGACCGAACCGGATGCGGCCTCGGTCGGATCGGACTTGAGCTCGAGCAGTTGCGACTGAAGGTCGAGGATTTCGATCAGTTCCGGGATGCCCTGGCCGGTAGCGGCGGAGCAGCGGACGATTTCGGTTGTGCCGCCGTACTCGGGCGGGCTGAGTTCCTGGGCCGCAAGCTGGCCCAGAACCATCTCGGGATTGGCGTCGGCGCGGTCCATCTTGTTCAAGGCCACGACGATCGGGACGCCGGCGGCGCGGGCGTGGTTGATCGACTCGATCGTCTGCGGCTGCACGCCCTCGGCGGCCGACACCACCAGCACGACCACGTCGGTCATGTTCGCCCCGCGGGCGCGCATGCTGGTGAAGGCCTGGTGGCCCGGAGTGTCGATGAAGGTCACGCGTTGCTGCTTGTCGCCTTCGCCGAGCGTCACCATCCAGGCGGCGATGTGCTGGGTGATGCCGCCTGCTTCGCCCGCCGCCACGTTGGCCTGGCGGATCTTGTCCAGCAAGCTGGTCTTGCCGTGGTCGACATGGCCGAGAATCGCCACCACCGGCGGCCGGGGCCGCAGGTTCTCCGGTTCGCTTTCCCGCGTCGCCTGGTCGTGCTCGAGTTGTTCTTCAAGGGTCATCAAGGATGTGACCTTCAATTCGATGTTGTAGTCCAGGGCAATTTCCGCGGCCGTGTCCGTGTCCAGCGTCTGGTTCACCGCCGCCATGATGCCCTTCTTGATCAACTTGCCCTGCACTTCGTTGGTCTTGAGCCCCAAGGCCGCGGCCAGCGAGCGCACGGTGATCGGTTCTTCAATTCGCACGGCCTCACCTCGCTCGATGACCGACTTCGCCGGGCCGTGCGTTCCGCGTTCGGCGCTCTTCTTGAGGTGCCGGTCCAGGCCCTGGGCGTACTTGCCCGCGTCGCCGAGACGTATGCGGCGCTCTTCCAGATCCGCTTCGCTGAATTCCTTGAGTTTGGCCTCGGCCTCGCCACGACGACCGTCGAGCCCGCCCCGCCGCCGGGACGACAGCGTGCGGCTCTTGGCTGCCTTCTTCTCGTCCTCCTCGTCCTCGCGGGTCTTGACGCCGCGCCCGCCCTGGGCGCGGGCCTGCACGAAACTCGGAGCGGACTGGTTCTCCGCCGGCGTCGGGCGCCGGCGCGGAGTCGAGACAATATCGGGCTTTTCCTCGCGCACCACGCGGGGGCCCATGATCTTCGCCGGCGCCGGCACGTGGCGCGGCGAGGGCACGACCGCCTTTTTCGTCGGCGCGACTTGCTGCGCCGCGCGGCTCTCCAGCGTGACCGCCGCGCGGATTCCCGTGCGCGGGTCCACGGGGGTTACGGCCTTGCCGGCATGGGCCGGGTGCGGCGCATGCGCCGGAGCGGCCGGCACCGGGGCGGTCGCCGCGACTGCCGGCGGCGCCCCCACGGACGTCGGGAGCTGCGTCGGCACGGGCGGCACCACCGGCTCGGTCGGAATCGCCACCGGCTCCGGCGGCGCAGCTTCGAGCGTCTCCACCGGGGGCTCCGCCGGGGCTTCCGGAACCGCCACGGGCGCCTCGGCCGCAGGTTCCACAACCGCCGTCGCGACCTCAGCCTCCACGTGCGCTTTGTGCCTGTCTCTCTTCTTTTCCTTCTCCACCTCGGAAACTTCCACTTCCGCGGCCGGTTCCTCCTGATGCGCCTCCGCCTCGCCGTCCTCGGGCTTCTTCTTCCGATGGGAACGTTTGTGCTTGGACTCCTCGACCTGTTCAGCTTCCTCCACCGCCGCCTCGGGCGCAGGCGCCTGCTCCACCGCCACTGCGGCACCCCCGCCGCCCGCGTACCATTCGCGCACCGTGGCTGCAAGGCCCAGACTCACCGTGCTCTGTGCATTCGAGGGTGGGTGCGGAATCCCCTCCGCCTTGAGCCTGTCCAAGATCAACTTGCTCGCAACGTTCAACTCCTTTGCGAGCTGACTGACTCGAATGCCTTTGGTCGTCGTAGCCAATCCGGTCTCCGTTCAGTAATCGCTGCCGCGATCAAAACTCTGCCGAACATCGTGCCCGATGCCTCGGGCCGGCTGCAATGCTCCCAACTCATCTCGGCTCATCCACATGCGATTGCGGCGGCCGGACCCGGCCTTCCGCCAGGGCCTGCGTCGCCGTCTCCTCGTATCCAGCAGCGGCCGAACTCGGCGCCGCCAGGCCATGCACCGCCCGCTCTTCGGGGGAAAGCTCGGCGACATCGGACGCCTGCACCAACCGGTGAAGCATCGTCTCCGGCGATCCGCCCTCGGATGCTTCCAACGCTCCGGGCAACTTCCCGTCCGCGCCATCTTCTCCCGCGGCCGCGTCGGCCTGCTCCGCCTCCGACGGCGCTGCTGGCTCTGCCTGCTCCGGCTTTTTCGCCGGCCTGGCGATCAGACCCAGCGCCGCCAGCACGCCCTCGTCCCGCGGTTGCTCCACGGCCACCGCCTTGGCCGAGGCTTCCGCCTGTTTCTTCTTCTCCTGCTCCACGGCCACGATCTTGGCTTCCTCCGAGCACCGCGCCATCACCCGCTCGGCCAGATCCTGGGCTATCCCCACTTCCTCGACCAGCGGTTCCACGCCCACCTCTTCCAGGTCGCGGACATCGATCAGGCCCAGGGCGATCACCTTGTCCACATGCTCCTGAGTGACGCCTTCGATCTGCCTCAGCGTCGCCTGCAGCCGTTCCACGCCCGCCTGGAATTCCGGCGGCGTCAGGATGTCCACATCCCAGCCCGTCAGCCGTGCCGCCAGACGCACGTTCTGGCCACGCTTGCCAATGGCCAGGCTGAGCTGGTCGTCGTTCACCACCACCGTCGCCCGCCCCAACTCGAAGCACAGCGAGACTTCCGCCACCTCGGCCGGTTTGAGGGCATTGCTGATGAGGATCTGCGAAGACTCGTTCCAGCGCACGATGTCGATCTTCTCGCCTCCCAGTTCGTCCACGATGTTCTTGATGCGGCTGCCGCGGACGCCCACGCACGCGCCGACCGCATCGACCTTGCTGTCGATCGACGACACCGCGATCTTGGTCCGGTGGCCGGCCTCGCGGGCCAGCGCCTTGAGTTCGATCGTCCGCTCGCCCACCTCGGGCACCTCGCGCTCGAACAGCCGCCGGATCAGATCCGGATGGCTGCGGCTGATGATGATCTTCACGGCGCTGGGGGTGTCGCGCACCTCGATGATCAGCGCCTGCACGCGCTCGCCCACCTGATGGGTCTCGCCGGGAATCTGCTCGCTCTTGGGCATGATCCCCTCGGCCCGGCCCAGGTTGACGATCATGGCCCCGCCTTCAAACCTGGCGACCGTCCCGGTGGCGATGGTTGCCACGCGGTCCTTGAACTCCTCGAAAATGCTCCCGCGCTCTTCCTGCCGCACGAGCTGGATCAGAACCTGCTTGACGGTCTGGGCCCCGATCCGGCCGACGATCTTCAGGTCCAGCGGAACCCCCGCCCGTGTCGCCATGATCTCGCCGTTCTGACGGTCCAGGCGAACCTGGAATTCGCTGACGTCCTCGGTGTCAAAGTGTTTGCGGAAGCCGGAGGCGATGGCTTGTTCGATGTCGGTGTAGATGGCCTCGCGCTCGATGTTCTTATCGCGCGCGATCGCATCGACAATTCTGAGCAGTTCCGTGTTGTTTCCCATGTTCGCAGTCCTCTCTATTCAGTTGTCGCGGGCCATCGCCCGCATATCCACTGTTCTGCCGGCCAATCAGCGCCGGCCATGCTCCGGACATCAAACAAACCGGGCCACCGATCCCGGCGGCCCGCTTCGTCGAATCCCGATGGAAATAAACCCTTGCCTTATCCGGGATTTCTCCCAAATAGGCGCCTGCCAATCTCGACGTGTCCATGCTGTTGCTTATGCAATGGCATGGGACGACTCGTTGGTAAGGCACAGGTTCATCCCGGTCTCTCCGGGTTCGAAAAAGCAGACGTCCCGCATGTCGGCATAGAGCACGACATCGGAACCGGTCACAGGCTCCTCGCGGGCATCCAGCCTCGCGATCAAACGGTTACCAAGAGCCGTCACCGCCACGACATCGACCAGACTGCCCAGCGCCTCGACAGAGTCGACGCGCACGCGCAATCCGGCGAATCCTTCCGCCGCCGCAGGCCTTGTCCGCAAATGCTCAGGACGAATCCCCAGCACTACGTGCCGGCCCACCCAGGACTGCCATGGCAGCCCGGAGTGCGGCGGAACACATAGGGTAAACCCATTTGCCGTCAAGGTCAATGCGCCCGAGTCACGATCTTCCGCGGCAGGACAGACATTCTTGTCTGTCACATGTTCGGTAGGACAGACATTCCTGTCTGTCGCGCGCCCGGTGGGACAGACATTCTTGTCTGTCATTTGCTCGGTCCACCCCACCTTCCCGTCCCGCTCACCAACGATCCCATCCAGGAAATTCATCCCCCTTGCCCCCACAAACCCGGCCACGAACCGGTTCGCCGGTCGGGCGTACACATCTCCCGGCCGGCCCACCTGCTGCACCCTGCCGCCCTTCATGATGACCAGGCGGTCGGCCAGGCTCATCGCTTCCTCCTGGTCGTGCGTGACGTGAAGCGTCGGCGCGCCCAGGGTCCGCTGCACGCGCTTGAGTTCGCCGCGCAAGGCAATGCGCAGCGGCCCGTCCAGGCTGGCCAGCGGCTCATCCAGCAACAGCACCTCCGGCTGGCGCACGATCGCCCGGCCCAGCGCCACCCGCTGCCGCTGGCCGCCCGACAACTCACCCGGCATTCGATCCAGCAGCTCCGCAATCCCCAGCATCCCGGCCGCCGCCTGCACTCTTCGCTGGATTTCCCCGGCCGGCGTGCCGCACACGCGCAGCCCGAATTCCAGGTTTCCGCGTACGTTCAGGTGAGGATACAGGGCATGGTTCTGAAAGACCATGGCGACGTTGCGGCGATCCGGCGGGAGGTGGTCGATGACGGATCCGCCAAGCCGGATTTCCCCGGACGTCGGCCGGTCCAGACCGGCAATCATCCGCAAGGTGGTGCTCTTGCCGCACCCCGATGGTCCGGCCAGCACGACCAGTTCGCCATCCTCCACGCGCAGCGAAAGCTCCTCCACCGCGCGGACCCCGCGCTGGTACACTCGGCTGACGTCGATCAACTCCAGCACCGGCATTGGTTCGTAGTACCGCCTTCAGGCGGGAGTATAACACCGAAGGCATGGAATGCGCCCCGCATGGCGGAACGTCAGCGATTCCGCGCCAGGCCCCCTCGGGCCCCTATCTTGTCGAGGTTTCCGCCGCTTTTTTCGGTCGAGCAGGTTCGCAGTTCCCTGTTTTGGCATGGGGAAGGCCCTCGAAAATGACTTAATGATGTCATTAATGGTCA
>JBIOJL010000100.1:0-15467 GCA_044450885.1 Tepidisphaerales bacterium
CCGTCACCACGCTGGCGGCCGCCGATTGGTCCCGCGACGGCACCGACCATCTCGTCATCGGCACGAGCAAGCCCGATGGCACGGGCGCGATCACCATCGACGGGGTCGGCAGTGTCTCCCAAGCTTCAGTACCGACGTCATTGTCGGTCGGCGATCTGAACAACGATGGCTACCCCGATATCCTGGCCACCGCAAGCGGCGGCCCGGGCGGGACCTACGTCGCCACGATCATCAACAACGGCTCCGGCGGAATCGCCCAGACGTCCGGCATCGGCTATGTGGCCGCGGCCGCCGCGATAGGCGATGTGAACGGGGACGGGATCAACGACTGGGTGATGCTCGTGCCTGACTCGGGCGACGGCCAGGCCCACGTCTTGACGGCCCTGGGGGACGGCAAGGGGTTTGTTACTACAAGTGTGGACTCCAACCTCGGCAACGGCTCGTTTACGGCGGGCTCGGTGCTCGCACTGGCCGACCTCAACGGAGACGGCCGCATGGACCTGCTGGCGGTCCGCGGGCCCAACGCCAGCGCCAACGGCGACAGCATCACGGTGGCCTATGGGCAGCCCGACGGCACGTTTGCGAATCCGGTGGACCTGCCCGCAACCGGTGTGACCGCGCTGGCAGTGGGCGACTTGAGCAGCACCGGCGGCCCCAGCGGGCGGCCGGGCGTGGTGGCCGTCTCCGCGGCATACGATGCGAAGAATGTCGCCGGCGGGAGCACGCTCTCGGCCTACGCGGGCCGGGGCAATCTGCAATTGCAGTTACTTGATGCGTCGGGGAAAGTGCTGGCGGTGGGTGGTGGGCCGGCGGATAACGCCGCGGCGGCGATCCAGGCATTTGTGGCTCCGGCGGCGGGTACGTATTACCTGAAGGTCACCGGAGACGCGGGCACAAACTACACGGCGGCGGTCACGGAGGACAAGCTCCTGGCGTTGCAGCCCGACCAGTTCGAGAATCGACCCCAAGACATCACCGGTGCCGCGGGCGTGATCGGGTACCTCGACAACTACCTCGGCAACATTCCCGAGAACACTTTTGCGATCCAACTCAACGCGGGCGACCAACTTTCGTTGGCGACCGACACACCCAGTGACCCGTTGTTGAATACCAACATCCGGCTGTACATGACCTTGGCCGTAGTCGATCCGAATGGGAATACCATCGCCAACGCCTTGTTCAACGCACCCGACAGTTGGGACGCCAAATTGACGTATGCGGTGCCCGCCGGGGCGGGTGGGAGCTACTCTATCGTGGTCGGCGCGTGGGGTGGAAAGGGCGATTACGGCCTGAGCGTCTCCGGTGCAACCGGGGCGCCGCCGGCGCTGACGGTTTCCACGCCGGCCGATCAGACTTTCCAGCATGTCGTGGGTGGGTTCCCAAACCCGTTGCACGTCTTCTTCTCGCAGCCGGTGCTGCAGACGAGCCTGTCGGCGTCGGATCTGCTTTTCGATGGGCAGCCGGCGACGGGAGTTGGGTTCGTCAGCGACACGGAAGCGGTCTTTGACGTCAGCACGTACAACCAGGGGGAAACCACGTATACGGTGTCCATGGCGGCCGGCTCCGTCACGAGCCTCGAGGGCGTACCTCTGACGGCGTACTCGTCGACGTTGACAGTCGACAACGGCCCGCGCGTCGCGACCAGCACAGTCCAGCCCGACGACACTCTGGCGCCGGGCAGCCAGACCTTCACGTTCGGCTTCAGCAAGCCGATCTTGACGTTCCTGGGACTGGGGATCTCTGGATCCATTATCCTCGACCCGCGCGACGTGGTGTTGACGGACTTCACCACCGGGCAGTCGTTCCAGGCAACGACCTTCCTGGAAACCGGTACCGACTCTTTCTCCAGCCCGACGAACCCAAATGTCACTTTTTCAACGGCGACGGGACTGACGATTGCCTACCAGTCGCTCCCCGAGGGCCGGTACCAACTGCGCTTGATCAGCGGAAGCAATTCGTTCTGTGACACGAACTTCATCGGCCTGGATGGCTCGCCGAGCTTTCCGTTGCCGTCGGGCGATGGCGTTCCGGGCGATGACTTTGTCGTCAACTTCAACGTTCATCAACTGGCCCCGCAGACGCTCCCGATCCCGTCGCCGCTGTCGCCGCTGGGGTCGCAGGCGTTCCAGGGCGCGCCGGTCACCGGCGCGATCTTCAACGGGAATGCCGATGACTACACGCTGGCGGTCAATGCGGGCCAGCAGATCAGCGCGCTCCTGAATTTCACCTATGGGGACGTTGGCGCTCAGCCGCAACTGCAGTTGCTGGCGCCGGGCGGCGCGGTCCTGGCAACGGCGTCAGCGGCCAGCGGCGTTTCGGCCGCCCTGCTTCAGGACTTCACCGCGCCGACGACCGGGACCTACACCCTCCGCGTCACCAGCCTGACCGGCAACGCCGCTTACACCTTGCAGGCACAACTCAACGCGGCGGCGCAGGCGGCGTTCGGCATCACGCCGTCGAATAACTCGGCAGCCTCAGCGCAGCCGCTGGACTTCTCGGGCACGGACACCGGCGGGGCCACGCGCGCCGACGTCACAGGCTCCAGCGACGGGACGACGCCCAATTACTACAGCGTGACGCTGGCGGCGGGCCAGCGCCTTTCGGTGGGTATGACGGTGACCGGTGGGGCCGCTCAGCCCAATGACGTGCTGGAACTGGTCGATTCCACCGACACGGTCCTTGCGGTCGGGACGCCGCAGGCCGGCTCGCCGGGCTCCTGGTACTTCATCCAGGATTTCGCCGCGGCGGCCGCGGGCACGTACTTCGTGCGCGTGACTCCGGCAGGGTCGTACAACGTGGTGGCCGCGGCCAGTGCATCCCTCGAAATCGAGCCGAATGATTTTCCGGCCAATACTCCGCAGGACATCAGCGCGACGGATCGGGTCATGGGCTACATCGCCACCGCCGGCGACGACGACTCGTACACTTTCAACGCCAGCGCCGGCGACGCGCTCGCCATCAAGACCACCACCCCCGGCGACGGCGGCGTGGCCGAGCCGAACAACGGCCTGTTCACGGCCCTGCGGCTCTATGCCCCGGACGGGACGCTGCTGCAGGCCAACCAGGGATCCAATCCACAGGATGCGCACGATGCGATGATCACTTACACGGTGCCGTCCGTCGGGGCCGGAACCTATCGGGTGAGCGTGGAGTCGGTGTCGAACACGACGGGCACCTACGTGCTGAGCATCGCCGGGGCCACGGCGGCGCCGACGGTCAGCGCGCCGACCGTTGTCTCACTCACGCCCGCGGCCGGGGGCGCCGTGGCTCATGCGCCGGCGACCATCAACGTGGTCCTTTCGGAAGCGATCGACCCTGCCAGCGTCAGCACGGCAGACTTGTTGATCGATGGCGGATCGGCCGTCACCGGCGCCCACCTCATCGACGGCCGGACGATCCAGTTCACCGTGACGATCCCCGACGTGACGGCGACGTACAACCTCTCCATTCCCGCCGGCTCGATCAAGAGTCTGTCGGCGCAGCCGATCGGTGCCTACAGTACGACGCTGAGCGTCGACCATGTCGGCCCGCGCGTGATCAGCCAGTCCCCGGTCACCCAGGGTGCCGCACCGTTCACCTCGTGGACCTTCACGTTCAGCGAACCGATCGACCCCGCCTCGTTCCCATATTACAAGATCGACAGCTTCACCGGGCCCGGCGGAGCCAATGTCTACTTCAACATCACCAATGTGGTGGTCTCCGGCAATACGGCCACGGTGAATTTCCAGCCGCTGACCGTCCAGGGAACCTACACGATGGTCCTCGACCAGAGCATCACCGACCTGGTCGGCAACCCGATGGACCAGAACCAGAACGGGGTCAATGGCCAGAACCCCCAGGACCGATACACGGCGACGTTGTCGCTGGTATCGCCCGACCTGACGGTGACGTCGGTCGTGCCCGCCAGCGGTGCGGTGTTCGGCTCGCCGCTGAGCGTGACCTGGACAGTGCAGAACACGGGGTCCGACTCGGCCAACGATGGCTGGACCGATCAGGTCTATCTTTGCAATTCACCGGTGCTCGACGGCAGCCAGACGAAGCTCGGGACGTTCAGCAGCCCGGCCGGTCCGCTGGCGGCCGGTGCATCCTACACGACGACCCAGACCGTCAACCTGCCGTTGAACGACAGCGTGCAGCCCGGAAATCAATACATCATCGTCGTGACCAATGCGAACCATCATCAGGCCGAAACCGACACCACCAACGACACCAGCGCCGCGCAGACGAATATCGCCCTGCCGCCGCTGCCCGATCTGGCGGTCTCCAACGTCTCGGGCCCGCCCGAACTGCTGGCGGGCGGCACCGCCATTGTTAACTGGACGCTGAGCAATGTGGGCAACGGCGACTTCAACGGCACGTTTGTCGAAGCCGTCTTCTTCTCCACTCATGCCGACGGCAGCAACCCGACCGTGTTGACCTATCTCAACTTTGCCGGGTCGCTGGCAGCGGGAGCTTCCGTCGCCGGCACCAGCGCGGTGACGGTCCCCTTAGGCAGCAGCGGGACGTACTATTTCGGGGTCCATGCCGACGCGTTCAACCAGGTGTTCGAGCACGCGCAAAAGGCCAACAACACGGCCGTCGCCGCGGCCCCGAGCCTGGCGACACTGTCGGCAGCGCCGGATTTCGTTTCGCCGGGCATGACGATTCCCACGGGCACGGTGCTATCAGGCCAGCCGCTGACGATCACCTGGACGCTGACCAATCAGGGCACTGCGAACTTCGACGGAACCTTCCATGAAACCGTGTTGCTGTCGCCCAACCCCGACGGGTCGGGCGCCGACAATGGAACCACCATCGCCTTCAGCGGCCCGCTGGCCATCGGCCAGACTGTTCAGCAATCGGCCACGATCGACATCCCGGTCACGTACTTCGGCGACCGCTACGTGGTGATCACCGTCAACAGCTCCGCCGATGTATTCGAAAATCCGCTCGGCCAGGCGAACAACACGACGATCAGCGCCACGCCCATCCATCTCGTCGAAGCACCGCTTCCCGACCTGACCGTCTCCTCGATCACGGCGCCCGCGGCCGCGCTCTCCAACGGGAACATCCCCATCACCTGGGTGGACCAGAACCTGGGCCCGGCGGCGGCCAACGGTTCGTGGTACGACTTCGTGTACCTGTCGTCCGACAAGAATCCGGCCGACGGCTCCCTCGCCGGGCAGTTCCCGGTGACGGCGACAATCGCGGCCGGCGCTTCGCTCACCCGGACACAGGATATCTCCCTGCCCGCGACGCTCAACGGCACGTTCTACGTGATCGTTGTTGCCAACGGCTACGGCAATCTGCCGGAAGTGAGCACGGCGAACAACACGGCCGCCTCCAACAGCACGCTGACCGTCACGCTGGCGCCCTATCCCGATCTGATCGTGACTTCGGTGACCGATCCGCCCACGGCATTCTCCGGCCAGAACATCACCGTCACCTGGCAGGTGAAGAACATAGGCACGGGCCCGACCACGACGCCCCTCTGGTACGACCAGGTTTACATCTCGCCGACACCGACTTTCTCCACCAACGACTTCCCATTGGGCCGCGCGGTCAACCCCAGTTACCTGGACGTCGGGCAGAGCTACAGCACCACGGCGACATTCACGGTGCCGGACAGTTACGCGGGAACGTTCTATTTGATTGTGCAGGCCGATGTGTACAACGGGGTCAATGAATTTGGCCCGGGCGGCAAAGAGAACAACATCACCGCGGGTGGTGCGGTCGACATCAAACTGACACCTCCGCCCAACCTGGCGGTACAGAGCGTCTTGGCGCCCTCCGGCGCCTTCAGCGGGCAGGCGGTTTCCGTTTCCTGGCAGGTGGGCAACACCGGCCCGGGCGCGACCCTGGCCGGTGATAGCAGTTGGTTTGACGGGCTCTATCTTTCGACGACGCCGTCGGTGACGGCGGCCTCGCTCCGCCTGGGCGATTTTCAGCACACGGGAGTGCTCACCGCGGGGCAGTCCTATCTGAACCAGGCGCTTGTCGCCCTCCCCGTGGGAATCAGCGGGCAGTACTACTTCGTAGTTGTGGCGGATGAATTCCAGCAGGTGTTTGAAAACGGCCTGCTCCTGGACAATACGCGCGCCTCGTCGGGGACAACCGTGGCCCTGACGCCCCCTCCGGACCTGGCCGTGACGTCGATCACCGCCCCGTCGTCCATTTTGGCCGGCCACACACTCTCGGTAACCTACACCGTGGCCAATGAGGGCTCCACCGCGACTCCCAATGCGTACTGGCTGGACTCGCTGTACATCTCGACCAAGCCCACGCTGGACAACACGGCGACACTGATCGGCTCGCAGCGATACCCCGCGCTCTTGAACCCCGGAGACACATACCAGGGGAACGTCTCGGGACAGCTCCCCTATGACATTTCCGGCAACTACTATGTCTTCGTCCAGACCAATTCCGACGGGACGGTCTTCGAGCTCGACACCACGAATAATGTGGCATCGGCGCCGATGTCGGTGACCTACGCTCCGCCCGATCTGGTGGTCAAGTCGGTCAGTGCCCCGACCGCGCTCCAGTCCGGGGCGGCGGTGCTGGCGTCGTGGACGGTTGCCAATCAAGGCGCCGGCGACACCGTCAACACCAGTTGGCTCGACCAGGTGTACCTGTCGGTGGATACCGTCCTGGGCAACTCCGATGACATCTTCGTGGGGAACTTCCAGCACGGGACGCCCCAGCCGCTGGCGGCCGGCGGCAGCTACACCGCCTCCAACCAGACGATCGTGATTCCCGGGACGGTGCATTCGGGATCGTACTATCTCTTCGTCCTCACGAACGCGACCCAGAACGTCTACGAGGGACCGCTCAATTCGCCGGCGACGTTGAACGACGCGTCAGCGCCCTTGCCGGTGACGGTGACGCAGGCCGTGCCCGATCTGCAGGTGGCCTCGCTGGCGCCGGTGCCGACGCTCGCGCAAGGCCAGAACCTGGCCCTCAACTGGACGGTCACCAATGCCGGCAATGCCACGACCGGCGCTTACTTCTGGTACGACGACATCTACCTTAGCAATAACGCGCAGTTCGGAGGGACGCTGCTGGCACGCGTGCAGCACAGCAACCCGCTGGGCGCCGGGCAGTCGTACACCGGTTCGACAACCATCACCATCCCCCAGACCCAGACCCTGGGCGCCTACTACCTGCTGGTCCTGACGGATTCGCTCAATAATGTCGCCGAGCCCGGGCCCAACGGCGAAACGAATAACCTGACGGCCTCGAACAGCTTCAGCGTGGTGCAAGGCCCGGCGCCGGACCTGGCGGTGACGCAGGTCAACCCGCCGGCCACGGCGCTCTCGGGGCAGGCGATCTCGTTCAGTTATACCGTCACCAACCAAGGCAACCTGCCGTTGTTCGGCGCCTGGTACGACACGGCCTATCTCTCGCTCGACCAGACGCTCACCCCCGGTTTGGACATTGCCCTCGGGTCGGTCTTGCAAACTGCCGGCCTGGCCGCCGGGTCCAGCTACACGCAGAACCTCTCCCTGCAGCTTCCGTCCGGCATCGCGGGACCCTATTACCTGTTCGTCACCACGGACAGCTCGGGCCGCGTCAGCAACGACCCGAACACCGCCAACAACACCGCATACGGCGCCACGCCCGTGAGTATCGTCCTTCCGGCGCCCACGGACATCGCCGTGGGCACCATCACCCTGCCCGATCCGGCCGTTGGCTCGCTGGGGCTGAACATGGCGATCACCTACACGATCAACAACCTCTCGGCGCAGACCGCCCAGGGATCGTGGGACGACGCCATCTACCTTTCGACGAGCAATACATTCGATGCCACCGCCACGCTCCTGGGGACCACCACGCATACGGGGAATGTCGCCCCGGGCGGGTCCTACACGGCGACCGTCACGGCGCCGGTGCCGGGGCTGAATCCCGGGAACTACTACGTCATCGTCCGCACGGACATCCGCAACGTCCTGCCCGAGGCCGTCAAGACCAACAACATCGGCGCATCTCTCAACCAGGTGTCGCTATCGCTTCCCACGCTGACGCTCGGCGTCCCCGGCACGGGATCGATGAAGACCGGGCAGAGCATTTACTACCAGGTTGTCGTGCCCTACGGCCAGACGCTCTACGTGACGTTCAACAGCGACTCGGCGACGGCGGTCAACGAGCTTTATCTGCGCTACGGAGAGGTCCCCACGCGGTCGGCATTCGATCTGGCGTACAGCCATCCCCTGCAGGCCAACCAGAGCATCACCGTGCCCCTGACGCGGGCTGGTACCTATTACCTCCTGGCGTACGCGTCGGCGATCCCCGCGGCACTGCAGGAAGACTACACGCTGACCGCGACCCTGCCTCAGTTCTCCGTCAACGACACCGGTTACGGCACCGGCGGCACGGCCGGGCAACTGACGATCCAGGTCAACGGCGCCAAGTTCGACCGCACGGTGACCGCTGCGCTCTCAGGCCCGGGCGGCACGTACGCCGCAACCAAGTACTACTACGTCGGCAGCGACCGCTTCTACACCACATTCGACCTGACCAGGGTGCCGCCGGGCGTCTACGATGTGACCTTCACCAATTCGGCCGCCCAGACGGCGGTCGTGCATAACGGCCTGAACGTCGTCGCCGGCGGCGGTGCCATCGTTCAAGCGGGGATCACCGCGCCCAACGTCGCACCCCACGCGCGCAACTTCAGCCTCACCGCCGCCTGGGGCAACAGCGGCATCGACGACGGCCCCGCACCGCTTCTGGTCATCACCACCTCCGGCGCCATCGGCCGCGATCCCGCCTACCTGACCAACAACGCCTACACCTTCTTCGCCCCCGCGCCGGGCGACGGTCCGGCCGGCATCCTCATGCCCGGCGAAGAAGGCTCGCAGGTCTTCTTCTCCGCCCAACCCGGGGCCGGCGGCATCTGGTACTATCTGGGCAAGTTTGGCCTGGACCCCACCCTCCCGTTCGACTTCACTTCTCTCTACAGCGAGTTGATTCCGCCTGGCGTGACCGACCAGCAATTCGCGCCGATCTTCCAACGCATGCAGCAGGATGTCGGGACGACCGACGGCCAGGTTCTGACGGCCTTGGCACAGGATGCCGACCTTTACCCCTCCAGCGGCCTGGACAACCAGATCGAATCCAACCTGCTGCAGGTCAATATCGATCGGGCCACCGCCGAACTCAACACCTCCATCACCGGAGTCCTGTCGGCCCCGGACATCAGCGTCAACATTGGCGGGGTGTACGTGACGGCCATCAATACGGCGACGGATCAGCAGTTCATCACGCGCAGTTACAACGACGGCTCGTTCGTCTTCCCGACGCTGACGGCCGGCACCTACAGTTTCCAGGTTGACGGCGCCCTGGTCGCCACCGGAAACGGCGTCGCGCTGAGTGCGGGGCAGCATCTTGCGGGCGTCACCATCGGTCTCACCGCCGGCGAGAGTTTCTCAGGAACCGTGCGCGATCTGGGCACCGGGCTGGGGGTGCCCAATGCGCAGGTCTTCGCGGTCGCCGGCACTCCCGGCGACACTTCCAACATCTCTGTTGTCACCGATGCACTGGGCAACTACGCCTTCGAGGGATTGCCCGACGGCACCTACTCCCTCTACACCCAGGCCGATGGCTACGCGCGGGCCTACCAGACGTTCACGCCCGTCGCTGGCAGCAATCCGCCGGACTTTGAGTTGGTCCCCCAGGCCACCCTTACCGGCACCGTCACCCCGCCCGCCGGCGACAATGCGCCGATCCAGATCTTCGCCCAATTGGCCGGCCAGCCGGGCACGCCGGGCATGTTCACGCCCACGACCATCAACAACACCTACACCTTCAACAACCTCCCGGCGGGGACGTACACGGTCGATGTCCAGCAACTCGGTGCGGTTACCGAGGAGCAGACAGTCACCCTCGCGGCAGGCCAGTCGCAGGACCTGGGGAACGTGACGCTGCTGCCCGCGGCGTCCATTTCCGGCGCTGTCAGCAGTATCGATCCGTCACTGAGTCTCGCGGGATTAAGCGTGCAACTCTATGCCGCCGGCAAGCTGGTCACCTTTGCGGCGGCCGACAGCACGGGGGCCTTCCGGATCGACGGACTGCCCTCCGGCACTTATACGCTTGAGGCGCTGCTTCCTCCCGGACTGGGCATCGCCTCCAGCGCGCCCGTGACCCTTTCAGTCGGCCAGCAGCTTGCCGGCGTCCAACTGGCGATCCTCGCCGGCGACGCCCTGGGCGGAATCGTCAAGCTGACCGGCGCCAACACGCCTCTCCTGGGAGTTGGCGTTCGCATCGTCGGCGCCGACGGCACGACTGCAACCACCTCCACCGACACGACGGGCCACTACCTGTTCAACCACTTGGCGCCGGGCGCCTACACGGTCTGGGCCGCCGGCGCCCCGGCCACATCAGTTGTGCTTGCCGCGCCCGACGGCAGCACCACAACGCAGGATCTGGTCGTCTCGGCGGCCGTGGCCGGAACGATCTCCGGCCACCTGACGGTCAACGGCACGCCGGCCACCGGATTCGTGACGCTCTTTCAGGGGAGCGATGCCCTCGCGGTCGTCGCCACCGACAGCGCCGGCTTTTACAGCATCCAACTGACGGTTGCCGGGAGCTACGCCCTGACGGCGTTTGCCATGGGCGCCAGCTTTGCCCCCGCCGCCGTGAGTGTGGCGCCCGGGGCGGCCGTAACCCAGGATTTTGCCGCCGGCGCCAATTCGCTGGCCATCACGGTGACCGACGCGATCGAGGCCGTGACTACGGATTCCGTCGAAATCCAGCAGGCGACGCCGTACGGATTGCAGGAGCTCTCGGCGACTTCACCGGATGCCAACGGAAAAGTGAGTGCCTCGGGTCTCGTGCCTGGAACCTATCAGATCACCGTCGTCACGCTTAGCGGCGCCACCGCGCAGACAACCGTCACGATCACCGACGGCCAGCCCGCCAACGCGGCGCTCACCGTCACCGCGGGCGACGCGATCTCGGGAACCGTGGCCGACGGGTCCGGTCCCGTCAACGGCGCGGCCGTGGTGGCCTACGCCGTCGGTGCTGGCGGGGCAGTGACCGTCGCCGCCAGCGCCGCAACCGATGCAACCGGTGCGTACTCAATCAAGGGATTGCCCGACGGCACCTACGACCTGGTATTCCTGGCGGCCGGCGATCAGACCTTTGTCGTCAGCGGCGTCGTGGTGACTTCCGCCGGACTCAGCAACAACGCGATTCTGGGGGCGGCAACGAGCCACCTCAACGGTCGAGCGCTCGATGCATCCGGGCACCCCGTTCCCAATACAACGATTGTGGTCACCGACGCTGTGGGGCATGTCTTGGGGACTGCCACAACGGCTGCAGACGGCACGTTTACCGTCGATGGCGTCTGGGGGAACAACCTCACTGTTCGATTCTCGGCCGCGGGCCTGGCGCCGGTGACTCGGACCGGCGTTGCCGCCCCGTCGACGGGCACGACGGGCCTCGGGGACGTTCAGTTGGTCCAGGTCGCGTTCTCGGGGCTCACCGGCGGTGCCGCTGCCGGGTCGGCGGCGTTTCCCACGCAAACAAGCCCCTCCCAGGCAAATCCGGCGCTGCAGGGCGTCGCCGTCCACCCGAGCTTCGACATACCAACCAGCATCACGCCCACCGGCGAACTGGCGGCGCTGGTCAATGCGCTTCAGGAACTCGGCCTTCCAGCACGCGATCTCAACGAGGCGAAGCTCTCGGATGCCCCGCTGTTGGACGAGTGCAAGACCTGCGCGGGCAAATTGGCGGAATTCTACGGCTCAGTGCGAACGCAGGACGTGGCACGTGAGTTGATGCTGGATCGTTACGAAAACGCGCTGGTGCTGCTCAAGGACGCCCCGCTGACCGTCGTCAAGAACATGGCGGAGGTCACCGTCTTCGCGACTGGAATCGTCCTGGCGGTCGATTCGCTGCTGGCCTTCCTGGGAGCGGAAGGCGTCGGGCTTATCACCCTTGGCGAGGGGGGCGCCACCGGGTTGCAGGTCTCCATCGCCGGGACGACCGCCGGCACGCTCATTCCGACGGGCGCCGCATTCGTACTGGCCAACAACGTGGGCGGCATCCTGGGCGCGACTTACGCCATGTACAAGTTCATGCGGGGCATCATGGGCGACCCGAATTTCGACAATGTGATCAATGACATGAACCAGGTCGCGGCGCAGTCCGCCGGCATCGGCACCTATATCGGGAACATCATGAATCAGTTGGGACAGATCAAGAAGCTGTTCCCGACCGATCATGTCGCCGGTCTTGGCGGTGGCGCCGGCGCGCTGACCACGCTTTTCCAGACCTTCTTCGACAGGCAGAATGTCGCCAGAACGATCAACTTCAACGATTCCATCGAGGCCCTGGAAAGCCTTCAGGACGGCATCAACGAATACAAGCTGGCCAAGCAGCGCTACCAGAAGACGGTCCAATTGGCCCAGCGCAAACTCCACGAGTACAGCGTCTGCGTCATCCGCGCCTCCAAGACCATCTGCCACGGCCACGGGGCACTCAGCAACGCCCAGATCGCCGCACGTTTCGTGCAGTTCTCCTACAGCGCGGACCCCAACGACATCACCGGCCCCACCGCCTTCGGCCCCGACAACTTCGTCGCCACGCGCCAGCCGCTCAACTACCAGATCGACGTCCAGAACGAGGCCACGGCGACCGCGCCGGTGCAGGTGTTGAGCATCACCCAGGCCCTGGACCCGAATCTGGATGTGCGGACCTTCCGCCTGGGGACGATGGTCCTGGGGAACGACGCGATCACGCCGCCGCCGAACGTGGCGTTCTACTCCACGCGCGTGGACTTGACCGCGAGCCTGGGCATCGATGTGGACGTCTTCGCCGGGATCAACGTCGCCACGCACCAGGCGTTCTGGACGTTTACGGCGATCGACCCGGCCACCGGCGAGCGTCCGGTCAATCCGCTGCTGGGGTTCCTGCCTCCGGACGTGACTCCGCCCAATGGCGAGGGGTACGTGACGTACACCGTCGCCCCCGTCGCCGGGGCACCGACCGGCACGGTGGTTCCCGCGCAGGCAACCGTGGTGTTCGACACCAACGCACCGATCGACACGCCGACCATCACCGACACGCTCGACCGCGGCGCCCCCACGAGCAGCGTGGCGCCGCTGCAGGCCGGTTCGGCCCCCGGCGGCATCAACCTGACCTGGTCCGGTGCCGACGACTCGCTGGGTTCGGGCATCGCCTCGTTCACGATCTACGCCTCCATCGATGGCGGGCCCTTTGCGGCCTGGCTTGTGGACGCGACAACCACCAGCGCCGTCTATCCCGGCACGCCCGGGCACACCTACGCGTTCTATTCGGTCGCCACGGACAACGTCGGCAATGTCCAGCCCACGCCGGGCGCCGCGCAGGCCACGACCAGCGTTTCCGGCCCACAGGCGACGTTGACGAACCTGCCGACGGCACTGACCAGCACCTACGGCACCCCCACCCTGACGCTTTCGGGAGACATCGGCGCTGGCGCTGCGCTCCCCCAGGCGGGCGAGACCATCAACGTTACCCTCCAGAACCTGACCGTACCGGCCATCGTCGACGCCACCGGCCACTTCTCGGCCACATTCGACATCTCCGCGCTGCCCGCCTCGGCCACGCCCTACGCAGTCACCTATAGCTACGGCGGCGACACGCAACTTGGCTCTTCAAGCGACACCACGACCACAACCCTCACCGTGAACCCCGCGCCGCTGACCGTTACCGTCAAGGACGCGAGCAAGGGCTACGGCGCACCGGATCCAACGTTCTCCGCGATGCTCACTGGATTCGTCAGGAGCGAGTCGATCACCAGCCTGGGCGGATTGCTCGTCCTCAACACCAACGAGCCGGCCGGCAATGCGCCGGTTGGAACGTACGCCATATCGGCCGCGGGACTGTCGTCGGGCAACTACGCCATCACCTTCGTCCCCGGCGTGCTGACAGTCTCTCAGCAGCCCCTGACCATAACCGCCGTAGACGGTAGCAAGGCGCTCGGCCAGCCCATGCCGTCGCTCGCCGTCATGTACAGCGGCTTCATCGCCGGGGAATCCGCGGCGAGCCTGACCACCCTGCCGTCCCTACTGACCGCCGCCACCGCCTCCAGCGATGCCGGGAGCTATCCGATCGGCGTCAGCGGGGCCGTGGACCCGAACTACCGGATCAGCTATGTGCCGGGGACCTTCGTCATCACCCAGGCGTCCCCGACGGTGACCCTCGCGCCCGCACCGCCGACGATCACCTACGACGGCACCAACTCCGTCACCGCGTGGGCCGTCGCCACTCTGCAGGGCGCCGGCGGCGTGGCCCCAAGTCCGACCGGCTCGCCATCCGTATCGTTCTACAGCGGCCCGTCGGCCACCGGAACGGCGCTCTTGGCGCCGCCGGTCAACCCCGGCACCTACACCGCGATCGCGCTCTACGCCGGCGACAAGAACTATCTGTCCGGCCGGAGCAACCCGGTCACGTTCGCCATCCTCGCCGCGCCGATAACCGTCTCGTTGCCGTCCGTCGCCCACATCGCCGCCGGCGGGCTGTACTCGGCGTCGGGCTCCTTCACTAATCTCGGTGGCAGTGGTTGGCAGGCGACCGTCGATTACGGCGACGGCGCGGGCCCGCAGCCGCTGGCGCTGAACCCCGATCAAACGTTTGGTCTCTCCAAGACCTATGCCCAGGCCGGCCTGTTCACCGTCACCGTGACCGTCACCAACAGCACCGGCGGCAGCGGCTCGGCCGGCGCGCTCGTAACCACTACCGGCATTGCCGCTGAGCACATTTTCTACAACAACAGCTTCTTCGACGGCAACAATCCCGCCCTCAATCCGGCCGACGACGCGGCCATCGCCACCGACAAACAGGCCCTTCTGCCCGGCCAGACGGCGACATTCGCCAACTACACGAGCTACAGCAAGGGGATCAACGGGATCATGATCGACGTGGTCGGCCTGGGGAACATCCCGGCGCTGGCGGCGTCGGACTTCCTCTTCGCCGTCGGCAACACCCCCGACCCGACGCAGTGGGCAAGCGCTCCCAGCCCGGCAACCATCGCCGTGCGGCCGGGCGCGGGCACCAACAGTTCCGACCGGATCGAGATCATCTGGGCCGACGGCGCCATCGCGCGCGACTGGCTGCAGGTGACCGTGCTTGCGGATGTGAACACGGGACTTGCGTCGCCGAGCGTCTTCTACTTTGGCAACGCCATCGGCGAGTCCGGCAACAGCCCCACGGACGCAGCCGTGACGGCGGCCGATGCGCTGGCCGCCCGAGGCCGCAGCTCGCCGGCCGCCGTGCCGGTCGACAACCACTGGGACTACAACCGCGACGGCGTGATAAGCAGCGCCGACGTGCAAGTGGCCCAACAGAACCTGACCGCGGGCAATGCCATCCTGGAGTTGCTCGCGGCCCCATTGCCTGCGACGCCCACTCCGGGAGCAGCGGTTTCGCCGCCCGAACTGTTCGTGCCGACCGCCCGACCAGCCGACCCGCCCGCGGTCTCACCGCCGGCTCCCGTTACCATCGGCACC
>JBIOJL010000101.1:0-15464 GCA_044450885.1 Tepidisphaerales bacterium
CCGATGTGCTCCTGATCGCCGGGAATGGACGCCGAGTCGTCGCTGGTGTCGGTATCCTCGGCAAAGACGCTGTCGGCGGTGACGGCGTTGAGTTCGAGCACCCGTTCGGTGCCGGCCCGCGCGTCGAGTTGGAGACGGTATGCGCCGATGAACGTGACACGCAGCAGGTCGGTCCGGCGGGCAAAGGCGCCGAACGGATACCGATTCCCAGTTGGCCCGGCCGGAGGCGGCCCCGCCCAGTTGATCTCCGCCAGGGGAATCGCGAACTCCGTGGGATAAGTCGCCTGGAAGTTCATCCCGGCCGGTTCGCTGCAGCCATCATCCCCGAGCGACATGCCAGGAGACGGCGGCGTGGCGATCCACGGATCTCTTCCGCCCGGAGCGTTCCAGGCGGCGATCTGGGTTCCCTGCTGCCGCGGCCGCGCGCCGCCCGGCAAAGCAGGCTGGCCGGCGTCGTATCGGCCGGGATACACGAAATGCCACGAGTGGTCCTCGTCACCGCCGATGGCGGCCCGGTGGCTGGCCCGCGCATAGTGCCAGGCAAAGCACGCGGTGTCGCCGGGGTATGGACGGGGCAGGCCGGTGAAATCGAACGAGTCCAGCGGAACCAAATCCGCTGCCAGGCCGGTGCCGTGGTAGCGCAGCAACATGGGTGCGCCCTTGCCGTCGTAGTCCGTTCCGTGGATGCGCTCGGCGAGTCGCTGGGCGCCTGTCGGCCGGAGCAACACGACTTCGCGGTCCAGCACCAGGTCGAGGTTGGGAACGAACGCGAAGTTGGCCTTCGAGTACCTGCTCGCCGAGATCCGCCCGCTCAGGGGCAACCCCGAACTCGGCGGACGATAGACTGCGGATTGCGGGTCACGGGCCGGATCCGACGGGTCCCTCGGTTCGTAGTTCTCCAGCACAAGAAAGCCGTTGGGCGGCACGACGGTCGGGCGGATCGGGGGCTGATCCGCGTCCGCCAGATTCGAACGGGCGTTGGCCAGCGAGACCGGCCGCCTGGCCAGGCTCAGATCGCTGATAGTCAGGTTGGGATAGGCGGTCGCATCGGCCTGGTTGGGATCGGCCGCGCCCTTGCGGTAGATCGTGGCCAGCCTGCACTCGGCCAGATCGATCGGGAAAGGGTAGGGGTTGTGGAGCTCGATGGCGACATAGCCGGCCGGGTTCCGGATCGTAAAGTCCCTCGGGCTGGAAGTGACCGTGTCGGTCTGGGCGTAGATCTCCGTCAGGAACGGCTGCTTTTTGATTCCGTAGATCCGCGCGGTGACCGGGTGGACGCTGCCGCCGACGCGGGCGGAGAGGTGAATGTCCTGCCAGGGGATGTCGTCGGTCGGACGGCGCAGGGCGATGGTGTTGATGGCGGCCAGCGCCGAGCGCAGCAGCAGGACCTGGTCGGGCTCAAGGCGGGGTGTATCCGGGCCGAAGGGTGATTCGGACAGGTTGCGGGACAAGACGGCACTGCGGACCGCCCGCAGCGGCGAGCGGAACATCCGCGCTGGATGCTGTTCGATCACAGGCTGAAATGTGCCGCTAACGAAACGAGTACCCAGGTAAGGATCGTCGAATGTGCCGGCCGGGCTGTGGGCGACGCGGTAGCGGTACCAGTCGCCAAAGGGGGTTCGCGGCCCGTTCCAGTCCTCAGCCATGACGTTCCAATACGCGCGCCAGAGTTCGCCGAAACTCGCGGTGTTCGCGGACGCCAGCGGCGGCAGCCCGGCAGAGAACGGCATCCGGGACGAATCGGCGGATGTAGTGGCAACGGATGGTTTGCCGGTGCCTGCGAGCGGTCGCATGTCCAGACCCGGAGCAAGGTCCGAGACGGGATTGCGGGTGGTCAGCAACGGGCGTCGCGGTTTCCAGCCGGATGGACTGCCCGGACTTTCGGCCAGGTAGTCGAAGTTGGCCGCGAACCAGTCGCGAACGCCGGTGGGGCTCGACCCGTAGGCCGTCACTGGAAGACCCGGCACTTCCGGCTGGTCCGGCGATCCGAACACGGATTCCGCCAGGAGCCGTTCGATGAGCGAAGGACCACAAGGGTTGGCGATGACACCACCCTTGTATGCCAGATTGCCCGATTCACTCTCGGGCAGCGACGTGAATTTCCGACCGGCAGCCCGCGCGCCGGCCGGCGGTTCGCTGTACCACGGATTCTCCATACGGCGGCCCAATTGCATCCACAGGGCATCGCGGGGTGAGAGGAACTGGAAATCCGTACGGACTCGGAGCAGATCGTCGACCGGAGGGATGGCCGGGCCCGAGGCGAACGTACCGCCGCCGAAGCGACAGGCGTTGAGCCGATCCAGTTCCGCTTGTCCGCCGCGGAGGAATCGGCGCAGGTCGAGGTGGCTAGGAAACAGTTGTCCGCCGTGAGAGGCGATGAGATCGTCGTCGGGCTCCCAGGCGACAGAGGCATTGATCGCCGAGCCGTTGTCGATGACTCGCAGACCATAGAAGAAGGTCACGCCATGGATCGATCCGAGCGGCACCGGCGTGAGCGGACAGTCGGCGATGCCGTCGCCATCGGTGTCGGCGGCCAAAGCGGTCTCCATCCGGTCGGTGCCTGGGTGGTAGAACCGCAGCGCCGGGTACGACCTGCCGCCGATGTTGAGCGACGTGGGGAACATCATCGAGCGAACGGCAAACGGCGGCAGCGCCGGCTGAAGCGGATCGCTGGAAAGACTGCCCGAACTGATTCGCGATACGCCCGGCCACACGGGCGCATCGCCCGATGCGCCGCAGTCGAGCCAATACGGCAACGCGGGCGGCGCACATTCCGGCGAAGCCAGGTGCGTTGCGCGGCAGACCCAGTACCTCCCGGAAAACTCCACGTATTGGCCCTGAACGTAGGTGCGTGGCGGGGCATTGTCCGCGGCGACGTTGCCCTCCCACGGCCCGACAATTTCCGCGAGCCGCACCGGCACGCGCGCCGCAAGCAGCGGTTCCGTCCATGCATCAACCGGCTGGCTGCGCTGGGCCACCGTCTGCGGACGTGCGGCAAGCGCAGGCGACGCCTGCTGGAGTGTGCCCTCGACAGCGTGCTTGATCCCCTCCACCAGCAGTTCGGCCTGGGTGTCGTCGACAAAGTAAGTGGAGGAAATCCGCTCCGTGGAAGCGGTGGAGAGAAAGACCAGACCAATGAGGGCCAGGAGCAGGATCAGAGCGAGGGCGAGTAGAATCACAGATGCCCGCCGGCGGCTTCGCAACTGTGGCGTGGCGGCCATGTCGGCTCAGTCCCGTCGCCGGCGTACGCACAGCCCCGCGCCGGCGATACACAACAGAGCGAGGGCCGCGGGCTCGGGAACGGCGGTGACGCTCACGTCGTCCAGCAGCAGATACCCCTGGTCGTTTCGCCCGCCGAACTGCAGAATGGACGACGCGCCCGACGCCGTGACCGTGAATGAGTATTCCGTGTACCCCTGCTGCGGGATGCTGACGAGGTCCGGGCCCGCAACGCCGGCGAAGGAGGCGGTCAATTCGTTGGGCAGGCCGCCGTCGCTGAATACGAAATAGTCGACAAGATACTGCTGGTTCGGCGTCGTGGCGATTGGCTGCGTAATGTCGGCCAGTGCTCCGACGGCACCGAAGTTCGCTTCATAGGTGCCGGTGTGTGCAGGGTATGGAGGCCCGGCCTCGGCCAGCGTGTTGACAAAGGTCGTGGTCGGGTCTGTCCCGTTCAGGATCAGCGTCCACTGGGTGAAATCGCCTGTTTCAAAGCCCCCATTCTGCACCAGGTTCGGGGCCGCGCCGACTCGTCCCGGGATGAGGCCCAGGATGCCGCAGGCAATCACGGCGACTGCCAGACCCTTTCTCCCGACCTTGCTCATGCTCCGCTCCATTGAACTCTCCGATCCGTTGAATGTGGCCGGAAATCCGGTCTTGTAGAAGTTTAGCCCTGCATCCCGCGACGGGTCAACGCAAAAGCGCGTTTTTATTCCGCTGTGGCAGGGCAATCGCATGTGGCCCCAAGAGCAGGTATCTTGGGTGGGATGTTCGGATCGCACCTATCCATCGCCGGCGGATTGTTCAACGCATTGCTCTCGGCCGAGAAACTCGGGCTCGACACGGTGCAGGTCTTCACCAAGAACCAGCAACAATGGGCCGCCAAGCCGCTCCAGGATGCGGATATCGCCGACTGGAAAAGGGAAGCAATACGGCTGGGGTTCAAGCACACGGTCAGCCACGACAGCTACCTGATCAACCTGGCCTCGCCGGATGACAGACTCTGGGTGCGGAGCTTGAACCTGTTCGCAGATGAGATTCGGCGGTGCGTGATGCTCGGCATCCCATACCTCGTGGTCCATCCGGGGGCGCACATGGGCAGCGGCGAGGAGGTCGGGCTGAAGCGCGTGGCGACGGCGATCGACAAGGCGTACGCGGGCGTGCGCGGCGCCAGGACGATCACCTGTTTGGAAATCACGGCCGGGCAAGGGACGTCGCTCGGCTGGCGGCTGGAACATCTGGCGAAGATCATCGAGCATTCCAAACATACCGAGCGGCTGGCCGTCTGCCTGGACACCGCACACCTGTTCGCGGCCGGGTATGACTTCCGCGGCAGGAAGTATGGGGCGCTGCTCAAGGAGATCGAGAAGACCGTCGGCAAGCGGCTGGTGAAAGTGCTGCACCTGAATGATTCGAAGAAGGAACTCGGCAGTCGTGTGGACCGGCACGATCACATCGGCCGGGGGTTCATCGGCGTCGAGGGGTTCCGGCCATGGGTGCGCGACCCGGACTTCGCGACCGTGCCCAAGATTCTGGAGACGCCCAAGGACGGCACGGCCGAGGATGGGCGCGAGTGGGACCTGGTCAACGTCGAAGTGCTTCGCGGGCTGATGAAGTGAGAGAAATCCACGGACACGGCTTGCGGTAGACAAGCCGTGGCACCCGCCGAATCGCGGCGGTTGTTCCTGCTCGAATTCCTATCGGGACGGGCGCACCACGGTGCCGGTGTCCAGGACGGCTTCCTGCTGGACGCCGCATCCGCTGATGGAGAAGCTGCTGGCCGGCGGCTCGTCGGCGGAAGTGTTGTGGGCACATGTGCCCATCTCCGCACAACCCGCCATCACTGCGACGAGCGACGCGGCGATCCACAATCTTACATCTCGCATAGAATGTCTCCGATTTTATCCATCGGCTGTTTGGGATGAGAAACTGGAATATGACGTGAACCCCGTCGAGCCGGTATCATGCCCAGGGAATATGTTGCGTATCAACGGAATCGTCAGGTTGGCCAACACCGTGCGCAGCCGTCTGAGCGGCCCGATCAACGCCGTCGATCTGGCCGCGCTGCGCGGCCACGTTGAACGGAATCTGGCCGGCGTCGCTCGCGCGCTTGCGGATCATGGGACCACCGAAGCCAGCCTGCCCACGCCAAGCCGGCGGGCGATGGCGTTTCTCCGGTCCGTGGACTGGACCAGGGCGCCGCTGGCCGAACAGACCGCCGGGCAGGCCCGCGTGTCCCGGAAGTTTGGCTGGAGGGGCCTCACCCGCCACTTCGAGATCATCCTGCACAATCTCTGGGCGGCCGCTTCCGAACCGGCGGTTGACGAGGCCCATGGCGTGATTCTTCGCCTCAGCCGGCATCTTGAATCGGGAATCCAGCGCCACGGCGAGGAGAACCTCGAACTCAGCGACGGTACGGCCGGCATTCGCGGCTGGCTGGCATTCTTTGCCAACCGCGAAGATTTGATCCGGTACGTGTCCGCCCTGCAGCGGGCCCGGCAGACGCTCTCGGCTACGCTTGAACGTCACTGGCCTCGCTGCCGCCAGACCATTTGTTTTCGGCCGATGGATGCCATCTACCAGATCAAGGCGACGTCGCAGACCTGTCCGCTGAGCCTGCCGACGCCGATGATCACGTTCTCCGGCGACGACTTCGCCTGGCTGGCCGGCCTGATCGGGCGGCGCGACTCGGCGGTGCGGCAGGAGGTCGTCAAGGCGATGGAACGGAGTGATTACCAGGCCGTGCGCCGGGAACTCGACCGCCTCGGCGGCCTGCGCAGCCACCTCGGCGGCGTGCATCACAGCCTGGAAACCGTCTTTGCCCGCGTCAACGAACGCTTCTTCCGCGGCCTGATGCCCCGCCCGCGACTGGTGTGGAGCGCGGTCATCACCGCCCGCAAGTTCGGGCATTACGACATCGTCCAGGACACGCTGCTCATCAGCGCCACCGTCGACCGGGCCGACGTGCCCGAGTTCGTCATCGACTTCCTGATGTACCACGAGTTGCTTCACAAGGAGATGGGCGTCGACCGGAGCGGCGGGCGGGCGTACGCGCACACCCCGGAGTTCCGCGCGGCCGAGCGGAGGTTCCCGCAATACCAGGAAGCGGAGGCGTTTCTGCTGGGTCTGGCCAAGCGGCAGTAGGCCCACTGTCAGGAAAGGATGTCGATGTCCGGATTGGCCCACTGGCGGGCGCTGTTGGCGGCTTCGTCGAGGAGGTCCGGGGGGATGATGCTCAGGCAGAAATCGTCGAGGGTGTCGAGAGGGGCGGTCAGGTCGAAACCGATGGACTGGCGGCAACAGATCGCGTCGGCGACGTGGACGATGGCCGCAATCGTTTGCCAGCGGGGGTCGGCGGTGTGCGGGGCGTGGTGGTGGCCGGCGACGGCGCAGACCGATTCGGGGAACTTCCAGCGCCGGGCGAGGGCTGCGCCGAGTTCCTCGTGGCCGACGCCGATGATCTCCAGTTCGGCGGCCGCGAAGGTGACGTGGCCGGTGCGCGCCTGCTCGCAAACCTGGCGCAACTGCCCGCGGCAGACCTGGAGCGAGACCAGCAATCCGATGTCGTGGAGCAGGCCGGCGAGGAACACTTCGTCGGGCGCGAGCTTGTGGCCTCGGCCGGCCAGTTCGCGGGCGACCGCGGCGACGGCGATGCAGTGTGTCCAGAGGTCCCGGCCGGTGTAGCCTTCGCAGATGCGGGCCCCGCGGAAGAGCTGGCCCATGGTGGCGGCCAGGGCCATGTGGTGGACCGCGTCGAAGCCGAGGAGGACGATCGCCCGCTGCACCGAGTCGACCTCGGTCGATCGTCCATAGAAGGCGCTGTTGACCAGCCTGAGCAGGCGGCTGACCAGGGCGGGATCGTGCGCCAGGATGTGGTGGAGATCGGCGGCCGAACTACCGGGATTGTTGACGCACTCGGCGATGCGGGCCGTGATCTCGGGGAGGGTTACGATGCTCTGAAGACTGCCGATCAATTCGGCCAGTCGCTGCTGGGAGCCGTGAACAGTGGCGACGGACATGGTTGCCTCCGGTGAACAGCGAAACTGGCGCACGCCAATACGCCTGCTCTTCACATCGTCCAGAGACAGGGTGCGCTTTATCGGGAGCGAGACGGCCGGTGTGTGGAGGTGGTTCGGCGCGTCCGATAACGAACGCGGCCTACGATGGTTGGGCATCCGGCTGGCCGGCGGCTTCGAGGGAGATGGAGAAGGCGGGGCTGTTGGCGTCCGAACCGGCGGTATCGGAACAGAGCCCGTGCAACTCGCAAATCTTGCGGTAGTGGTGGCCGCAGACGGCGAGGCGGAAGGCAATGGGAAGGAGCGTGGGGCGGTGCAGCAGGGTCCAGCCGAGGAGGGACCAGTATTCGATGCGTTCGCGGCCGACGATGCCGAGCCGGTAGACCGAGTCGAGGGAAGCGCGGATGCGGGTCCAGTCCAGGGGAGGGCGGCAGGTGGGGGTGCCGAAGTTCTTGAGGAACGTCTTGCAGCGGCGGTAATAGGGGCCGGGCGCGTAGATGCGATCGAGCACCCAGCGGTAGCCGTTGCGGAGAGTTTCCAGGCCCATGCGCGGGGCGATGTTGGTGGAGCCGTCGGTGTTGTCGCCGGATGAAGAGCCCATGAGGCGGCCTTCGCTGCGCAGGCGGTTGGCGAGCTGGGTGCCCGGCGGGGCGTGGAGCAGCCCGACCATGGCGGTGACGATGCCGCTTTCCTGGATGAAATCGACCTGCTGCTGGAAGGTGGCCGGGGTGTCGTGGTCGAAGCCGAGGATGAAACCGGCCTGGACTTCCAGGCCGGCCTTCTGCAGGCGCTTGACGTCGGCGATCAGGTCGCGGTTGCGGTTCTGGCTTTTGCCGCATTCTTCGAGACTGGAGGGGTCGGAGGATTCGATGCCGACGAAGATGGCGTCGAAGCCGGCGTCGACCATGTCGCGGGTGAGCTTTTCGTCGTCGGCGAGATTGATGGAGGCCTGGGTGTTGAACGTGGTCGGGCCGTGGGTCTTCTGCCAGGCGTGGAGGACGGGGAGGAGGTCGTTCTTGAGCGAGGGGCGGTGGCCGATGAGGTTGTCATCGACGAAGAAGATGGTGCCGCGCCAGCCGGCGTCGCGCATGGCCGTGAGCTCCGCGGTGATCTGCCCGCCGGTCTTGGTGCGCGGGCGGCGGCCGAAAAGAGCGGTGACGTTGCAGAATTCGCAGTCGTAGGGACAACCGCGCGAGAACTGGATGGCGCCCGAGTGATACTGGCTCATGTCGGCCAGGTGCCAGAGAGGCACGGGGGACTGGTGCATGTCGGCGAATTCGCGGGTGCGATAGACGCGTTTGGCGGTGCCTTTGGCGAAGTCGGCGAGGAAAGGGGGCAGGGTGAGTTCCGCTTCGTTGAGGATGAAGTGGTCGACCTGTTCGAAGAGGGCGTATTCGGCGGTGAAGAGCGGCCCGCCGGCGACGACCGTCTTGCCGGCGGCCTTGCAGCGGGCGATGATGGCGCGGGCGGAGTCGCGCTGGACGCCCATGCCGCTGATGAAGATGAGATCGGCCCAGGCGAGGTCCTGGTCCGTGAGGGGGACGAGATTGAGGTCGACGAGTTTCTTCTCCCAGCCCTGCGGGAGCATGGCGGCGACCGTGAGAAGCCCCAGCGGCGGGGACAGAGCCTTTTTTCGCACCAGACGCAGCGCGTGCTTATAGCTCCAGAAGGTATCGGGGAATTCAGGATAGATCAGCAGGATGCGCATGCACAACGGTTCCAATCGTAATTCGGACATTCAATTGTAGGCGATATCGGGTTTTGGCGATACGACAAAATGAGTACGATTTTGGAAATTTCCGGGCGGACGGCGCACGCGGGGACGTTCGTTGAAGCGGCCCCTCGTCATGCGTTCGGCCGTGAGCGTGCCGAACCTCAAGCAGGGCCAGCGTCTGTTCGTAGTGCCGCCTTCAGGCGGTCTGCAAATATCGCCTGAAGGCGGTACTACAAACTGGCCAGCGAGGACGCTGGTCCTACTTTACTCAGAATGACACGACGAGTTGCCAGATGTACATATAGGCCAGGCCGTCCGTCGCTTCCCACACCTGTTTGACGAGTTGTTCATCGCCGAGGATGGGGGGCATGTCCTTCTTCTGCTCTTCCCAGGGGATGCAGGTGCCGGGGGGACGGTTCACGGGCTGGTCGGTGGGTTGGGGGTTCATCGGACTTCTCCTTAATCAATACACGCCGTATTCGCGGGTGAAATCGGTCATCGCCTTGACGTTCTCGATGGACGTGTCGTTCTGCATGATGGCCGAGGCGTCCATGATGTAGCCGCCGTCCCGGGCGACTTCGTCGATGATCTTCTTGCAGCAGGCCTTGACCTCCTCCGGCTTGCCGAAGGAGAGCATGGCGTTGGGCACGCCGCCGGAAATGCAGAACTTGTGGCCGAGGATGCGGTGGACCTCGAAGATGTCGTCGCGGTCGCAGTGGAAGAGGATGGAGCGGTCGGGCAGTTCGGCGAAGCTCTTGAGGTGCGGGCCCCATTTGCCCTCGGCGTAGAACATCACCTGGTGGCCGAGCTTGTGCAGCTCGAGGATGATCGGTTTGAGGGTGGGCCAGAAGATGTTGTTGAAGTGGTCGAAGGATATAAACGGGACGCAGCTCCGGTGCATCCATAAACCGATGGGCACGGTCTTGCTGGGGTCGGCGGAGGTCTTGGCGATGTGCAGCATGTGGGGCATCAGCGCCTCGCACATCTTCTTCACCTTCTCGGGGCGTTCGACGAGGTCGTCGCAGAGGCCCATGTAGCCGCGGAACTTGTCGGCGAGGATGTCCAGCGGCGCCTTGAGGATGCCGGCGATGGCGGAGACGGTGCCGCATTCGGTCCGCATGCGCTGGATGTGCGGACCAAAGGAGGTGAAGTAGGTCATCAACGCCATGCCGCCCTTGAGCAGGGAGAGGTTCTGTTTGAAACTGGCCGGTTCGCCGGGCCGCGGCACGTCGCGGGAGATGCGCGGGAGCCAGACGTTGTAGAGCCAGCCGGTGGGGTCTTTGGCGAAATCGTCGTAGTCGTCGGCCTGCATCCAGGCGCCTCCCTCGGGGGGCTCGAGGTACTGGAAGCCGGTGGTGGGCGACAGGCCCACGCCGGGGATGGCGTAGTAGCGGAGGTTGGCGGCCTGGGGGATGCCGCCCCAGACGTAGACCATGTTGGCGACGGCCGCATCCCAGTCGAAATCGCGGCAGGTTTTGATGACGGCCTCGAACGCCATGCCGATGTCCTGCGTCACCTGCTGGCAGTTGAAACCGGCGTATTTGGCGCACAGTTCGGCGGCGAAGGGGCGAATGGGGACGCGGTCGGGCTTCTCGTTGCGCAGGGCGGTGGTGTAGCGTTTGAGCCGTTGTTGATAGAGCTCTTCCATGGATTGCGACATGTTTACCTCGCGGTAGGACAGACATTCCTGTCTGTCATCATCAGAACAGGCATTCCTGCCCGTCACCAGTAGGACAGGCATTCTTGCCTGTCGTACGACAGACATTCCTGTCTGTCGTTTCACGACAACGCTTTGGCCATCGCGGCCAGGTGATCGGGCGTCGTGCCGCAGCAGCCGCCGATGATCTTCAGGCCCGCGGAACAGAGCTGCGGCACGATCTTCGCCATCTGCTGCGGCAGGGCATCGTAAATGAGCTTGCCGCCTTCGTGTTTGGGGGCACCGGCGTTGGGCTGGAGGATGACGGGGGTGCCGCCGGCGGCCGCGACCAGGTCGCCGGCCAGGCGCAGGTAGTCGGGCAGATCGAGCCCGGTGCCGCAGTTGGCCCCAACGATATCGGCGCCGGCGTCGATGGCGGTGCGGATGGCGTCGGCGGCCGGGACGCCCATCATGGTTCGGAAGACGGTGGGCGAATTGGAAAAGGCGTAGGTGGCGATGACCGGCAGGCTGGAGATCTTGCGGACGGCGCGGATGGCCAAAGCCATTTCGGCCGGATCCGACATGGTTTCGATGATGAAGGCGTCGGCGTCGGCGAGGGCCTCGGCCTGTTCGACGAACAGGGCGAGCACGTCGGCCTCGGTTGCATCGCCGACGGGTTCGAGGAACCCGCCAAAGGGCCCGATGTCGCCGAGGACGTAGCCTTCGCTGCCGGCGGCCAGGCGCGCGTTCTGCACGGCGGACTTGTTGAGTTGGCGGAGTTGCGGAACCAGGCCGTGGCGCTCGAGGTTGGGGCGGGTGCCGCCGAAGGTGTTGGTGGTGATGAGGTCGCAGCCGGCGGCGCGGTAGCGGCGGTGGATGGAGGCGACGACGTCGCCCTTCTCAACGTTCCAGAGTTCGCCGCAGGCGCCGGGCTTGAGGCCGGCGGCGATGAGCTGGGTGCCCATGGCGCCGTCGCAGAGCAACGGGCGTTGTTTCAGCGCGGCCAAGAGGTCGGGTCGTGCCATGATGGCTCCTGTTGGAGGGTCAGACCGCGGCAAGCTTGCGGACGGCATCGACGGCACTGGCGGCGTCGGGAGCGTAGCCATCGGCGCCGATCTGTTTGGCGAAATCGTCGGTGATGGGGGCGCCGCCGATGAGCACCTTGAGATTCGGAACGTTGGCGGCCTTGAGCGCGGCCACCGTGTCCTTCATCGCGGGCATGGTCGTGGTCAGCAGTGAGGAGAGGCCCACCACGGCGGCCTTGTGTTCCCTGGCGGCGGCGACAAACTTGTCGGCCGGGACGTTGAACCCCAGATCGACCACGGCGAAATTGGCCCCGCGCCACATCATGGCGACGAGGTTCTTGCCGATGTCGTGCAGGTCGCCCTGGACGGTTCCGATGACGGCCGTCAGCAATGGCTTGATGCCGGCCTTGACGAGCATGGGCTCAAGCACGGCGATGGATTCCTTCATGGCCCGGGAGGCGATGAGCATCTCCGGCACGAAGACCTCCTGGCACTGGAACTTCTTGCCGAGTTCGTCCATGGCGCCCACCATGGCGTCGAGGATCTGGCGGGGCGGCGTGTTGTCGGCGATGGCCTGTTTCGTGAGGGTCACGGCATCGGCGCGCTTCCCGGTTCGGACTGCATCGGCGAGAGCCTTGAGGTCGGCCATGGTGTTCTCCTTTTGCCTCCGAGGGCACTTAATAGAAGTACGAGCCAGAGGACGGAATTGTCCCGTCAATCTAAGGGTGAGCGGGGGGTGTGTCAAACGGACTTGGTCACTTGTCAGTTGTCACTGGTCATTGGTTCTTTGTTCTTGGTTCTTTGTTGGGGGGCCGTTTGCAGCATGCCAATCATGACCACACCACGGACACTGTTGCGACTTCGGGCTGGGAAGAATGCGATTGCACCGGCTGCAGCGGGGGACCACGATATCCGTGTGGCTTGCCAGGAACGAACCGGGTCATCCTTCGTCCTTCGCACTCGGGATTTGTGAAAGGGCCGCGGCGAAGTACACTTTGACCATGCGCATCGCGGTCATCACTTGTGCCGTTCTGGAAGCTGAGCTTGAGGGGCTCAGGAAGGGGATGCCGCAGGTGGTCCACATCGAGATACTTCCGCAGGGGTTGCACAACACGCCGAATATCCTGCGGGAGAAACTGCAGGAAGCCGTGGATCGAGTAGAGGCGGGGACGAGCGCCGAGGCGATCGTGCTGGGATACGGGCTGTGCAGCAGGGGGGTGGAAGGGGTGCGGACGCGGCGGTGCCTGCTGGTGCTGGCGCGGGCGCACGACTGCATCACGCTGCTGCTGGGCAGCAAGGAGCGTTACGCGGAGTACGTCAAGCAGTATCCGGGGACCTACTGGTACTCGCCGGGGTGGAACAGGCACCACGTGCCACCCGGAAAGTTGCGGTACGATCTGCTGCGGCGGCAGTATGTCGAGAAATACGGCCAGGACAACGCGGAGTTCCTGATGGAATCGGAGCAGGCGTGGTTCAAGGCGTACACGCGGGCGACGTATGTGGATGTGGGCATCGGCTCAACACCGGCGGATGTGGAGTTTTCCAGGCAGTGCGCCAAATGGCTGGGCTGGGAATTCGACCGCCAGCCCGGTGACGCGGCGCTGATGCGCGATATGCTGGAGGGAAAATGGGATGACGATCGGTTTCTGGTGCTGAAGCCGGGCGAGACGATGAAGATGACTGCGGATGCGCGAGTTGTGGAGCGAGAGCGGCCGGGCAAATGATGAGGCTCGGAGTTGGAATGACGCATGGCGAATGAAATCCGAAATCCGAAACTCGAATGACGAATCAAGTCCGAAATTCGAATGACGAAGGTCGGAGCGGAAGCCGCGTGTCGATGGATGATTGGTGATGCGGTTGAGTGGTTTGGTGATTTGTCATTCGAGTTTCATTCGTCATTCGGATTTCGAGTTTCGAGTTTCCCCGAAGGGGCTGCTATGGATCAGAAGAAACTGACACGGGTCGACGTTGAGTATTCCGGCGGAGTGCGTGTGCTGGAAGTCGAGCCGGGAGTGAAGTCGCTGGCGGATGTGCTCGGCGATCATGGCCTGCCGCTCAACACGCGCTGCGGCCAGGAGGGGCTCTGCGACGGGTGCGAGGTGGAACTGCTCGAAGGGACGCTGCTGGACCGGTCGACTCGTCGGGAAGCCAGGGTGTACACGGGGCACTGCGTCCAGGCGTGTCAGTGTGTCGTCGGCGACGGGCCGGTGCGGCTGCAGCTGCCCCAGCGGTCGATGCTGTCGCACAAGGCCAGCGCGCTCGTGGATTTCAGCCTGAATGTCTCCAGCGGCCACGACCCGCTGTGGCAGGGAGTGGGCGAACTGATGGGCCCGGCGCTGGGGCTGGCGATCGACGTGGGGACGACGACGGTGGCCGTTATGCTGGTGGATCTGACGGAAGACCGGGTGTTGGCGAGGGCGTCGGATTTCAACGGGCAGATGCGGCTGGGGGACGATGTGGTGACGCGAATCTCGCGGTGCGCCAGGGATCCGGAGATGATCGGTCGGCTGCAGGAAGCGGTGGTGGCGACGATCGTCTCGCTGGTGAGGGAGGTGCTGAAGACGGCCGGGGCGGCGGCGCGGCAGTTGGTCTGCGGGGCGGTGGCGGGCAACACCACGATGCTGCATCTGCTGGCCGGCGTCGATCCGACGCCGATGGGCACAGCGCCGTTCACACCGGCGTTTCTGGAGCACCGGGTGGTGCATACACGGGAGATCCGGGGCTGGCCGGCTGATGAGATGGGGCTGGAGCTGCATTTGTTGCCCAGCGCCTCGGCGTACGTCGGATCGGACCTGACGGCGGGCTGCCTGGCGAGCGGCCTGGCGTACGACCACGGGCCGAGCCTGCTGGTGGATGCGGGAACCAACGGGGAGATCATCCTGAAACTGGGGGTCAAGTTCTATGGCTGCGCGACGGCCGCGGGCCCCGCGTTCGAGGGGGCCGGTCTGTCATGCGGCATGCGGGCCGCGCCGGGGGCGATTTCACACCTGCGCTGGCGCCGCGGGAGATTCGTAGCCGACGTGCTCGGCGGCGAAGGCATCCTGCCGATGGGCTTGTGCGGGTCGGCGTACGTGGATTTCCTCGCCGAGGCGAGGAACGCGGGACTGCTTTCGTCCGCTGGACGATTTGCCGCGGGATGGGAACATGCGCTGACGGATAGCCGGCATGGGCGCGCGTGCCGGGTGGGCCGCGGCGCCAGCGGCGACGTGGTGGTTTCAGAAGCGGACGTCTCGCGGCTGCTAACGGCCAAGGCGGCCATCGCGGCGGGCATCCTCATGCTCCTGGCGCAGGAGAAGCTGGAGGCGCGACAGATCAAGACCGTGTATCTTGCGGGCGGATTCGGCACCCAGATCCGGCCGGAAAGCGCGATCGGCTGCGGCCTGTTGCCGGGGTTCCGGGTGGAGCAGATCGAACCGGTGGGCAATTCGGCGCTGGGCGGCGCGTATCTGTCACTGGTCGATCGCCGGGCGATGGAGGAAGTGCGTCGGGTGGCCAAGAAGGTGGAGGTGGTGGAGCTGAACCTGGACCCGGCGTTCGAGGCGACATATATCGACCAATTGGCGCTGCCGTAAGTGGCGCCAGCGTCCTCGCTGGCCTTCCTGAATCCCGGACCGTCTGGAATCCCGGGCCAGCGAGGACACTGGCCCCACTTGCTACGAGATGCGACCGGCGATCGCGGCCATCCTTGCCTGAATCCCCGCAGCAAGACCTGCAAACACACCCGTGCCCGGCGCGTAAACGATGGTATGAAGCTGACATCCTTCTTCCTGCTGTTTGCCGGCTGTATTCTCCAGACGCATGCCCTCGAATTGCCCCCGCCCGTCATTCCCCAGTGCTTTGGCGTCAACATCCAC
>JBIOJL010000102.1:0-15364 GCA_044450885.1 Tepidisphaerales bacterium
ACTATATGGGTGGTGTTAGGTGGTTTTCGACGGGTTAGGGCGGCGGGCGATTCGCGTAAGTGATGGGTGGAGTGTGGGTTGTGAGAATCTGGAGAATTCCGGGATTTCTTCTGGTCGATTGGGATCGGACAAAGGAGGTGCGGATTGGGGGTTACCTGGGCGGGTGGAGTGATGGCATGCCGGCGGTCATGGACTGATCCGGCTGGGGTTGAACGAATCTGTGCGGCAGCCGGCCGGCAAGATCAGTGGCATTCTCAGCGGCTGGGGCCGGGCCGGCTTCCACGGGAATGTCCGTGTCCTTGCCCATGTGGTCCCCGGCGACTTGGCGGTCTGATTCAAGAGGATTAACCGCGAAGGAGCCAAGAAGCAAAGAGGACGATGCGGGTGACAACGTGGGGGCGGCGAAGTGGCCGAAAGGGCCGCTGGGTGCGGCAGGGATCGCCGGATTGATGGCATCATGTGTAGAATGGATTTTGACCCCTGGACCCCAGACCCACTGGCGCACGGAGCCAACTATGGCCGCATCTGCGCTAGCGATTTAGGGACACAGCGAAATCAAACATGTCGATTCGACGGACCCATGAAAACCGCGCTATCTGCTTGACCTGTTTGCCCGAGACCCACGCCCGGACTTCATGTACTGGGAACGCAATATTCCTGTCCGTACTCCCCGCAGTCTCCATTCCCAATTGCTGGAGTTCGGTCACGCGTTTTGATGCGTTGCCCGCGACAGAAACCACCACCAAAATCCGCCCCGAACTGTCGTATTGTCCCATGTTAGAGACGATAGTGCCTGACGGATGGAAATGGTTGTAAATCTCTTGAGTTACAGTTTCCCTTGTCCCATCGCCGCCACGATCTGCTCGGCCAGGGAGACGTTGGCCAGGCCGGCTTCGGCGGGGATCAGGGGCGGGGTGTTGGTGCGGACGGCATGGACGAACGCATCGAGTTCGGCACGGATCGGCTCGGCGGCGTCGGCCTGGAGTTCGTGCATCTTGACCATCTGTGGGTAGTTCAGCGTCGCCGGATCGATCTCGCCGGCCCATACTTTGGCGGCCGTTTCGCGGAGCAGGGGGACGTTGTCTTCGGCCTTGATGAGGACGGCCGTCTTCTTGGCGTAGTCGAGGGAGACGAAGGCGTCGGCGGTGAACAGACGCAGGCGACGTTCGGTCTTCATCGCCAGCCGTGAGGCGGTGAGCGTGGCAACAGCGCCGTTCTCAAACGTGACCCGGGCGGTGCAGGAATCCTCGGCCGTGCCGAGAACGGCGGCGCCGACGGCATCGACGTTCACGGGGCGCGAATTGACCAGCGCCAGCACGATGTCGATGTCGTGGATCATCATGTCCAGCACCACGCCGACGTCCATCGAGCGGAAGGTCATCGGGCTGATCCGCGTGGTCTCGAGGTAGCGCGGAAACAGATCGAGTTTGCGCAGCGCGACAACGATGGGGTTGAAGCGTTCGATGTGACCGACCTGCACGATAGCCCGGTGGCGCCGGGCGAGATCGACAATGGACTGGCACTCCGCCACGTTGCGGGCCAGGGGTTTCTCGATCAGGCAGGCGATCCCGCGGCCGAGGAACGGCTCGGCGGCAGCGAGGTGCGATTCGGTGGGCGTGGCGATGGTCACGGCCTTCACCTGTTCGAGCAGGGGGGCGGGATCGGTGAACGGCGTGGTGTTGTACTGGGCCGCGGTTTCGTCGGCCGCTTTGGCGATGCGGTCGTAGACGCCGACGAGGCGGACCTCGGGCATTTGTGAATAGCAGCGGGCGTGCAGGCGGCCCATGCGGCCGCAGCCGATGACGGCGACGGGAATAGGAGTGCTGGACATAGGATGCGCGAGTGTACGGGGAAGGCAGGTCGGGCGGAATAGGCGCTTCGGTTATCGGACACGCAAAAACTGCGCCTGCCGGCCCAGTGGCGGCGGAAACGCGGTTTTATCGGGCCCTTTGCCGGCGCAGAAAACGCTCTGCTTCATGTAAAGTTTGCGCCTGCCGAACACCGAAAAGAAGGGACGACAGACTTGGGTTCGCATAAAGCAACAATAAGTGCGAACCCGGCGGCCGAACGGATTCGGACGCGACGGGTCTTTCTGACAAGGAGGTTGCCCACCCAGGCTACGCAGTGCTCTCCTGCCGGAGCGGAGCGCCGGCTCATTCAACCTCACATGATGTGTTTGTTTGTGGTTCGCCGATCACCCGGGTTTGCTGGACATGCAGCCCTGTGAGCCGCGCGCCGACGTACTGCCACACCCGCGACGGCTACGGATAGCCATCGCCTATCATCGGTCCCGCCTGAAGGCGGGACCGGGTCACGGAGGATACATATGAGTCGGATCAACACCAACATCCCGTCCCTGACGGCCATGCACCAGTTGTCAAAGAACTCGGCAGCCCTGAGCACGAGTCTGCAGCGTCTGTCGAGCGGTCTGCAGATCAACAGCGGCAAGGATGCGCCGGCGGCGCTGATCGCCAGCGAGACCCTGCGCTCGGAAATAGCCGGCATCAACCAGGCGATCGAGAACTCCGGCCGGGCCGACAACGTCCTGAGCACCGCCGAAGGCTCGCTCCAGGAAGTCTCGGCCCTGCTCCTGGAAGTGCAGAGCCTGACCACGCAGGCGGCCAACACCGGCGCCCTCTCCACCGCGGAAATCGCCGCCAACCAGCTTCAGGTCGACTCCATCCTGAGTTCGATCAACCGCATTTCCAACACCACCCAGTTCAACGGCGTGAAGCTGCTCAACGGCTCGCTCGATTACACCACCGCCGGGGTGAACGCCACCAACTTCGCCTCGGTCCAGGTGAACTCGGCCCTGCTGGCCGACAACGCCCCGAGCACGGTGGTGGTGGCGGTGACCCAGTCGGCGCGCACCGGCACCCTCGGCTACACCGGCGGCGCCCTGGGCGCGGGCAACGCCGTCACCCTGCAGATTGCCGGCAACAAGGGGTCGCAGCAGGTTTCTTTCGCCGGAGGAACAACGGTCGCCCAGATGGTCACGGCGATCAATGCCCTGAAGAACGCCACCGGCGTCTCGGCGATCAACTCGGGCGGCGATCTCGGGCTCAACTCGGTGGAGTTCGGTTCGACGCAATACGTTTCCCTGCAAACCATCTCCGGGGCCTTCGTCCCGACGGCCGGCATCGGCTACGGCCGGGATGCCAACGTGACGGTGAACGGGGCGGCGGCGCAGGCCGACGGGCTGTCCGTGTCGTACCGGGCGGCCAACCTGGACATCCAGATGCAGCTCGGCACGGCGTTCAACACGCTGGGGAACGATCAGTTCCAGATCACCGGCGGCGGGGCGGCTTTTGCGCTGGGTTCGAAGGTGACCGAGCAGGACAAGGCGTCGATCGGCTTGCAGTCGGTCTCGGCCGGCTCGCTGGGAGATGCCGTCACCGGCTACCTGTCGACGTTGGGTTCCGGGGCGGCCAATTCGCTGTCCAGCGGCAACCTGACCACGGCGCAGAAGATCATCGACCAGTCGATCCAGCAGGTCTCGACCCTGCGCGGCCGGATCGGCGCCTTCCAGAAGGAAGTCCTCGATTCGAATGTCAATTCGTTGAACGTTGCGCTCGAGAACGTCACCGCCAGCGAGAGCGCCATCCGCGACACCGACTTCGCGACGGAAACCGCCGCGATGACGCGTGCCCAGATTCTCGTTCAGGCGACAACTTCAGTGCTCGCCCAGGCCAACTCGTCGCCACAGAACGTGTTGGCGCTTCTCAAGGGGTAACCGCGGCAGCAGGATGAGCACTGGAAAGGGCCGGCCCGGAAACGGGCCGCCCTTTCTTGTTTCCGGCAGCGCCGTTTTTCCGGGAGGGCCGCGGTCTTTGCGGCCGTTTTATCGGCCTTCCCGGGGCGCAGGAAACGCGCTGCTTCATGTAAAGTTTGCGCCCCGGGAACTCCGAAACAAAAGGCGACGACAAGGAGTTTGCACGACGATGAGCAGTGCGAACTCCGCGGCCGAACGGATTCGGGCGCGACGGGCCTTTCTGACAAGGAGGTTGCCCACCCAGTACACGCAGTGCTCGCCTGCCGGAGCGGAGCCCCGGCCCATCCCTGCTTACGTCACTGCTTCAATTGTGGTTCGCCCATCGCGCGGTCGTGCCGGACAGGCAGGCCCGCGACGCGCGAACCGGGATCCTGTTCCATCCGCGACGGCTACGGACAACCGTCGCACAATGCCGGCCCCGAGCAGAATCGGGTTCGGTGTCACGGAGGATACGTATGAGTCGCATCAACACCAACATCTCATCTCTGATGGCCCAGCATCAGTTGACACAGAACTCGACGGACCTGAGCACGCGTCTGCAGCGTCTGTCGAGCGGTCTGAAGATCAACAGCGGCAAGGACGCGCCGGCGGCGCTGATCGCCAGCGAAACCCTGCGCTCGGAAATGGCCGGCATCAACCAGGCGATCGAGAACTCCGGCCGGGCCGACAACGTCCTGAGCACCGCCGAAGGCTCGCTCCAGGAAGTCTCCGCCCTGCTGCTCGAGGTCCAGGGTCTGACCACGCAGGCGGCCAACACCGGCGCCCTCTCCAGCGCGGAAATCGCCGCCAACCAGCTCCAGGTCGACTCCATCCTGAGTTCGATCAACCGCATTTCCAACACCACCCAGTTCAACGGCGTGAAGCTGCTCAACGGCTCGCTCGATTACACCACCGCCGGGGTGAACACCACCAACTTCGCCTCGGTCCAGGTGAACTCGGCCCTGCTGGCCGACAACGCCCCGACGACGGTGGTGGTGGCGGTGACCCAGTCGGCGCGCACCGGCACCCTCGGCTACACCGGCGGCGCCCTGGGCGCGGGCAACGCCGTCACCCTGCAGATCGCCGGCAACAAGGGGTCGCAGCAGGTTTCCTTCGCCGGAGGAACAACGGTCGCCCAGATGGTCACGGCGATCAATGCCCTGAAGAACGCCACCGGCGTCTCGGCGATCAACTCGGGCGGCGATCTCGGGCTCTACTCGGTGGAGTTCGGTTCGACGCAGTACGTTTCCCTGCAGACCATCTCCGGGGCCTTCGTGCCGACGGCCGGCACTGCCTACGGCCGGGATGCCAACGTGACGGTGAACGGGGCGGCGGCGCAGGCCGACGGGCTGTCGGTGTCGTATCGCGCGGCCAATCTGGACATCCAGATGCAGCTCGGCACGGCGTTCAACACGCTGGGGAACGATCAGTTCCAGATCACCGGCGGCGGTGCCGAGTTCGCGCTGGGTTCGAAGGTGACCGAGCAGGACAAGGCGTCGATCGGCTTGCAGTCGGTCTCGGCCGGCTCGCTGGGAGATGCCGTTACCGGCTACCTGTCGACGCTGGGCTCCGGGGCGGCCAACTCGCTGTCCAGCGGCAACCTGACGACGTCGCAGAAGATCATCGACGCAGCGATCGCACAGGTGTCGACGCTGCGAGGCCGGATCGGCGCCTTCCAGAAGGAAGTTCTCGACGCCAACGTGAACACGTTGAACGTTACGCTCGAGAACGTCACCGCCAGCGAGAGCGCCATCCGCGACACCGACTTCGCGACGGAAACCGCCGCGATGACGCGTGCCCAGATCCTCGTCCAGGCGACGACCACGGTGCTCGCCCAGGCCAACTCGTCTCCTCAGAACGTCTTGGCGCTCCTCAAGGGGTAACCACGGCAGCGGGATGAGCACCGGAAAGGGCCGGCCCGGAAACGGGCGGCCCTTTCTTTTTGTTGCCTTCTCCCTCTCCCGCCGGGAGAGGGCCGGGGTGAGGGCATTTGGGTGGCATGGGCAAGTACCCCTGCCCGTGTCCTCAACCGCACGCTTCCTAACGGTGCGAACACGCCCCGCCGCAGCACCCGCCTCCGCATCCGCCCCGCGGCCGCGCCGGCCCGGCCGACGCCCTCGCCCCTCCGCCGCCCACCGCGAAACTGCTCATCGCCCGCTCCGTCCGCTTGCATCCGCATTTCGGGCACGGAACCGCCTCCTTGCGGGACATGGAACGGACGAGCTTGTCAAAGTGCTCGCTGCATTTGTTACAGACATATTCGTACACGGGCATCGATTGCTCCTTGCTGGTTTATCAACGCGGGCTATTCTACGCATCCGTGGTTTCTAATCCATCCAGAGGAGCAGACATGCCGGTGAAAGACTTCGCAGTGGACAAATCCAAGTTCATCAACGTTTCCCAGATTGGCGGGATCGAGGCCTATACGCTCGACGAAGGCCAGGGCCGGGGTTCGCGGGTGCTGTGCGTGAACACGGGCGGCGGATTGCGCTATCGCGTGCTGGCGGACCGCGGGCTGGACATCGACCAGGCGTTCATCCATCAGCACTCGCTGTCGTTCCTGACGTACAACGGTGCGACGCCGCCGACGCGGGCGCTGGACCGCGGGCCGGACTGGCTCAAAAGTTTCGCCGGCGGGCTGCTGACGAGCTGCGGGCCGTTCGGCATGGGCGCGCCCTGCACCGACAACGGCGAGGAGTGCGGCCTGCACGGCCCGCACTCCAACACCGCCGCCTCCATCGAATCCATCGTCCAGCCCGACCCGCAGCGCGGGCAGATGGACATGATCGTCGTCGGCCGGGTTCGCTATGGGGCGTTCTACGGACCGTGCGCGGAACTGAAGCGGACCATTCGTTCGACGCTGGGCGGCAATGCGATCCACGTCACGGACGAGTTCTACAACGCCCACAATGTCAGCGTGCCGCATGCGTATCTGCTGCACATCAACTTCGGCTATCCCCTGTGCGATGCGGGGTCGGAGATCTGCGCCGACCTCGAACGTGTCGAGCCGCAGGCCGGCAGCGAGCCGACGGCCACGCGTTACGCGACGGACAAGTGGCGGGTCATGCCCGAGGCGCTCAAGGAGCATTCCGGCCCGACTTCGTGGGTGGGATACCTGTTCCCGACGGTGGACAAATTCGGATTGGCGACGGCCGGGATCGTCAACCGCAACCTGGGCATCGGGGCGTCGGTGCGCTACAGCCCCAGGGAGTTCTGCCGGCTGGTGAACTGGCAGCACTGGGGCGGCGGCGAGTATGTGACGGCGCTGGAACCCGCGACCGGCGTGGTTGAGGGCCGCGACAAGAACCGCGCCCTGGGCCTCCTGCAGCAGTGGAAGCCGGGCGAGATCAAACGGTATACGTATACGATCGCCGCCCACACCGCCAGGGACGAGGTTGCGGCGTTGCGGGCGTTGAACGGATAGCGGATTGCAAGTGCCCGGCGTCGTTTGCCGATAGATGAAGGTCGGCGCGTGTCGAAAGGGATCGCGCGAGATGGAGTTGACACCGCAACAGCACGGCAAGATCCTGCTCGGCTTGCGCCCGACTGCGCCCGCGTCGCAGGGCTCGGAGAAGCGGCGGCACACCCGGGTGAGCGTGCGGGCGCAGGTGGCCGTGGCCGCCATGACCGAGAGCAAGTCCGCCCGGAGCTATACCGCGTTGACCAGCGACATCTCGATCGGCGGGATCGGGTTGATGCAGTCGGCGGCGGCGGACAAAGGCTCGCGGCTGGTGGTGCGCCTGTTGCGCCAGAACAAGCCTCCGCTGGCGCTCCTCTGTACCGTCAGCCGGTGCGCTTCGCCGGCCGACGGCCTGTATTCGGTCGGCGCCCAGTTTGTCCAGGAGGCAGTGCGGCGGTAGCGGGCGGGCAATCCGGGAGGGTCGTGCTTCCGCGCGACCGGGACCGCGATCGCCGATCGCGTCTACAGACGGCCGCAGAGGACTGCGGCCCTCCCGAAGAATGGTTACGCCGTGGCGGCCGCGTGGGAAGAGGTCGGTATCGTGCAATTGACAGCGCAACAGTTCAATGACGTGTTGGTGTGCCTGGAGCAGGCGAACCGCGCCCTCAGCGATGCGGACCAGCGGCGTCATGGCCGGATGGACGTGCATGCCAAGGTGGCGGCGGCGGTCATCGTCGACAACAAGATGGCGAAGCAATATTCCGCCATAGCCTGCGACATCTCCATCGGCGGCATCGGGCTGTATCAATCCGAAGAGGCGGCCGCCGGCGCCGTCTTGCTGCTTCGGCTTCCCGGCCCCGGCAAACTCACGGTGGCGATGGTCTGTACCGTGGTGCATTGCCGGATGTTGGCCGACGGCATATTCGGCGTCGGGGCCGCGTTCGTGAAGGAAGCCGTGGCGAACGCGGGCCAATCGTCGGGCTGAGGCGACGGAGCGAGGAGGCAGGGGCGTGCCCACAAATCCGGGAGGGCCGTGCTTCTGCACGGCCGGAACCGCGATCGGCGATCGCGGCTACAGACGGCCGCAGGGGACTGCGGCCCTCCCGGAAAGATGGTCACGCCCGACGGAACGAGAACCCCCGCGACCGGAGTCGCGGGGGTTCGGTGTTTGCAGGGAGGCTGGCGGGGTCACTTGATGAAGAGGATCTCGCGATAGGTCGGCAGAGGCCAGTGCTCGTCGCTGACGAGGGTTTCGAGTTTGTCCGCATGCTTGCGGAGTTCGAGCATGGCCGGCAGCACCGAGTCGCGGTAGTACTTGGAATGGGCGTAGGCATCGCCCTCGGCGTGATGGTTCACGGCCTTGTCGAGGGCGGCGATGGACTTGGTGAGGTCGTGGGCGGAGGCGCTGAGGACCTTGAGCGTGTCGGCGGCGGCGGAGGCGTCGGCGCCGGCGGCCTTGGAGGCGGACACAGTCTGGGCCACTTCGCCCTGGTACTTGAGGGCGGCCGGGAGAATCATGGTCTGGGCCATGACCAGCGCCATCTTGGCCTCGATGTTGACGGTCTTGACGTAGTTCTCGGCGAGGATGTGGAAGCGGCTGTGCAGTTCGCGCTCGGTGTAGACCTTGTACTTCGTACACAGTTCGATGGTGTCCTTGCGGGTGATGACGGGGAGCGAGTCGACGGTGTTGGCGTGGTTGGCCAGGCCGCGTTTCTCGGCTTCCTTGTGCCATTCCTCGGTGTAGTTGTCGCCGTTGAAGATGATCCGCTTGTGCTCCTTGATGATCCTGGGCAGGAGTTCCTGAATGGCGGCGTTGAGGGTCTTGCCGCCCTTGACGGCCTTCTCGAGGTCGGTGGCGATGTGGTCGAGCGACTCGGCCACGATGACGTTGAGGATGGTGTTGGGGCCGGAGACGTTGAAGCTGGAGCCGACGGCGCGGAACTCGAACTTGTTGCCGGTGAAGGCAAAGGGCGAGGTGCGGTTGCGGTCGCCGGCGTCGCGCGGGAGCTTGGGCAGGACGGACACGCCGGTTTCGAACAGGCCGCCGGCCTTGGTCGACTTGGCGCCGCCTTTCTCGATCTGCTCGATGATGTCGTTGAGCTGCTCGCCGAGGAAGATGCTGAGGATGGCCGGCGGGGCCTCGTTGGCGCCGAGGCGGTGGTCGTTGGCGGCCGAGGCGACGGAGACGCGGAGCAGTTCCTGGTACTTGTCGACCGCGCGGATGACGGCGCAGCAGAAGACGAGGAACTGGGCGTTGTCGTGGGGCGTGTCGCCGGGGTTGAGCAGGTTCTCGCCGGTGTCGGTGCTCATGGACCAGTTGTTGTGCTTGCCCGAGCCGTTGATGCCGGCGAAGGGCTTCTCGTGGAGCAGGCAGACCAGGCCGTACTTGTCGGCGGTCTTGCGGAGCACTTCCATGGTGACGAGCTGGTGGTCGGTGGCGAGGTTGCTGGTCTCGAAGATGGGGGCGATTTCGTACTGGCTGGGGGCGACCTCGTTGTGGCGAGTCTTGACGGGCACGCCGAGCTTGCCGAGTTCGCACTCGACGTCGGCCATGCAGGCCAGCACGCGCTCGGGGATCGAGCCGAAATACTGGTCTTCGAGTTCCTGGCCCTTGGGCGGCTTGGCGCCGAAGAGGGTCCGGCCGGTGGCGATGAGGTCGGGCCGGAGATAGAAGAAGTTCTTGTCGATGAGGAAGTACTCCTGTTCCGGGCCGGCGGTGGTGAAGACGCGCTGGGCGTCGGTGTTGCCGAAGAGCTTGAGGATGCGCATCGCCTGGATGGACAGCGTATCCATCGAGCGGAGCAGGGGGGTCTTCTTGTCGAGGGCCTCGCCGCTCCAGGAGAGGAAGGCGGTGGGGATGACCAGGGTGGCGCCGTTGGGGTTTTCCACGAGGTAGGCCGGGCTGGTGGGGTCCCAGGCGGTGTAGCCGCGGGCCTCGAAGGTGGCGCGGATGCCGCCGGACGGGAACGAGGAAGCATCGGGTTCGCCCTTAATGAGTTCCTTGCCGGAGAACTCGGCGATGGCCGAGCCCGTGCCGGTGGGGGCGAGGAAGCTGTCGTGTTTTTCGGCGGTGATGCCGGTCATGGGCTGGAAGATGTGGGTGAAGTGAGTGGCGCCGCGTTCGATGGCCCAGTCCTTCATGGCGGTGGCGATGGCGTCGGCGATCGCCGGATCGAGCGGCTCGCCCTGTTTGATGGTCTTCTGGAGGGCCTTGAAGACCTGCTTGGCCAGGCGGGCCCGCTGCACTTCCTCGGAGAAGACGTTGATTCCGAAGAGGTCCTTCATGTGGACGGTCTTGAAGTCAATCAGATTGAGTTGGTGCTTGGCGGTGGTGATCGTTTGGATCGCCTTGTGCCGCGGGTTCAGAACTGCCATGACGTGTGTCTCCTGAAAAAGCGCGTACCGTGGGCGGAAAGAGCCCTGAGCGCGGGTTGGTTCTCAGCGCGAGGGGGGGATACTATAGGATGGGGATGGCGGCCGTCAAGCGGTGCGATATCGCCAATTCGCATATGGAGCCTTCTTCACTACTGCGTCGGAGCGGAAGACAACATGGCCCCCAGCCGCCCTCACCCCGGCCCTCTCCCGGAGGGAGAGGGAGTCAGACACGCTGAAAGCGTGAACTCCGAACCGGGGCGTCCAGGTCAGGGTTTGGCCAGCTTCTCAATCGCCCGGGCGATGCGCTCGCGCTGGCGGTCGATGGGGTCGGGGGAACGGGTGAAATGGGTCATGTCGGTGGTGATGTCGGCGGGGACCTTGAGCAGTTCCTCGATCTCGGCGCGCTGCGCTTCCGGCAGCTTGGGGCCCTTTTCGGCCAGCAGTTTGCGGAGAATGGCGAGGTATTCGTAGTCCTCGATGCCATCGCGCAGCATTTCCAGGCGGATGGAATCGACCGGGCCGTCGAGCACGGGGGCGACGGGCGTGCCGCCGGCGGCCGGCGCGGGCGGATAGATGAACCGGCCGTCGCCGTTGCCCCAGGGCTGTTTGGCGCCGCTGGGCGCTCCGTAGCCACTTTGCCAACTCATGGGGTCTTCATAGGGATTCTGCAGCTTGTCCTTCTCGGGATACGCGGTGGAACTGGTCCAGTAGTTGGTATCCCAGACGAGGATGCCGTCGATCCTGCGTTGCCAGGTCTGCCACAGCCAGACGCGCAGCTCCGTCGAGGGATGATCGAGGAACAGCGTCGTGAACGGGGCCTTGGGGCCGGTGCAGACGTACCACCAGAACTTCTCGCCGGCCTTGCGCCTCACTTCCGCGCGGTCGTGGTTGTAGTTGGGCGTGATCGGGCACCAGATGTTCGGCCCGCCGGTCAGTTCCGGCTCGACCTGGACGGTGAGCATGCGGTTCAGGTCCGGGCCGGCCTCTTTCAGCCTGCGGAAGCCGTTGGCGACGAACTCGTAGTCTTTGCGGTCGGGCTCGTCGAACCAGTAGACGAACGCGTCGCCCAGCCAGCCCTTCTGGCGCAGATGCTCCTGGAGCGTGCGGCAATAGGCAGTGAAAGCGGCCTTGTACTCGGGCGTGTTCTCCTTGAAGCCGTGCAGTTCCGGCTCGTAGCGCTGGTGGAAGGTGCCGCCGCCCATGCCGGGGATGTCCACCTGGAAGCTATTGAAGTGATAGCGGGCGAGGTTGCGCTCCATGGCCGCGTCCCACGCGGTGAAGTCGAAGACCGGCAGGGGGTTCTTCTTGTCCGGCCAGCTTACCTTGATCGGATCGAGCGGGGCCGGTTGATACGGCGAGATGTGATGGGCCGCGAAACTGGCGAAATACTTGTCGAGCACGGCGCGTTTGTCGGCGTCTTTCTCAAGCTTCTGATAGCGAAACACGTTGTTCAGCGAGAAGCCGAAGGCGGTGGTGCAGGTCATGCGGTCGGGGAGGGCGAAGTCGTAGACCTCGAGGCGCAGCGGCATGGCGACGCTGACTCCGTCGGCGGTGAGTTGAACCGTGCCGTTGTAGACGCCGGCCTTGGCATTACGCGGAACATGGATGCGCAGCCAGAAGGGGTGGTTGATGGACGGTTCCAGCGCCAGCGGCCCGGTGATCGGCGGCAGGGGGTCCGGCCAGTAGTCGACGGTTCCGGTGCCGTCGGTCGGGCGCGCTGTGTAGACGTATTGCTCGCGGAGCACCTCGATGGCGCTGGCGGGAATGGCCGAGCCTTCCGGGCCGGCGAGGTCGCCGGGGCGGATTGAGAGATTGCTAACGGCCGATCCGGGCCGGAGGACGAACTGAGCGGCCTCGGTCTCGTTCTTGGCGGCCGAGATGCGGATGGCATCCGATTCCTGCGCCGGCACGGGGCGCTCGCGGCTGATTTTCCAGCCCGACGGGGCCCACCACACCCCAAGCTTCTCGCTGGACTGCGGCAGCCGCGCCCCGAATCGCGTCTCGTGCAATTCGGCCACGTTCACGGCCATCTCGGCCACGAATCCGCCGGCCTCCAGCCGCACGGTATGACTTCCCGGCGATGGCACGCTGAACAGCGGGCAGTGTGCCGAGTTCCCGCGTGTCACGTTCATCTTCACTTCCTGGGGCGACTCCTTCGATCCGATCACTCTGGTCACGGCCGGCACTTCGAGCTTTTCGCCCGGGTTGGTGATGTGCAGGAAGACTCGGGACGGACTGCCGGGAATGACCTTGCCGACGATCGCTGTGGGCGTGATGGTGAAGCGCGGATCGACGCTGCGAATCGCCATCAGCGTCGTGTTGCCGATTGCCCGCAACGGTGAACCGTCGATCTGGCAGCGGTAGAGGTAGTGATCCACCTGGAGGTATGCATCGTCCGTCCGCAGCCGTACGAACAGTTCTTTGGCCGGGAGCAGCGAGGCCGGTATTGCGAACGTCTCCACCTTGACCTTGTCGATGGTGCCAAGCGTCTGCCAGGTCTTCTGGTCGGTCGATGCCTCGACCGTCAACTCGCCTTTGGTGTGGTAGCAGACGCCGACTTGCACGGTCGCCTTGTCTTGCGCTCGATCTTTGATGTTGTGGCGATAGATCACGTCGCCGTCGCGGGCCAGGTTCCAGCGGTTGGTGTTGTAGCCGGTGCGGTGCGACAGCAGCGGCCGGTTGAAGTTCGACGACAGCCGCCACTGAGGCGACTCAAACGTGTACTGATTGCCATCGACGTTCTCGCCCGTGCCCAGTTCGATCCCATCGGCGTGTTCGTAGACCGGGACGGCCCGAAGTAGTTCCACATCGTCGAAGGCGACGGAGCCGGTGACTTCCCACTGGCCGAAGCGGAGGAACGATTCGGCGGGCTGGATCTGGTCGGGCGTGAAGAAGGCGGTCTCGAACGCCTTCCATTCGTTGTCGAGATGGCCGAGGTCGCGATTGGCAAACGGCGGGCCGGAGATGGCGGTGCCGCCTGATGCATCGATCGACCGCGCCTTGAATCGCAGCAGGTAGAGCGAAGAGGGCTCGAAGGCGATCTTGTCGCTGACCCAGACGGAACTGCCCTGGCCGTTGCCGGTGGCGGCGACGGCCCGTTTGCCGGCGGCCGCCCCGCTGTCGAGCCATTGGCCGGTGCCATCGCATTTCCAGCCGGCCGGTTTGTCGGTGCCTTCCTCGAAAGACGGATTGGGGATGGGAATCTGCTGGGCCAGCGTTGGCAGAGCGATCAGAAGAATGAGTAGCCAAAGGGATCGAGGCACGAAGGCCGACCCCTCGCGTACTCGGGGCAGGCTCCGGCACGAAGTGGCAGAAAGAGATTCTCGCGCTGCGGAGTTTTTGGCGGGTTGTGGCATGGCGAGTTCCTTTATGTTCCGAGATCAGAGGGTCGGAAGGGGCAAAAAAATGAATTGGGCATCGAAAGCCTCGGGCTACTAAGGCGTAAGTAGTTGATTGCAGATGGCTTATGTTCTATTTGGAGTCGCGGAGGGGCTGGAAAAAGCGCCCCCAAAGCGCCCCCAAAGCGCCGCCCAAATCTCCCCAAGGCTCTGCCGAACAACCCCCGTAGTTGAGCGCTGAGCGGGAATTCGTGGAACGGGCAGGGGCGCAACCGAAGGGATTGAGGCACGAAGGCACGGAGGCACGAAGGGGAAGAGGAAACGGGTGCCGGGACGGGGCGGCGAGCGGTCCGGAGCAGGGGTGCCAGAATCGCGGTGGTCTGGCGGACGAAGGTGCCGGGCGGGAGGTTGAAGGGGCCGAGAGACATGCGGGCATCGTACGTCATGTGTTAGGTTTCGTCAAGAGGTCATTTACGGTTTTTGTACGGTTCTGGCGAAGATTCTGTGAGACTATCCGGATTACCGTGGTTGGCAGCGCGGTGTTGTGGGGCATTCGCATTCGGGGCGCTGTCGGTTTGGGTACATCCGGAAGAAGGGCCAGGCCCCTGCCATTGCGCCGAGGTAACGGTAGCCGGCGCGGCAGATGGCGGCCAGGATGGCGCGCTGTGTGGCGGAGCTTCACCGCCGTGTGATCGCTTGTCGTGCCGCGTTTGCGTATCATCATTCGGGGCCCGGTGTTTCCATCACGATTCCGTAGTGATACGGCGGCAGGTCAATCAGCGGCCGGCCCACCAGTTGAAATCCCGCCTGCTCGGCCCATTGCCGGCACTGCCGTGGGTGCGGGCGGATCGACATCGACGGTCCCCGCGGGGTGGAAGGGCCATGGTTCCAGTGCATGATCCCCAGGCGCCCGCCGGGGCGCAGCACCCGGTACGCTTCGCGGAGCAACACCTCGGGGCATTCGGCGTGCAGAATATTGAACAGCATGACGTAATCGGCGGAAGCGTCGGGCAATCCCGTGCCTTGTTCGATGAGATCACGCAGCTCGAGCCGGACGTTACCCAGCCCGGCATTCCGCGCTTTGTCCCGTACGTATTCGACCATCGCCGCTTCAATGTCGAAAGAATGGATCGTCCCGCGGACGATTCGGGCGGCGGGAAGCGTGAACGTGCCGTAGCCGCAGCCGACCTCCACCACATCGCCGACCCGCTCCGTCAGTTCGAGCTTGGCCAGCACTGTAGGCGGGTCGAAGAACCCGGCCCAAATCGACTCATCCGGCATGCCGCTTTCTCGCGTCTTCATGGGTCCATCGCGGGTGCGACCATTTTCCCGGGAGGGCCGCAGTCCTCTGCGGCCGCTTCGCGGGGCAACCACTCCCGGCCGTGCAGAAGCACGGCCCTCCCGGATTTGTGGTCACACCCTCCGTCGCCGTTGGAAGGTCAAGACCTTGCCGCATTCCTTCGCAATGTTATACATGGTAGAGAGTCACCTGTGGGATAG